>JAFTHT010000049.1 GCA_017457285.1 Oscillospiraceae bacterium | reverse complement strand
TTTGCCGGGGGGCAGCATAATGTCGCCGTAGACAAATTTGCCGTTTTCATTCTCGTAGGCCATCTGGTAGGGGGAAATCAACACATAGCCCCGGTCGTACATCTGCTGGAGGATGGCCTTGAATTCGGCCACCGTGGTCATGTACATATTGTAGCCGCCCTCTTCCGTATCCCCATCAAAAGCCCGTTCCGTATCTACGATCAGGGAGTGGAAGAAAATGTGGGTGATGGTTTCGGGGCTGGCGTAACGCTGCAGCTTGGATTTTGCGGTGGTATAGTCGCCGACTCGCTGGGCCAAAGAGGGAACATCGTCCATGAATCCGGATTCCCGAATCATGCTGATGGCCTCGTCGTAGTCATAACCGGCGGCAACAAAGTCAGCCTGAGCAATCAGCTCCAGCACTTCGGGGGATTCGGCGGTGACAGGCTCGGTGGTGGGTGGCACGGTGGGCGGATCCGTTTCAGTGGGCTTGGTGTGAACGGTGTATTGGGGTTCCGGAGAATCCAGTACCGAAATCACGGCCCAGGAAATGGTACCGACACAGGCCAAGGCCAACAGAAGCATGATGGCAGTGGGGATGTAGTAATGCCATCTGCGGCGACGCTTCCGGGCGCGATTTTGTTCTTTGGGGAGGAAGGCTCCTGCCATTACAATCATCCTTTCTAATTTGATATTTCCTCTATTATACACGTTCGTTTTCCAGATATCAACCCAATTTCGCAAAAAAAGAGCCGATACCGGGCGGTATCGGCAAAAGTTTTCAATTCATTCACACCACCCGCCGGGCACTGTGGTAGTGTTTGGCGAAGTAGCTGCCGGAGAGGCTGCTGGTGGTGACGCCTTTGGAGCTGGAGGCGTGGATTACATTACCGTTGCCGATGTAGATGCCAACGTGGGATACACCGGTCCGGTATGTATTCTGCAGGAATACCAGATCTCCGGGCTGCAGGTTGGATTTGGACACATAGGTACCCACCTTGACCTGCTGGGCGGTGGTGCGGGGCAGGGTGATGCCGCTTTGCTTCATCACATACTGGACGAAGCCGGAGCAATCGAAGCCTTTGGTCGTGGTGCCGCCCCAGACATAGGGGACGCCGATGAGCTTTTTGGCGTTGGCGACGATGGTCTGCCGCTGGGAACTGCCCTTCAGAGCGGCGGCGCTGGGGGTAACGCCGGTGGATTTTCCGTCAACGAAGAATTTGGGCGACTTGGTGGAAGCCTTATTCTCGTAGGGAATTTCGGTCAACTCCAGATAATCGCTGCGAATATAGCCAATATCGTCGTTATAGATGACTTTGTACCATTGGTTATTAAAGCCGATGATAAAGGCCTTTTCACCGGAATTGGCCCGGGCCAGGGAGCTGTAGGATGTTCCGGGGCCGGAGCGGACATTGACCTTGTTGGCGTTGACACGGCCGTAGCCCAGCTCCACGTTTTTTCTTGTGTGGGTAGTCAGGTAATCGGCGTGCATATAGCCACTTGTCAGATTGAATTCCACCTTGTACCAGGAGCCGGTTTTGCCGGTGATGACCACATAGTCCCCATTGTAGGCGGTTTTCAGGATGGAATTGGACGTGGATGGCCCGGAGCGAAGCCGCAGGGTGGTGGCTTCTACCGTGCCGATGTGGGTGGTCAGCGAATCGCTTTTGGCGAAGGCACTGACGGTTGTGCTGCTGGCAAATATGCAAATGACCAGCAACGCAGTTAAGATGCGTGTGATTTTCATACGTTGCCCTCCGTCTTACTGTGAAACGAACTTACTTGCCGGCCAGTGCACGGCTCAGCCAGACACTGCCCACATCCAGGGCGGTGTAGAAACCGGCTTTCTCGCTTTTCTTGACGATGCGGTCACGGCTTCTGGCACTGGGGTCGGTCAGCTGCAGCTGGACGGAAACCTTGGTGGCGATATCGGTATCGCCCATCTTCTTGGTCTCCAGGATTTGGAGCATGACGATGTGGCTGTCGGCCATGGAGCCGTAGTAGACCAGGTTGTCCTTACGCATCAGGGGGTGGCCCTTGTACATGAGTACCTTTTCTTCTGCCATTTGATTACCTCCTTTCCAAGAGTGTGGGGAAATGGTAACAAATCGTAACCATTTTGTCAACCGAAATAGGGAAGACTTGGCGAAATGGGAAACATTTACCTGAAAAAGCGTAAGACGGAGGGGGAGTATGAAATTAGATAAAACAAGAGGCTTTTGCCGTGGCAAAAGCCTCTTGGCTTTGGTTATTTTCTGCCAAACAGGTAGCAGCGAACCAGCTCCTGCATCACTTCGTCCCGGTCCAGTTTGGTAATCATGCTGCGGGCGTTATTGTAGTTGGTGATGTAGGTGGGGTCCTCGGACAGGAGGTAGCCGACAATCTGATTGATGGGGTTATAGCCCTTCTCGTTCAGCGCGTCAAACACGCAGCGCAGAGTATAGCGCATATTCTGGGTATCATCACCGGGAATGGTGAACTTTATGGTGCCGTCCATCATGATTATCAACCTCCAATTTATAGAATATACATATTATACTCCAAAATCATCCGGCTGTAAAGACCTGTTTGTGAAAAATTTTGGACAATTACCGCAGAATCGCACCCAGCTTTTCGGCAAGAGCCGACAGGACCTTGGAAACGACCCCTTCGGAGTCTGCATCGGTCAGGGTCCGGTCGTCGGCCCGGAGCTCCAGGGAGAAGGCCATGCTCTTTTTGCCTGCGGGAACACCGGTGCCACGGTAGATATCGAAGAGCTTCACGCCCCGCAGCAGTTTACCGGCGGAGGCGGTGATGACATCCTCAATCTGAGCAACGGTGATGGCTTCGTCGCAAATCAGGGACAGGTCACGGGTGACGGCGGGATACTTGGGCAGGGGGGTGTAGGTCACGTCGGGCAGCTGCAAATCAAAGAGCTTGGTGAAGCTGATTTCAGCGCAGTAGACATCCACGTCCATGCCATAGTTCTTGGCCACCAGGGGATGCACCTGGCCGATGTAGCCCACATCCACACCATCGATGGTGACCTTGGCGCAGCGGCCGGGGTGGTAGGAGGGGTTATCCTTCACGGCGGTGTAGCTGGCCTTCTTAATCCGCAGACCGGTGAGAATGGCCTCCAGCTGGCCCTTCAGGCTGAAGAAGCTGGCACCGTCGCCATAGGTGCCCAGCATCAGCATCTTGGGCTCCTGGGGCAGGGGCTGGCCCTCCACGGGCAGGTAGATTTTTGCCAGCTCGTAGAGCTTGACGTTCTTGTTGTGGTAGGCGTTGTTCCGGCTCAGAATGTCCAGCATGGAGGGCAGGGCGATGGTACGCATGATAGAGGTGTCCTCGCCCAGGGGGTTCTGAATCTTCATGGCATTACGCAGGCTGGAGTCCGCAGGAATCCGAATCTGGTCGAAGATGGTGGGGGACACGAAGGAATAGGTGATGATTTCGCTGTAGCCCAGGCTGCGGCACAGCTGGCCTGCCTTGTTCTCCAGCAGCATTTCGGCGCTGTAGCCGCCCTGGGTGGCATTTTTGAAGGCGGTGGTGGGGATCTCGTTGTAACCGTAAAGACGGCCCACTTCCTCGGCGATATCCGCCATCAGGTTCAGGTCGGGGCGGAAGGAAGGAACGTGGATGGTGCGGCCTTCCACGTTGATTTCCAGCCGCTTCAGGTAGGACACCATATCCGCTTCGCTGATCGCGGTGCCCAGCAGGCGGTTAATCTTCTCGGGCTCCAGCTCCAGGGTCTTGGGAGCGGGAACATAGTTGATGATGTCAATGATGCCATCCATTACATCGCCGCACTCCAGCAGCTCCACCAGCTCGCAGGCCCGCTGGACGGCAGGAACGGTCATCATGGGGTCCAGGTTCTTTTCGAACTTGCCGGAGGATTCGGTACGCATACCCAGAGCCAGAGCGGTCTGGCGGATGGAGGTGCCGTTGAAATTGGCGGATTCGAAGACCACGGTGGTGGTATCGTCCAGAATTTCGGAGTTTTCGCCGCCCATGATACCGGCAAGGCCGATGGGCTTATTTTCATCGGCAATGACCAGCATACCGGGCTTCAGCTCCCGCACATTGCCGTCCAGGGTGGTCAGGGTTTCGCCGGCTTCGGCTTCCCGGACGATGATTTTGCCGGAGGCAACATACCGGTAGTCGAAGGCGTGCATGGGCTGGCCGTACTCCAGCATGACGTAGTTGGTGATGTCAACGATGTTGTTGATGGGGCGGACGCCGTTGGCCCGGAGCCGCTGGCGCAGCCACTTGGGGGAGGGGGCGATCTTGACATTCTTCACCATCCGGGAAGAATAGCGGTTGCACAGGGTCTCGGCGGGGACTTCCACGTCCAGCATCTCATACATAGAGCCGGCATCGCTGCCCTTGACCACAGGCTCGTGGTGGCGCATGGGCTTATCGAAGGCAGCAGCGGCCTCCCGGGCCAGGCCGATGATGGAGTAGCAGTCAGGGCGGTTGTTGGTGATTTCGAAATCCACGATGGTATCATCGTTGCCGATGACCAGGTTGATATCGTCGCCGGGCTTGCAATCCTCATCGTTGAGAATCCAAATGCCGTCGGCGTAGGCATCGGGCAGGTCGTTCTGGGTCAGGCCCAGCTCCGCGAAGGAGCAGAGCATACCATTGGACTTTTCGCCACGGAGCTTGCCCTTGGTGATGTGGATACCGCCGGGCAGATAAGAATTGTGCAGAGCGGCAGGCACCAGGTCGCCCTCGTGGACATTCTGGGCGCCGGTGACGATCTGGACGGGCTCTTCCTGGCCCACATCCACCTGGCAGACCCACATATGGTCGGAATTTTCATGGCGGACGATGGAAACTACCTTGCCCACCACGACGTTCTTAATTTCAGCGTCCATCCGCTCGTAGGTTTCCACCTTCTGACCGGCAACGGTCATGGTTTCGACAAATTCCTTATCGGAGATGTGGGAAAGGTCCACGAACTCCTCATGCAGCCATTTTCTGTTCAGTTTCATGATTCTTTCCCTCCTTTTAGAACTGTTCCAGGAACTTGATATTGTTGTCGAAGATCAGACGTAGGTCGTTGATCTTCAGGCGGCCCATGGCCATCCGCTCCAGGCCCATGCCGAAGGCGAAGCCGGAGTATTTTTCAGGATCGATGCCGCAGTTGCGCAGCACCTCCGGGTGCACCATACCGGCACCCAGCAGCTCAATCCAGCCCTCGCCATGGCAGGTGGGGCATACCTGGCCGTCCACCTCGCCGGTGCCGTGGCACTTGTGGCACTGCATATCCATCTCGCAGCTGGGCTCGGTGAAGGGGAAATGGTGGGGGCGGAAGCGCATCTGGGCATCCTCGCCGTAGATGGCCCGCATAATGGTAATCAGGGCACCCTTCAGGTCGCCCATGGTGATGTGCTCGTCCACAACCAGACCCTCGATCTGGTGGAACATGGGGGAGTGGGTGGCGTCGGCCTCGTCCTTCCGGAACACACGGCCGGGGGCCAGCATACACAGAGGGGGCTTGTTGTTCTCCATGAAGCGAATCTGCATGGAGCTGGTCTGGGTGCGAAGCAGGATGCTGTCGTCATCATTGAAATAGAAGGTGTCGCTGCGGTCCCGGGAGGGGTGGCCCTCCTCGATGTTCAGCCGGGTGAAGTTGTAGCTGGCCAGCTCCACTTCGGGGCCGTCCACCACGGTATAGCCCAGGCCGACGAAGATATCCTTCACCTGCTGCAGCACCTGGTTCATGGGGTGCTGGTGGCCCAGCTCGACAGGCTCGCCGGGGATGGTCACATCGATGGCCTCTTCGGCCAGCTTCGCTTCCAATGCGGCGGCGCTGAGGGCGGCCTTCCGCTCCTCCAGCTTGGCTTCAATCTCAGCACGGACGGCGTTGGCCATCTGGCCCATGATGGGCCGCTCCTCGGCGGACAGCTTGCCCATCATTTTCAGGACGGCAGTCAGCTCGCCCTTCTTGCCCAGCCACTTAACACGCTGCTCGTCCAGGGCGGCGGTATTCTCCGCAGCCTCCAGAGCAGCCAGCGCATTTTGGCGGATCAGCTCTAATTGTTCTTTCATATATCTTTCCTCCTAAGAGTAATTTGCAAAAAATAAACCCTTCATCCCACACATTAGGGACGAAAGGCATTCCTTCCGCGGTACCACCCACGATTCGCCATACGGCGCAGCTTAAAAGCGCAAACACGCTCGTGACCTGTAACGGGGTCAACCGGCCATTCCTACTGAATTTCAGATGGCAGCTCCCGGGAGAAAGCCCGCTATCGCACCCAAGCGGCTTTCACCCTCCCGCTCTCGCTATTGTGATGCTTGTGATATTGGACAGCCCGTTCTGCGCTTTTTACATATCGTTCGAATAATACCACATATAAAATAGAAATGCAAGTGTTTTTTATATTTTTGATGGCTTGACGGAAAGGAAATGCGGTGGTATGATGAAACAAAATATCCCGTTGTCATCCTGAGCGACCGTCAGCGAGTCGAAGGATCTACGCACTGATTTGCATTTATTGTATCGGTGGTGCGCAGATCCTTCGACTGCGCTTCGCTCCGCTCAGGATGACATCCCCGGGAGCTGGCAATGATTGAAGGGAGGTTTTTGTATGTATCAGCCTTTGGCGGATTTGCTGCGGCCGCAGAATTTGGATGAGGTTTACGGACAGGAGCATATTTTGGGGAAAGGCGCGGTGCTGCGTCGGCTGATTGATTCCGGGAAGGTGCCGAATATGGTCTTTTATGGCCCAAGCGGAACCGGAAAGACCACCGTTGCCAACATCATTGCCAAAATGACCGACCGGACCCTCTACAAGCTCAATGCAACCACCGCTTCCACTGCGGACATCAAGCAGATCGTTGCGGAATTGGACACCTTTATGGCGCCCAATGGGGTGCTGCTGTATCTGGATGAGATTCAATCCTTCAACAAAAAGCAGCAGCAGTCCTTGCTGGAATACATTGAAAACGGGAAAATCACCCTGATTGCTTCCACCACAGAAAATCCGTATTTTTACGTTTTTAACGCCATTTTGAGCCGTTCTACCATCTTTGAATTTAAGCAAATCTCTGCTTCCGCTGCCTTGCAGGCAGTGAAACGGGCGGTTTCCTATATGGAAGAGCGGACGGCGCTGAAGGCGGTGCCGGAGGAGGGTGCTTTGGAGTATATTGCCTCCAGCTGCGGCGGCGATCTTCGCAAGGCACTCAACGCGGTGGAGGTGCTGTTCTCCGCCGGGGTTCCCGAAGGGAATTTGCTGCCGCTGACGCTGGCGGACACCAAGGTGGTCACCCAGAAAAGCGCCATGCGGGCGGATCGGGATGGGGACAACCATTATGATCTGCTTTCCGCTTTGCAGAAGTCCATCCGGGGCTCCGACCCGGATGCGGCCTGCCATTATCTGGCCAGACTCCTGGAGGTGGGGCAGATGCAGTCTGCCTGCCGCCGGTTGATGGTGATTGCGGCGGAGGATGTGGGACTGGCGTTTCCGCAAATTATTCCCATTGTCAATGCCTGCGTGGACATGGCGCTGAAGCTGGGAATGCCGGAGGCCCGGATTCCTCTGGGAGATGCTGCGGTGCTGATGGCCACGTCACCCAAATCCAATTCCGGGCATATCGCCCTGGATTCGGCCCTGGCGGATATTCGCAAAGGAAAAGGTGGGGATTTTCCCCGGCATTTACAGAATATGCACGCCGATTCCCATACCATGGAGCGGGAGCAGGGGTATTTATATCCCCACGATTTCCCAAATCATTGGGTGGAGCAGCAGTATCTGCCGGATGGTTTGGTGGGCACCAAATATTATGAGTATGGCCCCAATAAGCTGGAGCAGGCGGCGAAGCAGTATTGGGATAAGATTAAGGGAGAGTGAACCGGATGGACATCCAGGTTGGCGATATTTTGACGATGAAAAAGCCCCATCCCTGTGGGGAAAAGCGATGGCTGGTGCTGCGGACCGGGGTGGATTTCCGGCTGCGGTGTCTGGGCTGCGGCCATGAGGTGATGACAGCCCGGTTCAAGGCGGAGAAAAATATCCGGGGCGTACAGAAAAGTTCTTCGCAATAGGAGTAGTGGACATTTCCGTGAGATAGCGGATACCTTTGGAGATTCCCACGCCAGTGTGCGCACTGGCTCGGAATGACACAACTTTTTTACAGTAGTGTGCGCACTGGCTCGGAATGACACTCTTTTTTGATAGTTTGACGGCATCCGATGGTTCGGATGCCGTAATTTTTGTTTTGAGGGCGTGAATTGCGGTTGCATCATTGCGGGTTTGCGACGAACTTTTTTGGCCGGAGGCGGTAAACTGGTGGACAGGAGGTGTGGTTGTGCCGCTGTATTTGGATGTGCTGATACTATTGAACTTTTTAGTGGACTTTTTGATGTTAATCGCCACAAATCGACTGTCCGGCCATCCAAACGGCGTTAAAAAGTGCGCTGTTGGAGCGGTTTTGGGGGGTCTTTACGGTGGGGCCTGCATGGTGCCGGGGCTGGGGTTTCTCGGCAATATCCTTTGGCGTTTGGTGAGCCTGGGGGCCATTGGGGGCATCGCTTTTGGATTTCGGCGGGAGGCGGTGCGGCGGTGTATTTTGTTTGTGTTTTTGAGCATGGCCCTTGGAGGTGTGGCCCTGGGGCTGGAGGGGGATTTCTGGTCATTGATTTTGTCCGCCGGGGCGGTTTGTGGAATGTGCCTGCTGGGCTTTCGGGGGCGGGTCGGAGCGGAATATGTGCCGGTGGAGGTGGACGGTCTGCGTTTGACGGCCCTGCGGGATACCGGGAATACGTTGACGGATTCCATTACCGGGCAGCAAATCCTGGTGGTTTCAGCACAATTTGGACAGCGGCTTTTTGGCCTTCCACAAAAAGAACTGGCGGATCCGGTTCGTGCCGTGGAAAAGGGGAAAGGGCTGCGGCTGATTCCGTTTCACGCGGTTGGAAACAGCGGGGGACTGCTGCCGGCGAAGCGGTTTGAAAATGTCGTAATTGGGCGGTGGAAGGGGAGCTGTCTGGTGGCGGTTTCCCCCAATGAGCTGCCATATGAAGCATTGACAGGAGGGGTAGAATGAAAGGATTTCTCATGGAGGTACTGAAGTGGCTGGGGTTACTGCCCAGGCAGGAAATCTTCTACATCGGGGGCAGCGACGTGCTGCCCGCTCCCTTGAAGGGGCAGGAAGAGCAGGAGGCACTGGAAGCACTGGAGCAGGGGAGCGAGGACGCTAAACAGCTGCTGATCGAACACAATCTGCGGCTGGTGGTGTACATTTCCCGTCGGTTTGAAAACACCGGGGTGAATTTGGAGGATCTGATTTCCATTGGCACCATTGGGCTCATCAAGGCCATCGGAACCTATCGCCGGGATAAGAATATTAAGCTGGCGACTTATGCCTCCCGGTGCATTGAAAACGAGATTTTGATGCATATTCGCAAGATTTCCAATCAAAAAAATGAAGTTTCTTTGGATGAGCCCATCAATATGGACTACGATGGAAACGAGCTTTTGCTGTCGGATATTCTGGGCACCGACGAGGATATGATTTTGCGGCCCCTGGAGGATGATGTGGATCTGTGTGTTCTGCGGCAGGCCCTGAGTCAACTGCCGGACCGGGAGCGGGAAATCGTGGTGATGCGGTTCGGGCTGGAGGGGCGCAAGGAGCTGACCCAAAAGGAGGTGGCGCAGAAAATGGGGATCTCCCAATCCTACATATCCCGGCTTGAAAAGCGGATTATGCTAAGACTTCGAAAAGAGATGATCCGGCAGACAAGTTGCGCTTGACTTTGGGAAGGGGTGTGCTATAATCGATATAGTATATCGATAAAAAATTGTATCGATTGGGAGTGATGGTGTGGAACGCAAGGAGATTTCCAAATCCGTGCTGAAGCGGTTGCCGGGGTATCTGGCTTACCTGAAAAATATCCCCGAGGGTACTTCGCCCTATATTTCTGCTACGGCTCTGGCCAACGCCCTGGGCATGGGAGAGGTACAGGTTCGCAAGGATTTGGCCATGGTCTGCGACGAGGGCCGGCCCAAAATCGGCTATCCCCGGGATGTGCTGATTGATGATATCGAGCAGTTTTTAGGTTATGACAATACCACCGATGCGGTGCTGATTGGTGCCGGTAAGCTGGGGCAGGCGCTGCTGGGCTATATCGGCTTTGAGGCCTACGGCCTGAATATTCTGGCGGCCTTTGACATCAATCCCACATCGGACAAAACCGATGATGGCAAGCCCATTTATCACATCGACCAGCTGGAGAACTTT
This sequence comes from Oscillospiraceae bacterium, assembly GCA_017457285.1. Taxonomy (GTDB): domain Bacteria; phylum Bacillota; class Clostridia; order Oscillospirales; family Oscillospiraceae; genus Faecousia. Next base: position 96,763 of record JAFTHT010000049.1, on the reverse strand, counting down.
TGCCGTAGTCACAAGGTGCTAATGGGCATTATTACGGTGCCCGGGGAGCACGCCCAGAGTGTCTGTGACCAGCTGATTGCCTGCGGCATCAAGGCTATTTGGACCTTTGCACCCACCCATTTGGAGGTGCCCTCCAATATTCTCGTTCAGCATGAGAATATGGCTACCTCTTTGGCGGTTCTGAGTATGCACCTGCGGGCTCAGATAAAGGATAAGAAATAAGGAAACGCCGTACCGCAAAAGCGGTACGGCGTTATGTATGTGGGGGTATCAGTTCTTTTTCTGAGCCTTGCCGTTGGCGACCACACCGCCAACCAGGGAAATCATATTCAGCCAGCCAACCAGGGACAGGCTGATGGACATCTTGATATCAGAGCGGGCTGCAGCTTCACGGGCATCAGCAGTATTGAGCATGGTCAGAATCCAAACAATCGCAATGGAAAGGATTGAAAGGGCACGCACAGCGTTACTGCCAGTGAACAGAATCTTGGCGGGTCTCTTGCCGGTGAACAGGACCAGAGCAATCAGCACAGCAAAGCCAATGAGCAATCCAGCAAAAACAAAGGAGAAAGGCTCCAGGAACTCAAAATCCTTTTCCTGAGAGGACAGCAGGCCAAACAGAGTAAAGGTAGTCTTCAGGGAATAGTCGCCACTCTTGACACTAACCGAGAAAATCTCCAGCAGCATCAGGATGCCGCTGATGAGCAGGGTGGCCACGGAAATCAGGGACCACAGGTGATTGGAAATCAGCGTCTTCGGGTCAAAACCCTTGCTGGATGTGGCACCGAAGGTGTCGATGTTGGTACCGCAGCCGTCGCAGAAGCCGGCGTTACCGGGGAGCTGCTTGCCACAATTGGGGCAGAACTTGCTGGCAGTGGCAACGGAAGCACGCTGAGAGGCGCCGCAGTTGTCACAGAAAACAGCATCATCGGGAATGTTGCTGCCGCAGGAAGAACAACTTTTCATAAATACGCTCCTTTTATAGAATTGAAGATTCGGATTTGAACCTTCGGGAGTGGTGCCCGAAAAGAATAAACCCGAATTTTCTTTATAATTTTACCACATAGCTACAAAGAAGTCAATCCATAAAATGGTTTTGACGTTTTTTTGACATTTTGAAACCATGAATACTTTTTTGGGTATATGATAGATGAAAGCGGCTTTCAAAAGGAGTTTTGGATATCATGAGAGAAGAAAAAATGCTGAATCGGCTTCGCAACAAGGATCCGGATGGTCTGCGGGGGTTGATGGACCGGTATATGGCCTATGTATCGGCGGTGGTTTGGGGTATTTTACGCATTGCCATGACGCCGCAGGATGCGGAGGAAGTGGTTTCCGATGTGTTTCTGGCTGCCTGGAACCAGGCGGAGGACCTGGAAAACGGCAAGGTGAAGGCATGGCTTGGCGCGGTGGCCCGAAACAAGGCGAAGAATAAGCTCCGGGAAATCAATCAGACCCTTCCGCTGGAGGAGGACATCCTGGAGCTGCCGGACCGGGAGATGAACCGGCTGGAGGAACGGCAATTGGTCCGCCAGGCTGTGGATAGCCTGGACCCAACGGATCGGGAGATATTCCTTCGGCACTATTATTACGGGCAGCAGATATCTGAAATTTCCAACATTATGGACATCAAAGAAGCCACGGTAAAAACAAAACTTCACCGGGGCAGATTGAAGCTGAAAGAATACTTAACAGGGAGGGATATTGTATGAAACGCAGTATTTCTGATTTATTGGACGATTTTCAGGTGGATCCTTTGGAAGTGGAAATGAAGACACCGCTGTCCGGACGAAGCATCAAAAATAAGACCATGCGCAGCCTTAATGAAAAACGGACGATGCACTTGCGTTGGGTGGCTCGTGTGGCGGCGGTGGCTGCGGTGATGATGTCGCTGATGCTGACGGTTTACGCAGCGGATATGGTTCTCAACGACGGAAAAGTGGTCCACAAACTATTCGGCAAGGAAATGACAGAAAAGCAAGTCGAGGTGGTCGAAAGCATCGGCAGAGAGTTCCACGATTCCATAACTGCGAACGGCACCACCATAACACCCATTCAATCCATGGCAGATGATATGGTGTATTATCTTCATTTGCGGGTGGAAGCGCCTGAGGGTGTTGTTTTGCCGGATGTTTCCGAGGAGGATGCCTATTATTATACCTTTGAACCTCGGAAGATGTACTACTATAACGAAAACGGATCGAAATTTGAGCTGAATGGGTTTCCTGACATGCTGGTTGAGCGGTATGATGCTATACAAAGACAATGGAAGATGGTCGTTTCCGATTCCTCTACGGAAGCATTGCCGGATGATGATCCAACCGACAATGTCAAGGAGTTCGTTCTGCAAATCAATTATAAAGGCTGGAACCGATCCGACCAATTCAGAGTTAACATTGGCGGCTTGTATATTGAACAATGGGGAAATGATACCGGCACACAACTGCTCAGCGGCGGTTTCTCCTTTGATATCACAATCAATGACGAGAACCGAACGGATATGAAGCTGGTGGTGGATGCGCAGGATTATTCCTTCTATAATGAGGAGTATGATTATACCACCACGGTTAGCAAGATTATCATTACGCCCCTGCGTATTACGGTGGAACATACGCATACGGAGCCCAATAATAAATATATCTTCCCGAAGGGTGGCCCGATTCAACTGGTTATGAAGGACGGCACGGTTGTGGATGCGATGGAGCCCTACTACAATGCCGCGGCGCACGAATGGCCCCATCCGGACAGCATTGTTGGCGTTGTAAATCGCAGTACGTTCGATGTACCGGTGGTTGTGGCGGATATTGATTATGTTCTGATCAATGGGGAACACAAAATTGATGTTAACTGAATAACAAGACGGCGGCTCGATAGAGCCGCCGTTTGAATTAGGTTATGGAGCGAAGGTAGTCACGCATTTTGTCGAAGGATAGTTGCCGGGATTTTTCGTCCAGTCTGGCAGCCAGTGCATCTACCCGTTTCAGGCAGCATTCGCCATACAGCGGGCAGGCTTCCGTACACTGCATATCGCATTTGAGAATGAATTCGTCCAGCGGATTCTTCTTGGATTGCAGAATGCTTTGCAGCTTTGAGACAACGGGTTCGCTGTGGAAGTAGGCAATCACCCGGTGGGCGTAATCGGCGGTGTAACCCTCGGTCAGCATGGTCAGATACCGTTTCAGACAAATCAGATACTCCAAATCCTGCCCCTGGGCCATTGGCATGATGCCACCGATGCACCGGATGACCTCCGGGTAGCGGCCAAGCGCGTAGTACACATAACCGAGGGCGGCGGATTTTAGCTGATTTTGCCGCTGAGGGGAGCTGTGGGAGGGTTGCTTCGTCAGCATGGAAAAGCTGTGAATCTCGCTGTTGCTGGATTCCAGCGTCCGAATTCGATCCAGATGCATCAGTAGACCCATCATATCCGGAATCGATGCCTTGGCAGGATTACGAAGGGTAGTGATGGCGTAGGGGGCGTAGCGCTGGTCATCGGATTTGGTCGAGATGCGGTTGACATAGACTTCGCTATAGCCGGGAACCAGCACCTGATAGGTGGGGAATCCGAGGCAGGAGCAATCCCGCACAAGAAGCGGCAAGTCCCGCTTGGAGAAGTAATCCATGCAGAACCGCAAAATCTGACGATTGTCGCCGGTGGTGCCGGCACTGGAATCAAAGTGAAACAGACTTTCGTCCACGAAGAAGCCGGGGAGCTTGTTGCCGGAGCTGCGGCGAAGCTCGGCGTAGAAGGCGGAGAGGGAGAATTTTTCGTTACTTTTCTTTGAAAAATCCTCATTTTTTGCGATTCGCTCAATGTTTCGGCCCTGAAAACTTTCGGTCAGCGCCCGCTCCAGCGCAATCTCAAAGACAGGATGGGCACCGAAATGGGTGTGGTAGCGGCCGGTTTTTTGGTCGATGATGCAGGCGCAGACCACGGGGAATCCGGTGTTCAGGGACGCATCCTTGATGCAAACTTTGTAGCCGTTATTTCTCACGAAATCGATTATTTTGTAAGAAATTTTATGATTTTTCAGTACTTCTTCAGGAATATCCGGCAGCGCCAGGCCCTCTTTTACAATTCGGATCTGGTGGTTGCGCTCTACTACCTCGCTGATGGCCTGCACCAGTGCCTCTTCCGGTGTGTTACCGGCGGCGCAGCCGTTGCTGCCGTAGACCCGTTTACGCAGCACAGTGGGGAACCGGACTGTGCGGGATGAAATCAGGTCGAAATAGGGGGTAACCGCCACCAGCCCATCCTTTGTGGCGCACTGGTTCAGCATTTGCTCCGGGGTGATGGTTTCACCGGTGGAATCCAACAGCACCTGGGCCATTCTTTGGTACCACAGACGGTCCTCGCTGAGAAGGTCCCGGACGGGAATCAGCTCTGATTTGGGGTCATCGATGGCAAAGTCCCCGTCTTTCAGGGATGTGGGGCCGTAAATAAAGCCGATTTGGAGCCGCTCAATCAGTTCGCCGTAGCCGCTGGCCAGGGCCAGCTCCTCCGTCAGACCCTTGCCGTTGGTCTGGAAGGTGGTGCCGGGGACGCTGACCCGGGTGGTGTAGCAATAGGGAACGCCGCTGGGTATCCATTTGACCTGGGATTCAATATGGTTTTCCGCAAGAATGGATTTAATCCGCTCCACGGTGGCCAGGGGAGAGCAGTCTTTATATTGTTCATCGATGATTTCGGCTGTTTCAGTCATGGAGCGGTATCCTTTCATATTATTTTCCGGGCTTGAAGCTGTCCTTCAGGCTGACGGAGCGGTTGAAGACCAGATGGTCGGGGGTGGAATCCTTGGAGTCGGGGCAGAAGTAGCCCAGGCGCATGAACTGATAGGAGGCGGGGGCCTTGGCGGAAGCCAGGCTCTTTTCCAGCTTGCAGCCGGTGAGTACCTCCAGAGAGTTGGGGTTCAGGCAGCTGAGGAAATCCTTTCCGGCGGCATCGGGGTCGGGATCGTCGAAGAGGTTGCTGTATTGACGTACTTCCGCATCGACGGAGGTTTCGGCATCCACCCAGTGGATGGTGGCACCCTTGACCTTCCGGCCGTCGGCAGGATCGCCGCCACGGGACGCGGGGTCGTAGGTGGCAAGAACCTCCACCACGTTGCCGTTTTCGTCGGTAACGCAGCCGGTGCATTTAATCAGGTAGGCACCCTTCAGGCGGCACTCGGGGCCGTCGGGGTACAGGCGCTTGTACTTGGGAATGGGCTGGGCCAGGAAATCGTCCGCCTCAATCCACAGGTTCCGGGAGAAGGTGACTTCCCGGGTGCCGTCCTCGGGGCGGTTGGGGTTGTTTTCCACAACCATGGTCTCGGACTGACCCTCGGGATAGTTGGTGATGGTCAGCTTTACGGGCTTCAGGACGGCCATGACCCGCTGGGCGGTTTCATTCAGATCCTCCCGGAGGCAGTGCTCCAGGAAGGCGTATTCGATGGTGTTGGGGCTCTTGGCCACGCCTACCCGGTCGCAGAAATTGCGGATGGAGGCGGGGGTATAGCCCCGGCGGCGCAGGCCGCAGAGAGTGGGCATCCGGGGATCATCCCAACCGGAAACGTAGCCGTTTTCCACCAGGGCTCTGAGTTTGCGCTTGCTCAGCACGGTGTGGTCGATGCCCAGCCGGGCGAACTCAATCTGCCGGGGATGGTGGGGGACGGAAACGTTTTCAACCACCCAGTTGTACAGGGGGCGGTGGTTCTCAAATTCCAGGGAGCAAAGGCTGTGGGTGATGCCCTCCAGGGCGTCCTGGATGGGGTGGGCGAAGTCGTACATGGGGTAGATGCACCACTGATCGCCCTGGCGGTGGTGGTGCATATGGCGAATCCGGTAGATGACCGGGTCGCGCATATTGAAGTTGCCGGAGGCCAGGTCAATCTTGGCCCGGAGGGTGTATTTATTGTCCTCAAATTCGCCGGCACGCATCCGGGCGAACAGGTCCAGGCTCTCTTCGATGGGGCGGTCACGCCAGGGGGAGGTGGCAGGGGTGGTCAAATCGCCACGGTATTCCTTGGCCTGCTCCGGAGTCAGCTCGCAGACGTAGGCCAGGCCTTTCTTGATCAGTTCCACGGCGAACTCGTAGTCCTTCTCGAAATAGTCGGAGCCATAATAGAACCGGTCGCCCCAGTCGAAGCCCAGCCAGTGGATATCCTCTTTGATGGCCTCCACAAACTCCACATCTTCCTTGGTGGGGTTGGTGTCGTCCATCCGCAGGTTGCACAGGCCGCCGAACTTCTCGGCAGTGCCGAAATCGATAATCAGGGCCTTGCAGTGGCCGATGTGCAGGTAGCCGTTGGGCTCCGGCGGGAACCGGGTATGGACGGTCTGACCAGCATAGCGGCCGCCCTCGGCGATATCTTCTTCAATAAAAGCGTGGATGAAATTTTTGCTTTCGGTGATCTCAGCCATCTTTATGATCCTTCCTTGTTTGAAATAATTTTCTATTATAACCGATTCCTTTCAGATTTGCAACCAAAATCGATAGATTTTCAAAAAGGGTGTCGGGGGATTGTAAACATTGTAAAAACATTTTCAGATTTTTCATAATTTGTGGTTGTCAATTGGCTCGACTTATATTAAAATAGGGAGGATACGAAAGAAGGAGAGGATCACAATGAGTGAAGTGAAATATAAACGTATCTTGCTGAAGGTCAGCGGTGAGGCCCTGGCCGGTAAGGAAGGCACCGGGCTGGATTTTAATATCCTGCACAGCGTCTGCGGTTCCATTAAGGAATGTGTGGATATGGGCGTGCAGGTTGGTCTGGTGATCGGCGGCGGCAATTTCTGGCGGGGCGTGAAGAACGGCGCCGGAAAGCTCCAGCGGTCCCACGGCGATGCCATGGGGATGCTGGCTACCGTCATGAATGCCATTGCCGTGGCGGATGTGCTGGGCCAGCATGGGCTGGATGCCCGGGTGCTGACCGCTGTTGAGATGAACAAATTCGCCGAATATTTTACCAGAGATACTGCTGAGCGGTATCTGAATGAGGGTAAGGTGGTACTGTTCGCGGCGGGCACCGGCAATCCCTATTTCTCCACCGATACCGGCGCGGTGCTGCGGGGTGTGGAGATCGAGGCGGATGCCATCCTGATGGCAAAAAATGTGGATGCCATCTACTCCGCCGATCCCAAGAAGGACCCCAACGCGGTGCGCTACAGCGAGCTTACATACGCCAAGGTGCTGGAGGATAATCTGAAGGCTACCGACATCACCGCCATGGCGCTGGCCATGGACAACAACATGACCATGGTCTGCTTCGGCCTGGATGAGGAAAACAGTATTGTACGCGTGGTTCGTGGCGAGGCCATCGGCACCACCGTTAAGAATTAAGGAGGATTTTACCCATGAACGTTGATTTTAAGGAATACGGCAGAAGAATGGACAAGTCCCTGGAGCATCTGGCTGAGGAATTCGGCGCTGTCCGGGCCGGTCGGGCCAATGCGAAGGTTCTTGACCGCATTTCAGTGGAATACTATGGCAGTGAGACGCCTCTGAACGGCGTTGCTACCATTTCCTCTCCCGATGCCCGGACCCTGGTGATTTCCCCCTGGGATACCAAGCTGCTGAAGGACATCCAGAAGGCCATCCAGAGCTCTGAGCTGGGTATCAATCCCCAGAACGACGGCCGTGTGATCCGCTTGGTGTTCCCCCAGCTGACGGAGGAGCGCCGTAAGGAGCTGACCAAGCAGGTCAAGAAGTACGCCGAGGAAGCCAAGGTCGCCATGCGGAATATCCGCCGGGATGGCATGGACTATGTCAAGAAGCTGAAGAAGAACTCCGAAATCACCGAGGATGACCAGAAGAAGGCCGAGAAGGACCTGCAGGATATGCTGGATAAGTATATCAAGAAGGTGGATGAGGCCCTGGCCATCAAGGAAAAGGAACTCATGGCGATTTAATTGCGTATATTTTCGCTGCGCCGGCTCCCTCAGAGAGGGAGCCGAGCAACGATTTTTAATAATTAAGAAGAGAGGTGCTTTTATGGCACTGTCTGAGGATGAAAAGATGCCGGTTCCCCAGCATATTGCCATTATCATGGACGGCAACGGACGTTGGGCGAAGAACCGGGGGCTGCCCCGGACTGCCGGACACAAGGCCGGCGGCGAGACGTTCCGGCGAATCGCGAACTACTGCCGGGAAATCGGCGTGAAATATTTGACTGTCTATGCTTTTTCTACGGAAAACTGGAAGCGCTCCACGGAAGAGATTGGTGGTATTATGCTCCTTCTGGAGCGGTATTTGAAGGAAGCACTCCGGGATATGGAGAAAAACGGCGTTTGCTTCCGGTTTTTTGGGGATTTAAGCCGTTTGAGCCCCAAGCTTCGGAAGCTCTGCGAGGATACCGAGGCCCGGTCCTCCCAGTATCATGAGGTTCAGGTGAATTTCTGCCTGAATTACGGTGGCCGGGATGAGATTATCCGGGCAGCCAGGGCCTTTGCGGCAGATGTGGCGGCGGGAAAACGCAGCGCCGACAGTCTGACCGAACTTGAATTTGAAAATTATCTCGATTCCGCAGGCGTGCCGGACCCGGAATTGGTGATCCGTCCCTCCGGGGAGCAGCGGACCAGCAATTTCCTGCCCTGGCAGAGCGCCTATTCGGAATTTGTGTTTATGAATGTGCTTTGGCCTGATTTTATGCCGGAGCATTTGGACGAGGCCATTGCGGAATTTTATCGGCGGAACCGCCGGTTTGGAGGTGCGTAAGCCCTATGCTGAAAAGAACCATTGTGGCGCTGGTTTTGGCGCCGGTTTTGCTGGTGGTGGTGCTGTTCGCACCGGAAATTGTGACGGCTGGATTCGTGGCGGTATTTTCTGCCATTGCAGCCTATGAAATGCTTCACGGAACAAAGCTGGTCACCGAAGGCCGGATGCTGGCCTACACCATGACCGCGGCCTTTCTGGTACCCCTGTGGAGCTATTTTGGCGGCTCCCATGTGCTGGCTGTGCTGGGCCTGCTGGCGTTTTACATCCTGTTGTTTTCTGAGTTGATGATTTCGGGTTTGAAGGTTTCCTTTTCCAAAGCGGCCATGTGTGTGGTGGCGGGATTGGTGATTCCCTTCATGTTCTCTTCTTTGGTGCGTATTTTGTGCATGGAGAAGGGGCGGTATTTTATCCTGGCACCCTTTGTGGCTGCCTTTATGTCCGATATCGGTGCGTACCTGGTTGGCTGCAGCATCGGCAAGCATAAGCTCTGTCCTGTCATCAGTCCCAAGAAAACGGTGGAGGGCCTGGTGGGCGGCATCGTATTTGCGGCCCTGGGGATGCTGGCCTATGGTTTTATTTTGCAGCATTTCTTCGATTTGAAGGTCAATTTCATTTATATTGCGATTTATGGCCTGGCAGGTTCTCTGTGCGGCGTGTTTGGCGATTTGAGCTTCTCCGTCATTAAGCGCCAGACCGGCATCAAGGATTACGGAAAGATTTTTCCCGGCCATGGCGGTATTCTGGACCGCTTCGATTCCGTCATTGTGGTGGCTCCGCTGGTGGAGGCGCTTTTGGATATCATGCCTATGGCATAATAGGTGAATTATTATGGTAAAATGTGTTAGTATCCTGGGTTCCACCGGCTCCATCGGCCGACAGAGCCTTGATATCATCAGCCGTCTGGATGTAAAGGTGGTGGCGCTGACTGCCGGGACCAGCGTGGAGCTAATGGCCCAGCAGTGCCGTCAGTTTCAGCCGGAGCTGGCTGTGATGGCCACAGAGGAGGCTGCCAAGGCCCTTGCAGAGGCGATTTCCGACTTGCCCATCCGGATCAGCTGGGGTGAGGCGGGCCTGATTGAGGCGGCTGCTTATGAAAAGGCGGATTGTGTCATCACTGCCGTCGTGGGCATGGTGGGCCTGAAGCCGACCTTGGCTGCCATCCGGGCCGGGAAGCGGATTGGTCTTGCCAACAAGGAGACCCTGGTCTGCGCCGGTGAGTTGGTGATGGCGGAGGCGGAAAAATATGGGGTGGAAATCATTCCTGTTGATTCCGAGCATTCCGCGATTTTCCAGTGCCTCATGGGTGTGGGTGATTCCAAAGAGGTCAAGCGGCTGATTCTGACCTGCTCCGGCGGACCCTTCTTCGGCATGAGCCGGGAGCAGCTGCAAAATGTGACGAAAGCCGATGCGTTGAAGCATCCCAACTGGAAGATGGGCGCGAAAATCACCATCGACTGTGCCACCCTGATGAACAAGGGGTTGGAGGTCATCGAGGCCATGCGGCTGTACCGGCTTCCTGTTGAGCAGGTGGATGTTGTAATCCACCGCCAGAGCATTGTTCACAGTATGGTTGAGCTGGTGGACGGGGCGGTGATGGCCCAAATGGGCGCGCCGGATATGCGTCTGCCCATTCAGCTGGCTCTGACCTACCCGCAGCGGACCGCTTGCCCGGTGGATGATTTGGATTTGACAAAATGCGGCAGCCTGACCTTCTGCCAGCCGGATATGGAGAATTTCCCCTGTTTGGCCCTGGCCCGTCGCTGCGCCAAGCTGGGCGGTACCGCCTGCGCTGTGATGAACGGCGCCAATGAGGAGGCCGTGGCCCTGTTTTTGGCTGACAAAATCGGATTCTATGATATTTATGATCTGGTCAGCAAGGCGGTGGATACCGTGCCCAATGTGATGGAGCCGACCCTGGAGGACATTCTGGAGGCGGACCGTCTGGCCCGGCAGTGCGTCCGGGAAAATGTTTGATTTGCGAGGCGTTTTATGTCTGTTCTGTTTGCGATTCTGCTCTTTAGCTTTCTTGTGTTCATTCATGAGCTGGGGCATTTTATGGCCGCCAAGGCCTCCGGTGTCCAGGTAAATGAATTTGCAATCTTTATGGGCCCTGCCATTTTCAAAAAGAAGGTAGGGGAGACTACCTATTCTCTGCGCTGCATTCCCATTGGCGGCTTCTGCGCCATGGAGGGCGAGGATGAGGATACCGAGAATCCCCGGTCCTTTCAGAAGGCAGCTTGGTGGAAACGGCTGATTATTCTGGCTGCCGGCGCAGCGATGAATTTCATTTTCGGTGTCATTTTGTTTGTGGTTGTGTATATGCCGGCGAAGCAGCTGGTTGTCCCGGTTATTACCCAGGTGGAACCTGGCTGCACGGTTGTTCGGGAGGATGGCCTTCATCTGGGGGACGAGATCCTGGAGGTGGATGGGGAAAAAATCTATGTCCAGGCGGATTTCTCCATGATTCTTTACTACAACAAGGGTGATATCCACGATTTGGTGGTGCTGCGTGACGGCAAGAAGGTCTATCTGAACGATTTCTATATGGAAAAGCATGAATTTTCAGATTCGGATGGGAATACTTCCATGCGTTACGGCTTTTCCTTTGGGTTGGACAACGATGTGACCTTTGGCGATAAGCTGGCTTATGGCTGGGCAAATACCGTGGATAATATTCGCAATGTTCGTTTGAGTCTGCAGATGCTGCTGACCGGTAAGATTGGTTTTTCGGAATTATCCGGGCCTGTTGGCATCGTGGATGTGATGTCCGACGTAGCGGATACCTCCCCCAGCGCGCTGGATGCGCTGCTGAATATGCTTTGGCTCGGTGGACTGCTGGCGGTGAATCTGGCGGTGATGAATTTGCTGCCGATACCCGCCCTGGATGGTGGACGAATCGTTGCGCTGCTGCTGACCACGTCCATTGAAGCCATTACGAAAAAGAAAATCAACCCGAAGTACGAGGGCTATGTCCATGCGGTGGGTATGGTTTTGCTGCTTGTCCTGATGGCAGCTACCATGTTCAAAGACATCATCTTTATTTTTAAGGGGTGACACCAATGACCAGACAAATCCATGTAGGCGGTGTGCAGATTGGCGGCGGCGCGCCGGTTGTGATCCAGTCCATGCTGAACACCAAGACCACCGATGTGGCAGGCTCTCTGGAGCAGATCCGTCAGCTTCATACGGCGGGCTGTCAGATTGTTCGGCTGGCAGTGCCCAATATGGAGGCGGCCCGGGGCTTTGCGGAAATCTGTAAGGAAAGCCCGCTGCCTCTGGTTGCGGATATCCATTTCGATTATAAGCTGGCCATTGCCGCCGCAGAGGGTGGTGCGTCCAAAATTCGTATCAATCCCGGCAATATTGGCGGGGAGGATCGGGTTCAGGCGGTGGTGGATGTCTGCAAGGATAAAAAAATCCCCATCCGTATCGGCGTCAACGGCGGGAGCCTTGACAAGAAGCTGCTGGAAAAGTACGGCCATCCCACGGCAGATGCTCTGGTGGAAAGCGCCTTTGAGCATCTGGAGCTGCTGGAGAAGTACGGTTTCTATGATACCTGCGTATCCATGAAATCCTCCACGGTGCCCACCATGGTGGCTGCGGCCCGGCTGTTCCGGTCCAAGTGTGATTATCCCATTCACATCGGCGTGACGGAAACCGGCCCTGTGCGGCAGGGACTGATCAAGTCTGCGCTGGGCATTGGCGCGTTGCTTCTGGACGGCATTGGTGATACCATTCGGGTCAGCCTAACCGATGATCCGGTGGAGGAGGTTTACGCCGCCAAGGATATTCTGAAGGCCGCCGGTCTTCGGAAGGAGGGCGTGAATATTATTTCCTGCCCCACCTGTGGCCGTACCCGGATTGACCTGATCGGTCTTGTGAACCAGGTGGATGCCGTTCTGAAGGACTGCCAGAAACCCATTACCGTTGCGGTGATGGGCTGCGTGGTCAACGGCCCCGGCGAGGCCCGGGAGGCGGACATCGGCATCGCCGGCGGCGATGGCTGGGGTATGATTTTTGAAAAGGGAGAGCAGGTGGAGAAGCTGCCCTATGAGGAACTTTTACCCGCCCTCCTGAAGCGAATTGAAGCACTTTAATTGGAATAGACAAATTGCCGTAGGGGCCGGTGGCCACATCGGCCCTCGCCAAAGGCGTATTACGGAGCGTGGGCCGATGTGGGCATCGGCCCCTACGGATAAGATGAGGTAATTATGGAGAATCAAATCCTGTTTTTTGAGATGTTCCCGGATTATGACCCGCCGGCAGAGCAGAGAAAGTTGCTGACCGGGGCGCAAATTACCGGGGCGCAAATCGACCAGATGGCCCGTACCATTGAAATCGGACTGTACGCAAATGAATATATTCCAGCCCGGTTTCTGAATGAATTTCAGAAATGGGCCTGCGGATTGTATGCGCTGGCTCAGATGAGGATTTGCTGCGCCCATCCGGCGGGGCAGCTTCAGCGGATCGAGCGGGAGGAATTGCAGGATTTGTTCATTGCCCAGGATCCCATGGCCCGGGGGTCCCTGGCCGGGGCCCGGTATGTGTGGGATGGGAATAACCTGACCATTCATCTGCGGGCTAACGGCAAGAAGGAGCTGGAAAAGTCTGCGCCAAAAGTTATTGCGGCTTTGGCGGAGCGGTTCGGCTGTCAGGCCACCATCACCTTTGAGGCTGGGAATAGCCTGGAGGGGCAGGCTCTGTTTGATGCCATGGACAAACTCCGTCGGGACGCAGCGGCGGATATTCCGGATATCCCCCCGGAGCAGAAGAAGGAAGCTCCAGCGGCGGTTTCCAGCGAGGCGATTTTCGGCAAGCCGTTCCGCGGCGTTATCACGCCCATGAAGGAAATCGATCTGAATATGGGTAATGTTTTTGTGGAGGGCAAGGTTTTTGCCATCGACCACAAGGAGCTGCCTAAGCGCAATGCCGTGGTGGTAAAATTTGACATGACGGACAATACCTCCTCCATCCGCATCAGCCGTTTCCTTGAGAAGCGGGAAGCGGAGCCGATTCTGGAGAATGTGAAAATCGGTTCCGTTATTCGGGTGGCCGGACGGTTGATGATTGATAATTTCACCAATGAAATGGTTCTGAAGCCCAATTCCATCATGCCCGGCTCCATGCCGAAGCGGAAGGATACCGCGAAAGAGGGCAAGCGGGTGGAGCTTCATTTGCATACGGTCATGAGCAATATGGACGCCCTGACCAACACGAAGGCTGCCATCAAGCAGGCCGCCGCCTGGGGCCATAAGGCCATTGCCATCACGGACCATGGCTGCGTCCAGTCCTTTACCGATGCGCTGCATGTGGTGGAGGATTGGAAGGGTGCGCCCAAGGTGGCCGGCACCGACGAAACCATTAAGATTCTTTATGGCTGCGAGGGCTACTACATCAACGATGTGGACGACCGGGTGGCGGTTCGGGGCAAGGTGGACATGGGCTTCGATGGGGAATATGTGGCCTTTGACCTGGAGACCACCGGCTTAATGCCCCGGCGGGACAAAATTATTGAAATCGGCGCGGTCATTATGAAAGCCGGTGTGGAAATTGATCGGTTCCAGACTTTTGTCGATCCGGGGTGCCGTCTGTCGAAAGAGGTCATTGAGCTGACAGGCATTACCGACGAGATGCTCCAGGGGGCACCGAAAATCGAGGAAATTCTGCCGAAACTGCTGGAATTTATCGGCGACCGGCCTCTGGTTGCCCACAATGCCCGGTTTGATGCCTGCTTCGTCACCCGGGAATGTGAGCGGTTGGGGTTGAATTTTAATCTGACAGCCATTGATACGCTGATTCTTTCTCAAAATTTACTGACCCATCTGAACAAATTCAAGCTGGATATTGTAGCGAAGGAATTTGAGCTGGGGAATTTCAACCATCATCGGGCGGCGGATGATGCGCTTATCTGCGGTCAGATTCTGGCGAAGCTCTTTGAAAAGCTGGAGGCCATGGGCATCCACCGGATTCAGGACATCAACGAAGCCATGATTCCGCTGCGGATGGCCCACAGGCATGACAGCCGCCATGCCCAGCACATTATTCTGTTTGCCAAGAATCAGGTTGGTCTGCGGAATTTGTATCATCTGATTTCCGATTCCAATTTGAAATTCTTTAAGCAAAAGCCCCGGATGTTGAAATCGGAGATTCTGAAGCTCCGGGAGGGGCTGATTATCGGCTCTGCCTGTGAGGCCAATGAGCTTTATCAGGAGGTGGCTTTCGGCTCTGCGGAGGATGAATTGGAGCGGATTGCGTCCTTCTACGATTATCTGGAGATCCAGCCGGTGTGCAACAACCGGTTTATGATTGAAAGCGACAAGTATTCCGTCACCTGCGACGAGGATATCCGGGAATTCAACCGCACCATCGTGAAATTGGGTGAAAAGATGGGCAAAATGGTGGTTGGCACCGGCGACGTTCACTTCCTGAACCCGGAGGATGAGATTTTCCGACATATTTTGTTGGCCACCAAGGGCTTTGATGACGCGGACAAAGATAATCCGCTATACTTCCGCACCACCGATGAGATGCTCCGGGAGTTTCACTATCTGGGGGAGGAGAAGGCGAAGGAAATCGTCATCACCAACCCCAATCTGGTGGCGGATATGTGCGAAACGGTTCGCCCGGTGCCCCACAATCTGTTTGCGCCGAAAATTGAAAATTCCGTGGAGGATCTGAAGAGCCTGGTTTATGGCAAGCTCCATCGGCTTTATGGTGAAAATCCCCCGGAGTTGTTTGTAAAACGGGTGGAAACGGAACTGAATGACATTATTACCTGCCATTACGATGTGATTTATATGTCCGCCCAGCGGCTGGTGCAGAATTCTCTGGAGAATGGATATCTGGTCGGCTCCCGTGGCTCTGTTGGTTCCTCGATTGTTGCCTATATGTCCGGCATCACGGAGGTTAATTCCTTCCCGCCTCACTATCGCTGCCCCAATCCGGAATGCAAGCACACGATATTGGATGTGCCCAAGGGTTATAACTGCGGCGCGGATTTGCCGGATGCGGACTGCCCCAAATGCGGTGCCAAGCTGGAGAAGGATGGATTCAATATTCCCTTTGAAACGTTCCTGGGCTTCGGCGGCGACAAGGTGCCGGATATCGACCTGAATTTCTCCGGCGAATACCAGGCGAAGGCCCATGCGTATTGTACCGAAATGTTTGGAAGAAGTCATGTTTTCCGGGCCGGAACCATTGGAACGGTGGCGGAAAAGACGGCTTTTGGCTATGTGAAAAAGTACATGGAGGAGCGGGGCAAGAGCGCTGTTTCCGCGGAAATGAACCGGCTGGCCTCCGGCTGTGTGGGCGTTCGGCGTACCACCGGACAGCACCCCGGCGGTCTGGTGGTCATTCCCCAGGAAAATGAGATTTGGGATTTCTGCCCGGTGCAGCACCCGGCGGACGACCCAAAATCCGACCAGATTACCACCCATTTTGAATATCACTCCATGGAAGAAAATCTTCTAAAGCTGGATATGCTGGGCCACGATGACCCCACCATGATCCGGATGATGGAGGATATGACCGGGGTGGATGCCAAGACTATTCCGCTGGATGATAAGGACACCATGTCCATTTTTACATCCTCCAAGGTGCTGGGCTACGAGAACGACAAGCTCCTGGGCCCCACCGGCGCGGTGGCGGTGCCGGAGTTCAACACCAGGTTCACCCGTGGCGTTCTGCTGGATACCATGCCCACGAAGTTTGATTTTCTGGTGCGGATTTCCGGCTATACCCACGGCACCGATGTGTGGCTGGGTAACGCCAGGGATCTGATTACCTCCAAGACCGCCACGGTGGATGGCACCATTGGCTGTCGTGATGATATCATGATTTACCTGATTTCCTGCGGAATGCCGGAAAAACGGGCCTTCAAAATTATGGAATCCGTCCGAAAGGGCAGGGGACTGCCGGATGGGGCGGAACAGGAGATGATCGATGCGGGGGTGCCGGATTGGTATATCGGTTCCTGCAAGAAAATCAAATATCTGTTTCCCAAGGCCCATGCGGTGGCCTATGTTATGATGGCCTTCCGGATTGCCTGGTTCAAGGTTTATCATCCCCTGGCTTTCTATGCGGCGTACTTCTACCGCCGGAGCCAGAAGGGCGGCTTTGACGCGGTGCTGATGACCCAGGGCATGGATTCGGTGATGGCCAACATCGATGCCATCGATAACAACGAAAATGCCACCGACAAGGATCAGGATTTGCTGACCACATTGGAGGTCGTCTACGAATTTTATCTGCGGGGGCTGGAGTTTTTACCAATCGATGTGTACAAGAGCCATGCTACGAAATTTATCATTGAAGACGGCAAACTCCGTCCTCCCTTTGTGGCGATTTCCGGCCTGGGTGAAAATGCAGCCTGGGATTTGATGAAAGGCCGGGAGGGGCGGGATTTCATTTCCATCGAAGAGGTGGCTGCGGCTTGCCCCAAGGTGTCCAAGACTCATATTCAGATGCTCAAAGAGGCAGGCGCCTTCGGCGATTTGCCGGATACCAGTCAGGTTACGTTTTTTTGATTGATAACATAGAAAGGGGTATTTTGATGCAGGATATCGGTATGCAGTTTCATATTCATTGCAAGAAAGGTGACGTGGGACGGTATGTATTTTTGCCCGGTGACCCGGGGCGGTGTGAGGCAATTGCGGCTCACTTTGAGAGTCCGGTCCACGTTGGCATGAATCGGGAATACAATATTTATACAGGCTACCTGCTGGGGCAGAAGGTTTCCGTCTGCTCCACCGGCATCGGCGGCCCCTCGGCCTCCATTGCCATGGAGGAGCTGGCGGCCATTGGGGCGGACACTTTTATTCGGGTGGGTACCTGCGGCGGAATCGCACTGGATGTGCTTCCCGGCGATGTCATCGTGGCCAACGGCGCCGTTCGCTATGAGCATACTTCTATGGAATATGCACCCATAGAATTTCCTGCGGTACCGGATTTTGGTATCACCGCCGCCTTGAAGGAGGCTGCGGAAGCATTGGGCTATCGCACCCATGTGGGCGTGGTGCAGTGCAAGGACTCCTTTTATGGCCAGCACAGCCCGGAAAAATCTCCGGTTTCCTATGAATTGCTGCAAAAATGGGAGAGCTGGAAGCGGCTCGGCGTAAAGGCAAGCGAGATGGAGTCCGCAGCGTTGTTTGTGGTAGCGGCGGCGTTGGGCGTTCGCTGCGGCAGCTGCTTCCATGTGATTTGGAACCAGGAGCGGGAGAAGCAGGGGCTGGAAATGCCCATGACCGAGGATACCTCCGGTGCCATCCGGGTGGGAATCGAGGCCATGAAGCGGATCATTTCCCAGGATTTGATGTAAATCATGCAGCAAAAGGAGAGCGTAGGCTCTCCTTTTGCTGTTTATGATGGATTGCTTTTTATCAATCAGTATGATACAATATAAATAAAATGAAGGAGGTATTGGCTATGGATGAAATTCGGAAACGCTCGGAGATTCCGGCGGAGGACAAATGGGATTTGTCGGCGCTGTTCGCCGATGACGGAGCCTGGGAGAAGGAACTGGATTTGGTGAAGGCGATGGAGGGGGAGTTGGCCTCTTTTGCGGGCCGTTTGGCAGAAAGTGCTGAAACCCTCTGTGCTTATCTTGAAAAAATGGAGCAGACCAATTTCCGGGTAAAAGATTTGGCCCATTATGCCATGCGCCGTGCCGATGAGGATACCCGGGATGTGCAGGGTCAGGCTATGAAGGGGCGGTTTATGTCCGTTGCAGTGAGCCTGGATGCGGCCTGCAGCTTTGAAACCCCGGAAATTATGGGGATCAGCGATGAAATGCTGGAGGGGTACTACGTTCAATGCCCGAAGCTGGAGCGGTATCGCCGTTATCTGACGGATATTCGTCGCAAAAAGGCCCACATCCTTTCCGCTGCCGAGGAGCGGCTGTTGGCAGCCTCCGGCGAGATGGCTCAGACGCCCAGCGAGGTCTTCAACGCCTTTTTGAATGCGGATTTGAAATTTCCCGATGCAATTGACGGGGAAGGGAAGTCCCGGCCCCTGAGCATGAGCACCTTTATTACCTATCAGGAAAGCAGTGACCGGGCGCTGCGGAAAAGTGCCTATGAGAATCTTTACGGGACGCTGAAAAATTACAGCAACACCTCCGCATCAATCCTGAACGCCCAGAATAAGCAGTTGAAATTCTTTGCGGATGCCCGGAAGTATGATTCCGCTTTGGAGGCCTCCCTGGATCAGAATAATGTGCCCACCGCCGTTTATCTGAATCTGATTGACACCGCTCACAAGCATCTGGACAAAATGCACCGGTATGTCCGGCTCCGCAAGAAGCTGCTGAGTGTGGAGGAACTGCGCTTTTATGATGTATATACCCAGCTGGTGCCCGGCGTGGATAAGAAAATTTCCTACGAGGATGCGAAGCAGACGGTTTATGAGGCGTTGGCCCCTCTCGGTGATAGCTATCGGGAGATTTTGAAGGAAGGCTTTGACAATCGCTGGATCGATGTTTATGAAAACGAGGGCAAGCGCCCCGGCGCCTATTCTGCCAGCGCCAACGCCCATCCCTATGTACTGCTGAACTACACCGGCACGCTGGACAGTCAGTTTACTCTGGCCCACGAAATGGGCCACGCACTTCATTCTTATTTGTCCAACAAGCACCAGAATCCCATTGATTCTGACTATGTGATTTTTGTGGCTGAGGTGGCATCCACCTGCAATGAGGCTCTGCTGATGGAGTATTTGCTGGGAAAGACCACGGACAAGCAGGAGCGGGCTTATCTGATCAATCATTTCCTGGAGCAGTTCAAGGGCACCCTCTACCGTCAGGTTATGTTTGCTGAATTCGAGCTGAATATCGGCCGGATGGTTGCCGAGGGTAAGACGTTGACCGCAGAAGCGCTTTGCGGCGAATACCGCCGACTGAATGAGCTGTATTTCGGCCCCGATATGGTGGTGGATGAGGAAATCGCCATGGAATGGGCCCGGATTCCTCATTTCTACTTTGATTATTATGTGTTCCAGTACGCCACGGGTTATTCCGCTGCCATCGCTCTGTCCCGTCGGATTTTGGCGGAAGGGGAGCGCGCTGTGGCGGATTATCTGGGCTTCCTTTCCGGCGGCTGCTCCAGGAGCCCCATTGAGCTGCTGAAGGCGGCGGGCGTCGATATGTCCACCCCCGCGCCTGTGGAGCAGGCCCTTGCGCTGTTTGATAAGCTGCTGGACGAGATGGAAGGTCTGGTGGGCTGATGGAGGAGCTGTTCATTCCGACCCTGCATACCTTCGCTATGAAAAATACGTTTACCGGGTCCCTGGGACTATTTCGGTTCCGGGCAGTACCGAAGGTGGAAATGCGGACACCGAAAGAAGTGGATTTTGAAAAAAGCTCGATTCATGTAGAATACTGGCACGGCCTTTACTGCTACGAAAAAAGCCAGATGGAAGGGGAGGCCACCTTTCCCATGTCCGAAGATGGGCGGGAAGAGATGATCCGCTGGCTGACGGAGATGGCGTAAGATGTTCATTTTGCGACGGTTTCCCTTGTACAGACGGAAAAATTCGTGAAAAGTGCTGGACATTACCGATCAAATCTGCTATACTGTAGCATAGAATGGCTTATCCCGAGGTGCGGTTACTGCGGATTTGCCGAAATATGGTAGAAACAGGAGGAGACCCCATGAGCAAATTGTTACGCCGATCTCTCGGCCTGCTGCTTGTGCTGTGTATGGTGCTGGCGCAGATTCTCGTTCCTTCCCCGATCCATGTTCATGCGGATGCCGCCGAATCTTCGGTGACTTATTCCGCTTCCGCCCGGTCCACCGTTGAAAGCTCCCTGGCTGAATACGTGCAGGACGGCTGTACCCTCCATTGCTGGAACTGGTCCCTGGCCAATATCAAGGCCAATCTGGGCCTAATCGCCAGCCAGGGCTACTCTGCTATCCAGATTTCCCCTATGCAGGAGCAAAAGGAAAGCAGTGTAAACAAGCCCTTTGAGAACTGGTGGGTGGTTTATCAGCCTATCAGCTTCAATATCAATGAAAACCCCGGCAACGCCATTGGCACCCGTGAAGAGCTGATTGACTTGTGTGAAGAAGCCCACAAGTACGATATCAAGGTCATCATGGACGTGGTCAGCAACCACCTGGCCAACAATGGTACTGCCAATACCATCTCCTCTCTGATTCCTGCGGACATCCGCGATGATGCCTCTTGCTGGCATGACTACACCCAGAACTCCTGGGATTATTCTGATCGCTACAACATTACCCAGTACTGCATGGCCGGTCTGCCCGACCTGAACACCGGCAGCGACAAGATTCAGAACTACGTTCTGAATATGCTGAAGGACTACATCGACTGCGGTGTTGACGGCTTCCGTTTCGATGCCGCCAAACAGATCGAAACTCCCTCCGACCGCAGTGACTTCGCCAGTGATTTCTGGCCCACCGTGGTAAACGGTGCCAACGAGTACGCTGCCTCTACCCGGGGCATCTACCTGTACAACTACGGCGAGCTGTTGGAGAACCCCGATAACGGCGGCCAGCTCTCCAACAGCGCCTATACCCCGTACATCAGCCTGACTGAGTCCGTCTGGTCCAATGATGTTCGTTATCGTCTGGAGGACAAGAACGCCAGCGGTTTGCAGCAGGCTTACTTCAAGGATGTCAGTGCGGACAAGCTGGTTCTGTGGGCCGAGTCCCATGACACCTTCGGCGATGGCTCTTCCGTCAACTCCGATCCTTACGTTCTGTTCCAGGCTTGGGCACTGGTGACCTCCCGTGCCTATACGATGAGCCTGTATTTCCCCCGGGCCAATGATATGCTGTATCAGGAGATGGGCCAGATTGCCAAGGCTGGCTGGTCCAGTGACGCGGTGAAAGCCGTCAACAAGTTCCACAATCACTTCATTGGACAAGGTGAATACCTGACGAAAGATAACACCGCAAATATGTACTACAACGAGCGTGGTAATTCCGGTGTTATGATTGTCAACTTCTCCGGTGGCGGTCGTGATATCAATATTCCTGTTTACGCCATGGCCAATGGTACATACTACGATCAGCTCACCGGCAACAAGTTTACCGTCAGTGGCGGCCGCCTTTACGGCACCATGGGCGATACCGGCGTTGCCTGTGTCTACAACCCCAGCTCCGTTTCCTGCAGCCACGCCAGCCACGGCCTGGATGGTTACTGCTACGACTGCTATGCCTACGTGGGGCACAGCAGCGGCACCAAGTGCTCCGTCTGTGGCACCGCCTCCACCCGGACGATTTACTTCAAGAACTCTGACGGCTGGAGCAATGTCTACCTGTATGGCTGGCATGACAACAACACCACTATCACTTCCAGCTGGCCTGGTAACAAGATGACTCTGGTTGACGGCACTACCGATATTTATTCCATCGATGTGCCTGTTGCTGCTACCAACATCATCTTTAATAACAATGGCACCACTCAGACTGCCAACCTGGTGCCCTCCGCCGATAACAACACCTATGACTATGCCTCCGGCTTCTGGTCCAACTACGGTGTTGTGGATGCAGCCGACTATTATCTGTTCGGCAGCATCAATGGTGCGGACTACAACAGCTACGGTTATAAGTTTGTGGACGGTCAGTTGACCACCACCTTCGACTCCACCAGCTATGTCTTCATTTGCGACAGCAACGGTGTGGAGTATATGACCAATGACTGGGTGGGCGAAGTTACTTCTGCCACGCTGTACAATGTTACCACCCTGACCGCCCCCAACAAGCTGATGATCCCCGGCGGCGTGGAAGTCACTCTGACTGTGGTTCCTAACACCGATGGAACCGTGACTCTGAGTTATACCACCAATAGTTGCGTCCATAGCTGGGGGACTGGTGCCGTCACCACCGCCGCTACCTGTGAGAGCGCCGGTGTCCGGACTTACACTTGTTCCGGCTGCGGCCAGACCAAGACTGAAACCATCGCGGCCCTGGGCCACAACTATGTCAGCGGCACCTGTGCCAACTGCGGCCAGGCGGAGCCTGTCACCGACCGGGTGATTTACTTCAAGAACACCTCCGGTTGGTCTGCTCCTTACATCTATGCCTGGAATGATTCTGCCACCATCACCAATAGCTGGCCCGGCAACGCCATGACCAAGGTTTCCGGCACCACCGATATCTACAGCTATACCCTGAGCGTGGATGCCACTAAGGTCATCTTTACCAATAAGGGCTCTAGCCAGACCTCTGACCTGACCATCCCCACTGATGGTAAGAATATGTACACCCTGTCCGGCAACAGCTGGTCCGTCTATGGAGAGGACTCCGGCGATACCACCGTGGACTACTACCTGTTCGGCTACATCAATGGCGCCGACTATGGCTGCGAGGATGACCACGCCAACCTGGGCGAGTACAAGTTTGTGGACGGCAAGCTGACCGCCACCTTCGATGTTGACAGCTATGTTGCTATTAAGACCGGTGATAATGCCAATTGGTACATGGCCAAGGCTTACGTTTCCACCACTTCCGGCACCTTCTACAACACCTCTACCGGTGCTGCTGAGAAGATGCTGATTCCCGGCGGTGTGGAAGTTACCATGACCCTGACCGTCAACTCTGACGGTACCCTGGGTCTGAGCTATGTGACCGCCACCTGTGTGCACAGCTACACCGCCACCACCACTGAGGCATCCTGTACCGCTCCGGGCAAAACGGTGTTCACCTGCCAGCTCTGCGGTGACAGCTACACCCAGACCATCCCCCAGACCGGCCATATGTATGGCGGCTGGTATGTGAAGACCGCTGCCACCTGCACCACTGATGGCGAGGAGGTCCGTGGCTGCTCCACTTGTGGTCTGACCGAGAGCCAGTCCATCCCTGCCACCGGCCACAGCTACACCGACGGCAAGTGTACTGTCTGCGGCAACGCCGACCCCAACTGCTCTCACAGCTATAGCTCCAAAGTCACCACCGCCGCCACCTGTTTGGGTACCGGTCTGATGACCTATACCTGCTCCAAGTGTGGCGATGTCTACACTGAGGAGATTCCCGCCAACGGGCACGATTACACGATTACTGTGGTGGCTCCCACCTGTGAGAACAATGGCTATACGATTCACGCCTGCAACAATTGTTCTTACAGCTACAATGACACCGCCGTGAACCCCATCGGTCACGATTATTCCACCGTGGTTACTGCTCCTACCTGTACAGAGAAGGGCTATACCACCTACACCTGCGCCAACTGCGGCAATGTGTATACCTGGAATGAGACTGCGGCGCTGGGTCACAGTTATGCCGGCGGCACCTGCACCACCTGTGGTGAGGCTGATCCCGACTATGTGGCTGAGTATTATTTGTTTGGCTACATCAATGGCGCCGATTACGGCATCGGCGATGATTTGGCAAACTTGGGTGAATACAAGTTTGTTAATGGCAGCCTGACCGTGAAGTTCACCGAGGAGAGCTATGTTGCGGTTAAGTCCGGCGACAATGCTGCTTTCTACATGACGAACGGTTATGTTGGCTCCGCTACTTCCGCCACCTTGTATAAGTTCACCGATCCCAACTCTGTCAGCGCCAATAAGCTGCTGGTGCCCGGCGGTCAGACTGTGACCTTCACCCTGACCGAGAACTGGGATGGCAACCTGACTCTGAGCTACACCGTCGATTATTCCGACTGTGTCCACATCTCTCACAACACCGATGGTATCTGTGCAACCTGCGGCGCGACTGTCGAGCACACCTACAGTCTGGGTGTTTGCACCGTGTGCGGTGCTCAGGACCCTGATTACGTCGCCTATAACTATTACCTGTTCGGCAGCATCAACGGCGCAAACTACGGCTGCGAGGAAGATGCCTCCAACCTGGGCGATTACATCTTCGTCGATGGCAAGCTGACTGTGACCTTCAATGCCGATAGTTACGTCGGTATCAAGGAAGTCAACCCCGGTGCCAAGTATGGTGCTGAGGTCGTTGCCTGGTACATGACGGATGGCTGGCAGGGTGAAGCTACCTCTGTTACGCTGTACGACAGCACCACCCTGGCTACTGCTGATAAGCTGTTCGTTCCCAGCGGGTGTGTTGTGACGTTCACCATGGTGAAGAACGACGACGGCTCCATCACCCTGAGCTACACAACTTCCGAGTGCGCGCATGCCTACGGTGACGGCGTTGTGACCACCGAGGCTACCTGCACCACCGCCGGCGTCAAGACTTATACCTGTACCAGCTGTGGTCATAGCTATACTGAGAGCATCGCCGCTCTGGGTCATAGCTACACCGATGGCGCCTGCACCGTTTGCGGTGGGGCTGATCCCGACTACAGCGTGCCTACCACGGATTACTACCTGTTTGGCTGGATTAACGGCGCTAACTACGCCTGCGAGGAAGACTGGGAGAACCTTGGCCAGTATAAGTTTGTGGACGGCAAGCTGACTGCCACCTTCGAGAGTGACAGCTACATCGCTGTGAAGGATGGTACCAACACCAACTGGTACATGACTCAGACATTCATCCCCGCTGGCACCACCACCGCCACCTTCATTAACACCAACGAGGGTACCGTCGAAAAGATGTTTGTTCCCGGCGATGTGGAACTCTCCTTCACTCTGGTAGAGAACGCCGATGGCACTCTGACTGTGAGCTATACCATTGCTGGAAATGAGTGCAATCACAGCTACACTTCCAGCGTGACCACCGAGCCCAACTGCACCACTCCCGGTGTCAAGACCTTCACATGTCTTGCCTGTGGCGACAGCTACACCGAGTCCATCGCTGCTACCGGTCACAGCTTCTCCAATGGCAGCTGTCTGGTCTGTGGCGCGGCTGATCCCGACTATGTCCCCGTGGATCCTGACTACTACCTGTTTGGCTACATCAACGGCGCAGACTACGGCTGCGGCGATGATTTGGCAAATCTGGGTGCGTACAAGTTCGTGGACGGCAAACTGACCGTCAAGTTCACCGAAGAAAGCTACGTTGCCGTCAAGACCGGTGACAACGCCAGCTTCTACATGACCAACGGTTATGTGGGCTCTGCCACCTCCGCTACTCTGTACCGCTTCGCTGACCCCAACTCTGTCAGCGCGAACAAGCTGATGGTCCCCGGTAACCAGACCGTGACCTTCACTCTGACTGAGAACTGGGATGGCAACCTGATCCTGAGTTACACCGTCGACACCTCTGACTGTGTCCACACCTCCCATAACGCCGATGGCATCTGCTCCACTTGTGGTGCTGCTGTTGAGCATAGCTATAGCCTGGGTGTTTGCACCGTCTGTGGTGTCCAGGATCCTGATTATGTCGCTTACAAGTACTATCTGTTTGGTTACATCAATGGTGCCAACTACGGCTGTGAGGAGGATGCCTCCAACCTGGGTGACTACATTTTCACCGATGGCAAGCTGGTTGTTTCCTTTGAGTCTGAAAGCTATGTGGGCATCAAGGAAGTGAACCCCGGTGCTAAGTACGGTGCTGAAGTGGTTGCCTGGTACATGACCGACGACTGGCAGGGGACAGTTACCTCTGTTACGCTGTATGACAGCACCACGCTGGCTGTTGCAGATAAGCTGTATATTCCCGGCGGTGTTACCGTGACCTTCACCATGACTAAGAATGATGACGGCACAGTGACCCTGAGCTACAGTACCAGCGAATGCGCCCACAATTACGAACTGGTCACCCATGATGCCACCTGCAAGACCTATGCCGACTATGAGTACATCTGCTCTTCCTGCGGCGCAAGCTACATCCTCCATGCTGAGGAACTGGCTTCTTCCTGGATTGACTATGTACCTGCAGGTCTGGATGCCAGCGCCTTTAATTCCAAGACGCAGTATCGTCACCGCAATATTACCAGCTCCACCAATACCATCTACTATGTGGACAGCTGGCCCAGCGGATTCGATACCTCCAATGCGTTGTATAACCAGTACAACAATAAGTCCAACAAGGTCGCTGCCTCTGACAGTGTTACCATCGTGTCCGATGAAATCGTTGGCTACCTCTACTATCACTGGTGCTATGAGGGTTATCCTTACACCCAGGCCACCGGTGACAGCACCTTCAACCGGTTCCATGCTTACTATTCTACCAAGACTCCTGACGAGGCTGACAAGAACGATCCTTCTGACGATAGCTACCGCTTTGACGACAGCACCGCTTGCACCGACTCCGTGTGGTATTTCGCGATTCCTGTCTATGGTCAGACCTATACGGAGCAAAGCGTTGGTGAGTGGTCTGAGTGGTCCGATACTACAGTTACTGCTTCCTCCACCTGTGAGGTTGAGAGCCGTACCGTGTATCAGCTGGCCAGCGCTGAGCTTGGCAATCATAGCTACGTGGATGGCGCCTGCTCCGTCTGTGGTGCGGTTGAGCCCTCTACTGTGGTGACTCCCAGCATGACTATTACCGGTACCAGCCTGTCCTTTGAGGATGAAATCTTCTACAATATCTATTATACTGTGGACAATCCCTCCTCCATTGTGGAAATGGGCTTGGTGACCTTCACCGAGAAGCTGGCCGATGGCACCCACGCCAATGCCGTGGATGTTATTCCTGGCTATGTTTCCGGTGGTGGTGAGTACATGGTTCATACCAACGGTATCCCTGCTAAGAACATGGGCGATGCAGTCTATTTCCGGATTTACGCCAAGCTGACTGACGGCAGCTATGTCTACGGCAATGTGGCTGGCTACCATGCTGTGGCCTACGCCAAGTCCATCCTGGCCAAGTCTACCAACGATTACATGAAGGCTCTGGTGGTTGCCATGGTCAACTATGGCGCGGAGGCTCAGCTGTACTTCGGTTATAACACCGACAGCCTGATGAACAGCTTCCTGACTGCCGACCAGCAGGCTCTGATTTCCGCTTATGATGAGAGCATGATTGCTAGTGTTGTGTCCGCCAGTAGCGCCAAGACCGGTAGCTTCCCCAAGACAACCGGTGCTTTCAGCGGCCTCAGCACCTCCGTGTCCTTCGACGGTGCGTTCTCCATCAACTACTATTTCACCCCCGGCTATGAGGTAGATGATGAGATGACCATGTACTGGTGGGACGCTGCTACCTATAACAGCGCTGAGACGCTGACCAAAGAGAACGCCTCCGGTTCCATGACCATGACCCTGGCTGGTTCCGAGTATTGGGGTGTCGTAGAGGGCATCGCCGCTAAGGAAATTGACCAGACCGTTTATGTGGCTGGCGTTTATACCTCCGGCGGTGTCGAATATACCACAGGTGTGACGGCTTACAGCCTTGGCCACTACTGCAAGACCACAGCGGCTAAGGATACCTCCACCATGCAGGCATTTGCTCAGGCAACAGCGGTC
The DNA here is from genome assembly GCA_017457285.1 of Oscillospiraceae bacterium. GTDB lineage: Bacteria > Bacillota > Clostridia > Oscillospirales > Oscillospiraceae > Faecousia. The sequence goes on along the minus strand of JAFTHT010000049.1, from coordinate 68,795 downwards.
TATGGATATTATGCCAAGGCCTATTTTGCAAATAATTAAAAAGAATGAGGTGAGTATGAATGAAGGAACTGTACCTGAACCCCGAGATGGATGTCGTGAAGTTCTCTGTTGAGGATGTCATCGCTACCAGCACTGCGACTACTGCTCCCACCGTCAACATGGGCGGCGAGAACGAGGGCGAACGTGACGAGGGCGGTCTGCTGTAATCACTGACATCGTTCCAAAGCGAAAGGCCCGTCCCCGGATTTCCGGGGACGGGTTTTTCTCTATTCGATAGGATGCTATATAAAAGATTCATTTGGATTTTCTATTGACTGATTATATAAATTGTGGTACAATAAGCAAATAATAGGCTCTTTATGGGCAAATTATGAGTAAATGTGTCATAAATATGAACAGGAGGACATGATGAACAAAAAATTAAGAATTCTATCTCTGGTCCTGGTGTTTGCGATGATGGTTTCCATTGTTGCAATGCTTTCTGGGTGCAAGGGTGAGGATACTGATTCCACCAAGGGCACCGAATCCCAGACGACAGTTCCTTCCGAATCGACCGGTACGACTCCTAGTGATCCTACCGAAACGACTGGCTCTGAACCTTCGGATTCTACTAACGAGCCCAGTGAGCCCAGTGAGCCTAGTGAACCTAGTGAACCTAGTGAACCCAGTGAATCCACTGAGTCCAGCCAGCCTACGGAAACGATTCCGCCGGAGATGGGTGTTTATTCCATCAATATCTCCTCTATCGGTGGCATGAAGATGCAGGGCATTAGTGCTATCATCTATGCCGACAGCGATATGACCGATATCGTCGAGGGTGGCGACACGGACGAAGAAGGTTGTATTACCTTCGACTTGCCGGTTTCTGATACGTATGTGATTGTTTTGGAGAATGTACCCAGTGGATATATTACGGAGGATTATTATACATTCTCTGATGGCAACGCTGATATCGTTCTGGTTTCCGGCGTTATCACCGACAAGACTTTGGCTGATGTCACCTCTCCTTTGAAAGTGGGCGATATCATGTATGATTTCACTGTCACCACCCCTGGTGGAGATACTGTGAAGCTCTCTGAGGTCCTGGAAGAGAATAAGATGGTACTTCTGAATTTCTGGTTCAGCACCTGTGGTCCCTGCGCTACCGAGTTCCCTTATATGGACGAGGCTTATCAGATGTACCAGGATAAGGGCGCTGTTATTGCGCTGGACCCCCTGGAGCCCTCCACAACGGTAGGAACCTATCAGGCATCTATGGGTCTGAGCTTCCCCATGGCCGCTTGCCCCAACGCCTGGGCTTCCAGCGCCTTTGGGTTCAGCAATTTCCCCTCCACGGTGGTTATTGACCGTTACGGCATGATTTGCCTGATTGAGGTGGGTGCGCTGACCAGCCTGAGCCCCTTTGTAAGCATTTTCGATTATTTCACCGCTGATGACTATGTTCAGAAGCTGTGCCCCAATGGTGTGGCTGATATTGTTACCCAAATCAGACCCAACCAGACCATGGATTCCTCCGAGAGTATTTCTGAAGCAATCAATCAGGGGCAGGTTCAGGTCACTTACCGGCCTGAAGCAGATGATGAATATTCCTGGCCCTTCGTCATCACCGACAAGAATGGCAGCCTGTGTCTGAAGGCTTCCAATCAGAACATCGAAAATTCCTACGCTATCATTTATATGGATGTTGAGCTGAAGGCCGGTCAGGCTGTTGGCTTTGATTATCTGTCCTCCACGGAGCATGGTTCCGACTATATGCACGTTATCGTCAATGACGAGGCTATTTTTGCCATTTCTGGCTACGATGACGTGGAGAAGTGGATGTCCTGCTATCCCTGCGTTGCTACCAAGGACGGCACCTATGAAATCGCCCTTTGCTACATTAAGGACGAGGCCGACAATGTGGGTGATGATACCGTTTATATTAAAAATTTGCGTGTTGTGGACGCCAAGGACATCGATACCACCGCACATCTGCCCCGGCAGGCCGCGACCACCGAGGATGGTTTCGAGTACACCTATGTTGATATCGTATTTAACGAGGCTGACGGCTATTACCACGTTGGCACCGTTGATGGCCCGCTGCTGCTGGTTGACATGATGGGCTATACCCAGTTCAGTGAGGAGCAGACCCTGTGGGATATCGTCTATGATGGTGGCTATACATACAATGGTGAAGACCTGTATGTTGCGATGCTGGATTATTTCACCTATTGCTCCAATTCTTCTTTGAGTGGTGTCTGCACCGTTACAAAGGAGCTGGCTGAGCAGCTGAAGTATGTTGCTCAGGTTGCCGGCTTCGACGGCACCGAAAACGAGTGGCTGAAGCTGTGCAAATATTATGAGGCCTATGGCCTTAACGCACAGCAGATGGAAGATCCCATTAAGGGCCTGGCACCTTTCTCTGCCTATGAGGCAAAGCTGGGCAAGAATGTGGAGTCCAATTTCTTCTACTATAATACCGTTATCATGCCCAGAGGTAAGCTGGCCCGTTTTGTTCCCAGCAAGTCCGGTGTTTACCGCATTACCTCCCGTTCCGAGTCCAGCAATGGCGTGGATGGCTGGATTTTTGACGGCAACTGCAATGAACTGCTGGTCTATGAGATGGACGAGCGGATGTGGAACGACAATACCAATGTTTCCATGGTGTTCTACATGGAGGCAGGGAAGGACTACTACATCGACATTGCTTTCTGGGATGTCTATGAAGTGGGCTATATTTACTACGACATCGAGTATGTTGCCCCCACGCTGGAGCATTTCCGATTGGCTTCTCCCGGCTACTTTACCTTCGATACCGGTGCCAGCGGCGATGAAATGTACCACCTGATTGCCGGCGGCATTGATGTGATTCTTGGCAAGGATGGCTACTGGTACGAGGATTTGGGCGTGGATTCCAATGGTAACCAGCTCTATGGCAGCAAGCTGTATGCGGACTTTACTGGTATTACCGGCCTGTTCTCTAATCCTGTTATCACCGTTGATTCTCTGGATGAGAATGGCAATGTGATTCTGGATGAAAACGGCATTCCTGTCAAGGTTAAGGGCTTGGTCGATATGGGCGGCTTTGATTTCTCCAAGACCGAAGATGATTTGTATGTTCTTGCCATTATGGCGAAGTATGACAATGATGTGGAAGCTACTGACGCTTATTTGAGAAGCCTCTGGGGCGAGGATTATGATGCCAACGCTGCCAGCTATATGCTTCAGGATGTTTACGCCGGCATTTACCATGGCGAAGGCGAGGATATGACCGAGGCGCTGAAGAGCTACATCTCCAAGATTTACAATGGTTCCGCCACCGAGCGGGTGGGCTGCGTTGAGGTGGACGCCGAGCTGGCGAACATTCTGCAGCAGCTGGTTTCCAAGTACACCTTCGAAGATGTGGATAATTCCTGGGTTAAGCTCTGCTACTACTACGACTATCTGGGCCCTGAGGCCTGATAAATGTCCATGGAGGTGCGGATGGTCCCATCCGCACCTCTGGGTGCAAAATGAGGAAATTTTTATGCAAAAAAAATCCCTGTCCAGAGTATTCGTACTTCTACTCCTGGTCCTCTGCCTTTTGAATGGCTGCGGCAAGCAGGGGAGTGGGGAACCTTCTTCAATCCCGGAATCCAGCGGTATGGATTCTTCAAATACCATATCGACTTCGGAGCCGGTTATTTCGGAGTCTGTGGAAACCACAATTCCCTCGGAATCGGTGACGACAGCCCCTTCTGATACGGCCACACAACCTTCGGAAGTAACGTATTTTGTTTCCGTTACCAATTGGGTTGGGATTCCTATGGAAAAGGTTCGTGTCAAAATCTATCCTGATGATAGCCTGATTAACCTTGTCACCATGGGCAATACCGATGCGAATGGGACGTTTTCTTTCGTGTCCGAACCTTCGGACAGTTATGTTGCGGTGCTGCAGAATGTCCCTAAGGGCTACGGTGTAGATGCTGTTTACCCGCTGGAAGGGGAGGAAACGGTGATTAAATTGGGCGCCGTCACATTAACAGAGGAAAATATGGGTTCGCTGAAGCTCTCCCTTGGCAATCCGATGCCTGATTTTCCAATCACTGCCCCGGATGGGTCTGAGGTGATGCTGTATGAGCTGCTGTCTGAAAAGAAAGCGGTGGTTTTGAATTTCTGGAATCTGGATTGCGTGCCCTGTAAAATGGAATTTCCCTATTTGCAATCGGCATATGAGCAGTTTTCTGAGGATGTTGCGGTTATTGCATTGAATCCTTTTGATGCCGATGCAGCCATTACTGCATTTCAGCAGGAGAAGGGATATACATTTTGGATGGCCCAATGTGACTACCGATTGGAAACCATTCTTTCGATTCCCGCTCATCCCACAACGGTGGTGATTGACCGATTTGGCGCGATTACGCTGATTCATACCGGTTCTGTGCCCGATGAGCAACCCTTTGTTGATATGTTCAGCTTTTTTGCCGGTGATGACTATCAGCACACCGTGATTGACGATTTAGATCAGCTTCCCGGCAATACCCCTGCCTAAATTTTTTTCGAAGGAGATTACTATGAAAATGAAAAATTTACTGGCCCTCGCATTGGCCTTTGTCTTGATGCTTTGCCTGTGCGCTTGCGGTAAGGATGATTCCGGTGCCACCGAGGGTTCCAAGGCCCCTGCCACCGAGGGAACCACGGCTCCTGTTGTCCCCTCCACCGAAGCCACGGATCCTGTCACTGAGCCTTCCGCTGAAGCGACGGACCCCACCACCGCGCCTACCGTACCCTCTTTGACTACTGAGCCCTCCTCCGAGGTCACCGAGCCCTCCGACGAAATCACTGAGCCTACTACTGCTCCCTCTGTTCCGGATTTTCTGTATGCAATTACCGTCAAGTCTGTAGATGGCACCCCCCTGAGCGGCGTTTTTGTGCAGCTTTGTCGGGGCGAAAGCTGCTGCTCCATGGGCACCACCGGTGCCGATGGTACCGCATACTATACCGAGGAGCTGGTAGGCGAGGGCAGTCTGACTGCTAAGATTATTGTTATGCCCGAGGGCTACCAGTACAGCAGCGATGTGCAGGTGATTGAGCTGGCTGCTGGTGAGAAGGTTGCTGTTTTTGAATTGGTTCCTGTCGCTGGTTAATAGGTTAATATCAGGAAACGAAAATGTTTTCGTTTCCTGATTTTTTTATGATGATATAGAAGAATCCACAATAGAAATACATATGTATATGATATGTCTTTCGTAAAAATACACAGCAAATTATCGGATAAATAAATTGTTTTTGATAAAAATTCTTGCAATTAGGAGTAAAATGCGATATAATAAAATATGGTATATAATATGTATCGGATAAAAATCAGAAAGGCGTATGTTGCAGATGAAAAAGAAAACCCTATCGATTGTAGCCAGGACGAGTGTCATTTGTCTGCTGGTGGCGGCCGTTTTAGCTGGTATCGTCAGCACACCCAATACACAGGTGTCCGGTTACGAAGCATCTTACGTCCAGCTGCTGGAGAATGCTCCCGCATTGGACCTGAAGGATTACCTGGATAGCTCCGTTATGTTCGCACTTCCGGAGAATATCAAGGATGACCAGCAAATCGCGGTAATTGTCACCGTCGATGAGGTTAACCTGATGGATGCCTATGAAGCATCTAATAAGACCATGAGCTTCAAGGATTTCGCCCTCAGCAGTGAGGAGGCCGCGGATATCCGGGCCGGTATCTCCCGGCAGAAGGAACAGGTTCTGTCCTTGCTGAACGAAAAGGGCATTTCCTATACTGCCGGTGAAGAGTACGCAACTTTGCTCAGCGGCTTTGAAATGGAAATTACCGCCCGGGATTTTGATGAAATCCGTCAGTCCCTGAAGGAAGGGCAGGGTATCATCGTCAGCGAGGTCTACAACAAAGCTGAGACCCAGTTGGTCGAAAACAAAGTGAATGTTTATGATACCGGTATCTTCAATAGCTCCGGATTTCCTTATGATGGTTCCGGCATGGTGGTTGCGGTTCTTGATACCGGCCTCGATTCTGCACATAGCGCTTTTTCCACGGATAATTTCACCTCTACTCACTTAGGCCTGACCTATGATGAGGTTGCCTCGGTGATTGATCAGACCACTGCCAATCAGATGTTTGGCAGTCTGACCGTCGATGATGTTTACATCAACGAGAAGGTGCCCTTCGGCTATGACTATGCGGACAATGATCCTGATGTCTATTCCACCCACAATAACCATGGTACCCACGTTTCCGGCGTTATCGTTGGTAAGGATGACACCATCACCGGCGTGGCACCCAATGCACAGCTGGTTTCCATGAAGATTTTCTCTGATGTGATGGATACCGCCCGTGCATCCTGGATCCTGTCTGCGCTTGAAGACTGTGTTGTTCTTGGTGTTGATGTTATCAATATGTCCCTGGGTACCGCCTGTGGCTTTGCGCGGGAAACTGACGAGGAAATTATGAGCGGTGTTTATGACCGCATTCGGGAAGCCGGCATCAGCATGATTGTCGCGGCCTCCAACAGCTATTCCTCGGCCTATGGCTCCGAGAAAAATGGTAACCTGGGCCTGACCTCCAATCCTGATACCGGCACGGTTGGTTCTCCCTCTACTTACAAGGGGGTTATGTCGGTTGCCTCTATCAATGGTAAGGAGACGCCCTATCTGCTTCACGGTGAGAGCATCATCTACTTCATCGAGGCCAACTCCGGTGCGGCCGTTGAACAGGACTTCGTAGCCAATTTGCTGGGTGGCGAAGAAACCAAGGAAATTGACTATGTGATTATCCCCGGTGTAGGCCGTAGCGCCGACTATACCGGCATGGATGTAACCGGCAAGATTGTACTTGTGCGCCGTGGCTCCAACACCTTCGAAGAGAAGGCGATGATTGCCGAGTCCAAGGGCGCCGCCGGTATCATCATTTACAACAACGTCTCCGGTGATATCAAGATGAACATCGGCGATGCGAAGTTGGCGGTCTGCTCCATCTCCCAGGACGATGGTGAGATGCTGGTGGCTGCCGGTAACGGTAAGCTGACCATCAGCAAGGATCAAACCTCCGGCCCCTTTATCTCTGACTTCTCCTCCTGGGGTCCCACCCCCAGCCTGAACATCAAGCCTGAGATTACGGCCCATGGCGGCAATATTCTTTCCTCCGTCACCGGTGGCGGCTACGATCGTCTGTCCGGTACCTCCATGGCCTGTCCCAACCTGGCGGGCGTGGTCATTCTGCTGCGGCAGTATGTGGTGGAGAATTTCTCCGATATCGCCGATGATAATGTGAAGGTCAACGAGATGGTGAACAAGCTGATGATGTCCACCGCTGACATCGCATTGAACACCAACGGCTTGCCTTACGCAGTCCGTAAGCAGGGTGCCGGTCTTGCGAACCTGTTTAATTCTCTGAATACCACTGCTTACATCACTACATATGATAAAGATGGAAACCCCATGGACAAGCCTAAGCTTGAGTTGGGGGATGATGCCAATAAGACTGGCGTCTATGAAATGACCTTCTCCATCCATAATTTTGGCTCCGCTGCGCTTTCCTATGATTTGGGTGATTACATCCTCACCGAGGGTGTCAGCGAGACCAAGACCAACGCCGGTGAAACCACCGTTACCGAGGAAGCCTATGCTCTGGGCGGTTCTATTGAAATCGTTTCCGTGTCCGGCGGTACCGCCAATGGCAAGAATGTGACCGTTTCCGCCGGCGAGGCTGCCAAGGTTACCGTGAAAATTACGCTGACCGATGCGGATAAGGAATATTTGAACGAGTCCTTTGAGAACGGTATGTACGTTGAAGGTTACATCACCCTCAGCGCCACCTCCGGCACCGAAATTGACATGAGCGTGCCTTACCTGGCCTACTATGGCGACTGGACTGTGGCCCCCATCTTCGACCTGGAGTATTACGAAACCCATGCCGACGAGCTGGACGATTCCATCGCCATCGAGGATAAGGTCATGGCCGATGCTTACGCCAGCCGCCCTATCGGCGGTGTGTCCGATGATTACGTCAGCTATCTGGGTTCCTACTACTTCCTGCAGGATCCCGATGACATGGTCATCTCCGCCAACAAGGATTATATCGCACTGTCCAACCGGATTGGCACGATTCACTCCCTGCGGTTCGTCTGGGCCGGTCTTCTGCGTAATGCCCAACGAATTGAAATCACGGTCACCGACGATACCACCGGTGAAGTGATTTTTGAAACCATTGACTATGACGTTCGTAAGTCCTATGGCGACGGCGGCTCAATCTATCCTGCGAATGTGGAGATTGAGTTCGATACCATGGACTACAACATGGCCAACAACACGGAGTACACCGTCCGGCTGGAAGCCTATCTGGACTACGGCGACGGCGGCGTCGAAACCAATGAGCGCAACGTGTTTGAGTTCCCCTTGGTTGCTGACTTCGAGGCACCCACCGTTACCGGCGTGGAGTACTCTTATAAGTACGACAAGACCCTGAAGAAGAATCGGCTTTATGCCAAGGTTGCCGTCTACGACAACCACTTCGCTATGTCCTCTCAGCTGGGCTATGTCACCATGGAGAATGATGCCGATGGCAATCCCGCCGTGGTCATGAAGTCCTTCGAGCAGTACATGACGCCCATCTATTCTCAGCGCAACAGCACCACTTATGTGACCTTTGAGCTGACGGATTACATCTATGATATTAAGAACAAGTCTATGAACGATAATTGCTTCGTTCTGACCTGTTACGACTATGCGCTGAACTACGCTACCTACGAAATCGGCCTTCCCGCTGATTATGTGGACTTCTATTTCGATGGCCTGGACGAGGGTCTGACCCTGAGTCCCAATGAGGTTTATTCTCTGGCACCGCTGGTCCATCCTGATACGGAGTGGGCGGAACTGCTGGAGTACGCGTCCTCCCGTCCCAGCGTGGCCCGGATTGTCAACGATAAGATTGTGGCCACCGCACCCGGTACCACCATCATTCGTGTCCGCGATCCCAAGACCAACAAGAGCCTGACCTTCAACCTGACTGTTCTGAGCGAAGGGGATGAGGGCTTCCGGAAGTATGATAAGCCTGTGGCGGATGTGTTCATGCTAACCGGATACGATACTCAGAAGGCCTATTACCAAATCAACAGCGAGGATAAGGTCCTGGGCGACACCGGTGACACTCGGTTCTTCGAGGGAAATTACAGTCTGTCCATGTATCCTTCCGAGTCCGTCAAACTCAATTATAAGCTGGACGCGTTCTTCCCCAAGGAGACTACGGTGGTTTTCGAATCCAGCAATGATAACATCGTGACCATCAACGAAAGCGGTATCGTGACGGCAAAGGCCGAGGGCTTCGCTTCTGTTACGCTGCGCGTCCTTCAGAATGACAAGTCTACCTACTATTCTGAAACGGTTTCTATTGAAGTCAAGGATCCTTTCGTCACCAACGGCGCATCGCTGAGCCATTACTATGGTAATGGCGGTACCGTGTCCATCCCTGAGGATTTGTCCCTGACTGAAATCGGTTCCTTCGCTTTCTCCAACTTTGAGTATGTTCTCAAGACCGAAGAGGAGCTGGCTTTTGACGATGCCGAAACCAGTAAGCAGTGGTACATTGGCGACAATACCATTACCAAGGTCATCATTCCCGAGGGCATTAAGAAAATTAACGCTTACGCCTTTGCGAATCTGACCGCACTGGAGGAAATCGTTCTGCCCTCTACCATGGAGGCCATCGAGTACGGCGCTTTCTATGGCTGTACTTCTTTGCAGAAGCTGACCTTCAGCGGTGAGAACAATCTGGACATCATCAGCCAGAACGCTTTTGAGAATTGTAATCTGCAGGGTGTCATCGACCTGTCCAGCGCTTGTGTCATTTCCGACTATGCCTTTGCGGGCAACAAGAATCTGGAAGGCTTCGTTACCTCCAATCGGCTGCTGTCCATCGGTCAGTACGCATTCGCCGGCTGTAAGAAGCTGACAGATGTGACCATTGTTTCGGACAAGGTCAAGTACGGCACCTATGCCTTTACGGATTGTGAGTCTTTGACCTCCTTCTATGTCAATGCCTCCGTGCTTCCTGAGGGTATGTTCTACGAGTGCGAAGCCCTGGAGTCCGTTACCATCGGCCCGGATGTCAATGATATCGGCCCCTTCGCATTCCGCAGCACGAAAATCTCCTCCTTCCAGGTGGAAGAGGGCAACCAGGCCTTTAAGGTCCAGAACGCCAATTATATCCTTAGCGCTGATGGCTCCGCGCTGGTTACTGTAGCTCCCACGATTGTGGGCGAGTTCGGTGCCGCAAATCTGAATGGTGCTGTGGTGGATACCATCGCCAAGGGCGCATTCTCCCACAATATTCGAATTACTGCCGTGAATCTTCCCAGCGTTACCAAGGTAGGGGAGTACGGCTTTGGTTCCAGCACCGGCCTTAAGAGTCTCAACCTGGGCGTGCTGAGCCAGATTGGTGACTATGGCTTCTTTGAAACCGGTATTACCGAGATGCCCTCCGTTACCGTGGATACGGTCTTGGGTAAGTATGCGTTCTCTCATACTGCGCTGACCTCTGTCCAGATTCCGGATGGTGTCACGCTGCCTGAGGGCATCTTCAGCGAGTGCGTGAAGCTGGAAACGGTTGTTATCGGCGATAATGTTACCATCGGTGACTATGCTTTCTCCGTGGATAAGGATAATGTGTTCGATATCAAGAATTATAACGAGGATGGCGAGAAGTACTTCTACTATGTCTTCAATTCTGCGCTGAAGAACCTGACTATCGGTGAAAATGCCATTATCGGCGAAAATGCCTTCGCTTGTGCCGCCAGCCTGGAATCTGTTAGCCTGGGTGCCAATGCAACCATTGGCTATATGGCGTTCTATAACAACTCCAGCCTGAAGAATATTGATTTGTCCAAGGCACTGGTCATTGGTGATTACGCCTTCTCCGGCGATGTGTACTACGTCTGCCTGGATGATCAGATGACTGTGGCCGCCGTCAGCAAAGAAGGGAAGTACATCTATACTTACCATGCTCCCAAGCTGACGAAGGTTGATTTGGGTGCCGCTACTTCTGTTGGCGAGTACGCTTTCTCCTACTGCCGTGAGTTGACTGATGTGATTCTGAATTCCAGCATCACAGAGATTCCCTCCTATGCCTTTGCTGGCTGTGAGGCTCTGGAGAACATCAACCTGTCCAATATCATCACCATTGGCGATAACGCTTTTATTGAGGATGCGGCGCTGAAGAATCTGGATTTGTCCGCCGCTGAGTCCATTGGCGAGTATGCCTTTGTGTACTGCGTCGGTCTGGAAAGCGTGAAGCTCAGCGAAAATGGTACCGATATTGCCGAGGGTGCCTTCTCCTACTGCGAGAAGCTGTCCCAGGTGGAGAATATTCAGTTCTCTGAGCATATCGACAGCTATGCCTTTGCTTATACTGCCATCACCGAGGTCGATCTTTCCTGCGCTGTAACCCTGGGAGATTTTGTGTTCCTGAAAGAGAACCTGACCCCCTTCAAGGTCACGCTTGGAAATACCATTGTTTCTCTGGGCGATAATCCCTTTGCGCTGTGCCAGCTGAATCCCTTCACCCAGAAGGTGACCACGCCCTTCAACGGCACGGATTATGAGACGGAGGTCGATACCTTCCAGCTCAGCGATTCTGTTTTCGTGATTGACGGCTCTCTGTACGATATGACTAATAACGGTATGGAAATGGTCGTTTATGCTGGTAACAGCTACGAAAATGCCCAAGTGGCTGAGGATACCATCCGGATTGGCGCCTACGCCTTTGCCGGTAGCTCTGTTCGTGTGGTTTCTGTTCCTTATACGGTGAAAGCCATCGGTCACAAGGCGTTCTTCGGTTGCGACCAGCTTGAGGCTGTGTCCCTGGCCAGCTACGATGCGCCCATTTTGGAGGAGGAATTTGACTCCGCCTATTACGAGAGCTTCCAGAATATCCCCGGTACCGGTGATTATGGCAGCTACAACGATTACGATGGCACGGAAGTGGTCATCAACGGCATGGGTCTGCTGCCTTATTACATGTGGAACGCTACCGACAGCATGTATTCCAATGTGTTCTACGGTGCCAACTTCGTTGACTATGTGGGCAAGGTGGAGAACAAGCTGACGCTGATTCGTCCTTCCAACGGCCAGCATTATGATACCTTCATCCTGGAGCAGTATTTCGATACGTTCATTGACGGCGCTGCCGGTGCGGACGATACGACGCTGAACGCAATTCTTGCCATCGAGTTGATTCCCGAGCGGGTTACCCTGTCCGATAAGGCCACTGTTGAGGCTGCCCGGGTTGCTTATGATAAGATTGCAACGGCTCTGCAGCGAGGCCTTGTGGACAACTACGATATCCTTGTTTCTGCCGAGCAGCGTATCAAGGCGCTTCAGTCCGTTCAGGATCCTGTGGTTGATCCCAGCGAGCCAACGGATGAACCCAGTGAGCCCAGTGAACCCTCTGAGCTTCCCAGTGAGAATCCCACTGAGGGCTCCGAGGAGACTCCTTCCCAGAATACCACCAATCCCACTTCTGCCGGTCAAACCAGCGTTGAGAAGAAATCCAGCGGTTGGCTTGTTTGGGTCGTTGTTGGCCTGGGTGTTCTTGGCGTTGCGGTCCTTGTGATCGTTGGCCGCCGTGGGGAGAAGAAGTGATGAAGAATGGTCGGTCGCCCTCTTGCGAAGCATCAGACGGTGACGGCTGTTAGAAAAATTGTTCCTAATAATCGTGGACAAAGCCCTGCTGCGGGCTTTGTCCACGGGAATCAATAAGAAAAGGATGATGCGCGACGATGAGATTGAAACTTAAGCCCTTCCTTTTGGTTTGCTTTTTGCTTGCGGCGATGCTTCTGATCAGCGGTTGTTCCTCGGATCTGGAAAAATATCGCGAGTATGATGCTGAGGGCTATAATATCAGCATCCAGTATAACGCCAATGGCGGCGCTTTCACGGATGATAATGTGGAAGTGATGGCGGATTTCTTCAACCCCAATGAATTGAAAGCCGATGCCAACGGAAATTACCAAATCCCCTTGCTTGCTCCGGAGAATGAGCAGCGACAAGAGCATTTTACCCCCAGTCTGTCCGGCCATTTTCTGGTGGGCTGGTATGCGGAGCGGACGGAAACTCCGAACGGCTATACCTACTCTAAGAAATGGGACTTTGAAAAGGATAGATTATCCATTTCTGCCAGCGGCGATTATTCCGCAACAGATCCTGTCCTGACGCTTTATGCTGTTTGGGCGCCCAATATCAGCGTTGAGATTTACGATGCTGAGACCGAGGAATTGATGCAAACCATTCAATTCAATCCCACTATGGTGGATGACTTCAAGAAGCTCCAGCTTCCTGAGTGGGACACGAAGAAGGGTACCATCAAGATGCACAGCTTCCCGGCTAAGGAGGGCTACACCTACAATACTGCGTACTACGACAAGGAATGTACGCAGCCTATCACCACCGAAACAATTGTCCATAACTATAGCATTGACGAAGCCAACGGCACGGTCAACAATCCTGTGACAAAAGTCTATGTGGAATATCTGGAAGGGCAGTGGTTCCGGGTTTACAACGCCAAGTCCTTCCGGGATAATCTGAGCCTCAGCGCCAACTACATGATTATGAACGATTTGGACTTCAAAGGCGAGGTTTGGCCCTCTGCGTTGATAAACGGTAACTACACCGGTACGATTCAGGGCAATGGCTACACCATCAGGAATGTCAGCGCGGTTCAATCCGGCAACAACAAGATGCGTAACGGCTTGTTCGGCGAATTGACCGATGAATCCAAAATCACGGATATCCATTTCGAAAATGTAACCTTGACCATCAAGGGTGGCACACGGCTGGAAGGTGCCTATTTCGGCCTGTTCGCCGGCTATATTTCTGATAATGCGACGATTTCCAATGTAACAGTTCAAAACGGTGTGATTCAGCTTGGCTCCAAGATGTACTACACCGCCGATAGCAACTATGTCATTGGTCTTGTGTGCGCCAGCGGTAACTATGGCGCCATTGATGGTTCCGACATTACTTGTGTTGGTCCTGAAGATGCGCCTGATATGTTTGATATCACCATCGAAGGCAATCAGGTCATCATTTCGAAAAATGAAATTTAATAAAGGAGTGTAACCATGAACAAGAGAATTATTGCGTTGATCCTCTGCCTGACCATGTGTTTGGGTATGGCATCCATGTTTGCCGGCTGCGGCAAAGACAGTGGTGATAGCGGCACTACTACCGCTGCCACCCAAGACACCACCGACACGGGGAGTACCGGTCCTAACACCGATCCCATTACACCCACCACACCTTCCTCTGGGGATAGACCTGATGCCTTCGTTATCATGACTGAGGCTCTGGATGGTCTGTTCAACCCCTTCTTCTCTACCTCCGCCCCTGACGGCACCATTGTTGCCATGACTCAGATTGGTATGCTGGGTTCCAACTATGTCAATGGTGAAGTCCAGGTTGCTTTTGGCGAAGATGAAGCAGTCGTCACCAAGGATTTTGAGATTGTTGAAAATGAGGACGATACCACCACTTATCTCTTCGTTCTGAAGAATGGTATCAAGTTCTCTGACGGTCATCCTCTGACCATGGAGGACGTTCTGTTTAACTACTACGTTTATCTGGACCCCGTCTACACCGGTTCTTCTACTCTGTATTCCACCGATATCGTGGGCCTGGACGAGTACCGCACCCAGACCGTCGGCTCCGGCTCCGATGATAATGATGATTTGATTACCTCTCAGGCTTCCAGCCGTGCGGCCTCCCGCATCAACGAGCTGATGAACCTGTTTATTTCTCAGAAGAAGTCTTCCTCCACCAACGAGGTTACTTACGATGAGATGAAGGCCGCCATTCTGGCTTATTCCGTCAGCTCCGGCTATAAGAGTGCAATCTCCAATGATCCCAGCAAGGTTACCAACAAGAATCTGTTGGATGATTATGAGCATACCCTGCAGCTGTTTAAGGAAGAGCTGGGCACCGACTATGTTAGCGCACAGGAGTCCTTCAAGGATGAGCCCTATAAGTCCCATCCCGAGTTCGAGGACGAGATTTTCTGCTTCATGTTCACCGAGGGCTATGTGAAGGTGGACTACGCAAAGACTGCCGAGGGCAAGCCCGACCGCACCAAGATTGAGAAGCTGACTCCCGAATATCCTGCTGCCATCACCACCAAGGAAGCTGCTATCGACTATATCTTCAACGACAAGATTTCCCGTGAGCTGGATATGATTCTGACCTTCTGGGCCACTGCCGGTAAGCTGACCAGCGAGTACACCGCAAAGGCCAAGGAAGTTATCCTCCACGAGAACGCTTCTGCTGACGGCGGCCTGGCTGTTAAGAACATTTCCGGTATCGTTTCCCTGGGTCATACCGATAAGGCTGGTTCCACCATTACTGTCAACGGCACTGAGTACACCATTGCCTCCGGCCATAATGCCGACGGCACCGTTACCAATTCCAACGAGTACGATGTTCTGTCTATCACCATCAATGGTGTTGACCCCAAGGCGAAGTGGAACTTCGCGCTGTCCATCGCGCCCCAGCATTACTATGGTGAGGGCAGTAGCGTTGGTATGGATATCGCAAATAACCAGTTTGGCGTTGAGTTTGCTAACTTTAACTTCATGTCCGACATTATCCAGTCCCCTAGAAACGTGAAGCTGCCTATGGGTGCCGGTTCCTATAAGGTTACCGATGCCTCCAGCAGTGATTCTCCCAACGAGAATGAGTTCTACATCAACAATATCGTTTACTTCAAGGCCAACAATTACTTCGAGACCACCGGTTCCGGCATCAGCAATGCTAAGATTGATAAGATTCGCTACCAGGTTGTCAGCTCCAACAACGCCATTGGCGCTTTGCAGAACGGCACCGTTCACTACATTTCGCCCGCTCTGACCAACGATAACTACAACGACCTGAGCGATATGGCCTCTGATGGCTTCAATATGCTGTCCACCGATCAGCTGGGTTACGGCTATATTGGTGTCAACGCTTCCAAGATTAACGACCAGAACCTGCGTAAGGCCATCATGTGCGCCATGAATACTTCTCTGGCTCTGACTTTCTACCGCTCCGGTACTGCCGACCGAATTTATTGGCCCATGTCCAAGGTCAGCTGGGCCTATCCCACCGGCTCCGATGCCGATGACAACGGTAAGGATTATCCCATGATTGGCGCTTGGGACGAGGAAATCGCCCGGGCCAACATCAAAAAGTACATGGAGCTGGCCGGTGTCAGCGAGGGCGACAGCCAGCTGCGTCTGACCTTCACCATCGCCGGTTCCACTCTGCAGGACCACCCCACCTATCTGGTGTTCCGTGATGCTGAGGAGCTGCTGGATTCCATGGGCTGGGATATCAAGGTTGTCTGTGATCCTCAGGCTCTGACCAAGATTTCCACCGGTTCTCTGGCCGTTTGGGCTGCTGCCTGGTCCTCTGCTCTGGACCCCGATATGTACCAGGTCTACCACAAGGATTCCACAGCCACCAGCACCCTGGCTTGGGGCTACAACTACCTGAAGACCAGCGGCACCGCTGACGAGCTGGCCATTCTGGATGATTTGAGTGATCTGATTGATCAGGCCCGTGAGACCAACGATCAGGAGGAGCGTGCCGAGCTGTACAAGGAGGCCATGGGCTATGTCCTGGATCTGGCCGTTGAGCTGCCCGTGTACCAGCGTGATGTGCTTTACGCTTACAATGCCAACGTTATCAACAGCGCCACCATCCCCGTTGAAGTGAATCCCTATTCCAGCCCCCTGGATCGTATTTGGGAAATCGAGTTTGCCGGCTGATAAAGGGCGTGACTTATGTTAAAATACATTCTGAAGCGGATTGGATATTCTATTCTGGTTCTGCTGGGCGTTTCGCTGATTATTTATTTTCTAACGCGATTGATGCCCATCGATTTTGTTAAAAACAAGGTTGTATCCGTTCAAACCTCCGGTGCCACGGTGACGGAGGATATGGTGTCGAAAATGTATGAATCCTATGGTTTGAGCGCCAGCTCGTCCTTTGGAGACATCATGAAGGGTTATCTGAACTGGTTGAAGGACCTGTGTAAATTTGACCTTGGCACCAGTTTCAAGTTTGGCATTCCTGTTACCGAAAAAATCGCCATGCATATGGGTTGGTCCTTCCTGGTGGCCCTGATTGCTACGATTTTTGAGTTTATGATTGCCATTCCTCTCGGCATCACCGCCGCTACCCACCAGTATAGTCTCCGGGACTACATTGTAACCATCCTGGTTATGATTGGTATCTCCCTACCTGCGTTCTTCTTTGGCAACGTGTTGAAGAACTGGCTCTCCTATCAGCTTGGCTGGTTCCCAGACGTGGGCATTAAAAACGCGACTGTCGATTACACGGGACTGAACATGATAGTGGACTATGCAAGGCACTTGTTTATTCCGGTGTTGACGGTTGTTATCCTCAGTATCGGTGCAAGAATGCGTATGACTCGTACCAATATGCTGGAGGTCATGAATTCCGATTATATCCGTACAGCCCGTGCTAAGGGTCTGAAGGAGAGCGTCGTCATCAATAAGCACGCTTTCCGCAATACCTTGATTCCGCTGGTTACTTCTCTGGCGGGGTTGCTGCCGTCGCTGTTCTCCGGTGCCATCATTACCGAGCAGGTCTTTGACCTGCCCGGTATCGGCAACATTGCGCTGCAGGCCATGCAGGCGGGCGATATTCCCTTCATCATGGGTTACAATATGTTCCTGGCAGTGCTTAGCGTCATCGGTGTTCTCCTGGCGGACCTGATGTATGCAATCGTTGACCCCAGAGTGAAATTGCAGTAAGGAGGTGCGATATGGACGAACTTGAATTGAAACAAAATGATATCAATGAGGCCATCGATACCGACATCCCCCTTGATAAAAATGTGCGGCTCATGTCGCCCACCCAGATGCTGCTGCGTCGGTTCTTCCGTTCCAAGCTGAGTATCATCGGCTTGGTGATGGTGGTTGGGTTATTCCTGTTCTGTTTCCTTGGCCCCGTGGTCTATAACCAGTGGGGGGAAACGGAGCGCGATCCCGTCGGCGGTGTCGAATGTGAAGAAGCGCAGGTTACCACCTATGAGGTGGACGGCGTTACCTACACCGTTCGCGGCATTCGTGAAAAGCCCATGCCTTACAATGTCAAGGCTGGCATATCTGCAGACCATCTTCTCGGCACTGATGAGATGGGTCATGATGTGTTGACCCGCTTGATGTATGGCGGACGGGTCTCTCTGCTGGTCAGCTTTATGACCGTTATTCTGATGACCATTCTGGGCGTCATTATCGGCGGCATCGCCGGTTACTTTGGCGGCATTGCTGACAATATTATCATGCGGTTGTGTGATATTTTGATGTGCTTGCCTGGCGTTCCGATTTTGATGATTCTTAGTGCAGCCATGGACGGCTGGGTGGAGCAGCAGTGGATTGAAGAGGGGATGCGTATTTACATCCTCATGTTCTTCCTGACGCTGATTTCCTGGCCCGGCATTGCCCGCTTGGTCAGAGGTCAGATTCTGAGCCTTCGGGAGCAGGAGTACATGGTGGCCGCTGAGGCCATGGGTTACTCCACCGCCAGAAAGATTTTCAAGCATCTGGTTCCCAACGTTATGCCTCAGCTGATTGTTCAGATGAGCCTGAGCCTGGGCAGCATGATTCTCTATGAAGCAACGCTGTCCTACCTGAACATGGGCATCAAGGCACCCTATACCGCCTGGGGCTCCATGATCAATATCATCACGACGAATCAGGGCGTGTTGAAATATTATCCCCTGATTTGGGTCCCTGCCGGTGTTTGCATCGTCATCGCGGTTCTGGGCTTCAACTTTGTGGGCGACGGTCTGCGGGATGCCCTTGATCCGAAAGCGAGGAGATAATTATGGCGAAGAAAACAAACGGCAATTATCTCTCCGGCAAGGAGATTCGCGCCATTTCCAAGGCCAATGCCAAGGAGATGAAGCGGCTGGAGGCTTACAAAAAGCGCAGAGCCAGCGAATCTGAATTTCTCACTCAAATGAAAAACAATGATAATATCCTGGAAATTGACGATTTGCACACCTTCTTCTTCACGGAGCAGGGTGTTGTGAAGGCGGTCAATGGCGTTTCCTACGATGTTCCCAAGAATGCTGTTGTAGGTGTCGTTGGTGAGTCCGGTTGTGGCAAGTCCGTTACCAGTATGTCTGTTATGCGTCTGATTCAGGGGCCCACCGGTCAGATTGTGGATGGATCAATCCGCTTCAAGTCCAGCGAGTATAAGCTGGACGAGAAGGGGAGCCCCATTCCCAAGGCCGATGGCGGTTATGAAACCGAGGAAAAGGTTTATGACATTGCCAAGATGCCCATCCGGGAGATTCATCGTATCCGGGGTAAGCAGGTGGCCATGATTTTCCAGGAGCCTATGACTTCTCTAAACCCTGTGTTCACCATTGGTCAGCAGCTGGACGAGGTCACGTTGCTCCACCTGCCCGGTGCCACCAAGGAAATTGCCAAGGCGAAATCCGAGGAGATGCTCCGCCTGGTTGGCATCATTCCTGAGAACGTCTATAACGCCTTCCCCCATGAGCTGTCCGGCGGTATGCGTCAGCGTGTTATGATTGCTATGGCCCTGGCGGCGGAGCCCCGGCTGATTATCGCCGATGAGCCTACCACGGCGCTGGATGTGACCATTCAGGCTCAGATTCTGGATTTGCTGCAGGACATCAAAAACAAAATTGATGGCTCCATTCTTTTGATTACCCATGACCTGGGCGTTATTGCGGAAATGGCGGACTACGTTGTGGTTATGTATGCAGGCAAGGTAATCGAGAAGGGTACCGTGTTTGAGATCTTCCAGGATCCCAAGCATCCTTATACCATCGGTCTGCAGAAATCCAAGCCCACCATGACGCTGGATGACAGCACCGAGCTGTATAACATCCCCGGCAACGTCCCCAACCCCATTAATATGCCGACCCACTGCTATTTCAAAGAAAGATGCGCTATGTGCACCAAGAAATGCTCCGGCGATTACCCGGGCATGGTGCAGGTGAGCCCCACTCACTTTGTCGCATGTCATTTGTACGACGAGGAGAAGAACAATGGCTGAGCAACTGAATAAGAATTCCGTCGTATATGATGACGAGGCCATTGTGGCCGAATTCCAGGCGAAGCGGAAGCTGCAAATTGAGCGCGATTGCGCCCAGCCCTTTGACCAGCAGGCATTGCTGGAGGTTCGTCACCTGCGGAAGTGCTTCCCCATGAAGAAGACCATTACCGGTAAAGTGACCAAGGAGTTGGTGGCCGTTGATGATGTTTCTTTCAAGCTGTACCCCGGCGAGACTCTGGGTATCGTTGGCGAATCCGGCTGTGGCAAAACCACCACCGGTCGTGCCATTCTGAAGCTCCACGAGCCCTCCGGCGGTCAGATTATTTTCAACGGCCAGGATATTACCCATCTGAAGTCCAAGCAGATGCGGGAAATCCGGAAGCAGATGCAGATTATCTTCCAGGATCCTTATTCCTCTCTGCCTCCCAGAGATACGGTTGGCGGCATCCTGTCCGAGCCGGTTCAGGTTCACAACATTGTTCCCAAGGACCAGGTGAAGGACTATGTCCTGAAGCTGATGGATAAGTGTGGCCTGCGGGATTACTATTTTGAGCGGTATCCCCACGAGTTTTCCGGCGGTCAGCGGCAGCGCATTTGTATCGCCCGGGCTCTGTCCGTGAATCCGAAGCTGGTGATCTGCGATGAGCCGGTTTCTGCGCTGGATGTTTCTATTCAGGCTCAGATTATCAATCTGCTGAAGGAATTGCAGCGGGAAATGAATCTTGCTTATGTGTTCATCTCCCATGACCTTTCTGTGGTTAAGTTCATTTCTGATAAGATTGGCGTGATGTACCTGGGTGGTATGATGGAGTTCGGAACAAAGGAAGATATCTTCAAGAATCCGTTGCATCCGTATACCAAAGCGCTGTTTTCCGCGGTGCCCAATCCTGACCCCACGGCCAAGATGGAACGGATTAAGCTGGAGGGGGATATCCCTTCTCCTGCGAATCCTCCCAAGGGCTGCCGGTTCCATACTCGTTGCCCCTATGCGAAGGAGGTTTGCAAGCACGTTCCTCCTGAATACAAGGAGTGCGAGCCTGGCCACTTTGCGGCCTGTCATCTGCTGTAATAGGGTAGCAATATGGGCAAGAAAAAAGATAAAATCAAGTACATCGATGATGGACGCACCCTGGCAGATATGTCCGGTGTTAGTCCTCGGCTCCCCAAACGCAATGGAGCGGCCCCGCGCCCCGATGCCAAAGAGGTCTGGAAGACCTACTGGGCGGCGGTGAAGATGATGTTCGTTCCCATGCTTGTGGTGATTGTTGGTCTGTGCATCGTTTACATGATTGCATTTGCCTTGTTTACATTGGCATAAAAAATCCCGCCTTCATTTTGAAGGCGGGGTTTTATTAGCCGTTTAGCAGATTGTCGATAACTTCGCTCATGGCGTCGAAGGTGGTATTTCCTTTTACCTTGTACTGAATCACGCCGAACTCATCCAAAATGATGGTAATGGGCCAGGCTGAGGTGCCGCCAAGGTCGCGGAAGAATTTTTCGTTTTCTATGTCACGGGTGAAGATAAATCCGCTGTCGGTGGAAAGATTGGCGTTAATCCATTCGGGGATGTTGGAACCGAATTCCTGATTGGAATGGACCACGATAACTTCGATTCGGTCGCCGTACTTGTCGTGGAGCAGCGGGAATTCCTCTTGCAACTCCGTGACGCAGCCACCGCAATAGATGTACCAGAAGTTGATAACGGTAACCTTACCCCGGGTGTCGCTGGGGGAGATGGTGTTGCCGTGATAGGGGGCGTTGTTGGTGTCGTAAACGGTCATTTCGATTTCCGGACAGATATTGCCGACTTCGCCGCCGGTGACCCGCTCCGGATCTTTGTGGATGAAGTTGTAGTAAACCAGGGCGCCGCCCAGGACCGCGAACATGGTGATTGCGACAATCAGACGGACAATCTTTGTTTTCTTGGGCAGGGGAGTGCCGGGGGCATCGCAGGGGTCGATGTTTTGCTTTGCTTTGAGTGGGGTGCCGGTTTCGTTGGGGGCCAGCAAAATTTTGGGGCCTTTGTAGCTGATGGCGTTGGTGGGGCACACATTTACACATTTTCCGCAGCTGATGCATTCGTGGTCACCAACATGGCGGATATCCATATCGCAGGTGCCGACACAGAGGCCGCAGTTGGTGCATTTGGAGTTGTCCATTTTCACGCCAAGCCAGGAAATCTTGTTGAATAAGCCGTAAAGAGCGCCAAGGGGACAGAAGAACCGGCAGAAGAATCGATAGATAAAGACTGCGCCAACAATGAAAATTACCAAAAGCAGAAATTTCCATGTGAACAGGGGACCAAGGGAGCGAAACAGGTCGTGATTGAATTCGTTGGACAGCAGGCCGACGGCGCCAAGCAGAATACCGGAGGGACAAATGTATTTACAGAAGCCCGGTAGGGGATAATTCTGCACCGCATAGGTCAGCGGCAGCGAAATCACCAGATAGGCAAGCAGAACATATTTGAAATAGGAAGCAGTTCGGGTCAGGCGGTTCTTTTTAATTTTCGGGGTTTTGATTTTGTGCAGCAAATCCTGAATCAGACCGAAGGGACACAGGAATCCACAGATGAACCGTCCAAACAGGAAGCCATAGAGCATCAGGATGCCAATGATGTAGAAGGGGATAGTTTTATTGGAATCGCGTAGCGCATTCTGCAGGGCACCCAAGGGGCAGGAGGCGGAGGCCGCCGGACAGGAATAGCAGTTCAGTCCGGGAGTGCAGGCATATTTTGCGTTTCCCATGTAAATCCAGCCGCTTTTGAAGCCTTTCAAGTTGGCGTTGGCCAGCAGCGCGGCATAGAGCTGAATGATGCGCCGCTTGGTTGGCCGGTGGTTGGATATCCATTGCCCCAGGGATGACTTTTTTTGTGATGTTTCTGTATTTTTCATATTAACCCATTCCTATACATTCCATGCAAATGGCGTTGGCTTTGCTCAAAACCGCTTCGGCACCGCCATTGAAAATACCCAATACGATAAAAACAAACGCTACCGACACGACAATTGCCCGAATAACGAAAATACGCATTTTTTCGTTGGAAATATTTTTCGGCCCGGGAGCGGCGGGGGAGTAGGCTTTTTCAGCGATTGCCTTTTTATAAATCTCAATTTCCTTCGAAACGCTTTTCTGACACACCAGCTTGCACGCAAAGGTAACAAGGAGTACGACAAAGGCGTAGCTAAGGCAGAGAATCATGGCTTTCACAACGCAGTCTGTAACAGTACCGACAAAGTTTTGCTGATTGCAAAAATACACCAGGGGATGGATACACAGCAGGACGCATACCACAGCGCTGATAATCTGAAGGCTGCGTCTTTTCTTTTGCTCCTGTTTTGCTGGAAGGTCGTATTCCGGATTCAGCGCATCAACTTTGGACCGGAGTCTGATTAGAGCTTCATAATTGTCCCGAATGGCCTTGGGGCGACTTTGGGGAAGGGGAATGGCCAGATTCAGGATGATACCGCCGACAATCGCGGCAATGGTCAGATAAATCAAAGGGGATATTTTATGAAAATGGTTTACAACAGATTCGGGGGTATAGGGCTTATCGCCGCTGTTGTAGATGTCAAGACAGGAAGTAATCAGCGCAATGCCCATCAATATGAGTAACACCGACAGAATGCATCCATAAATCAGATGAATCCGCTTTCGCTTTTCGTTTGCCATGGTCGCACGCAGTCCTTTCTAAAAATATGGATAAATTATATCATATTGGGGAAATATCGTCAAGAATTGGTTAGGCTTTTCTGAATCAAAACAGATTAGGACAACAATTTATCGAAAAAATGTAAAATTGTACTTGCATTTTCAGAAATACCATGCTATAATACGTCGGTCTGAAATCAAGGTGAGTCCTCTGCGCGGGGTTCCCGACGCATGAACGCCTAATATTTAAGGAGGACAAAGAAATGGATCTTGTTAAGGCTCTGAACAGCCAGTACATGAAGGCCGAGCTGCCCGAGGCTAAGGTTGGCGACACCGTTCGTGTGCACGTTCGTATCAAGGAAGGCTCCCGTGAGCGTATCCAGGTGTTTGAGGGTACCGTTATCGCCCGCAAGCACGGTGGCATCACCGAGACCATCACCGTTCGCCGTATTTCCTATGGCGTCGGCTGCGAGAAGGTCTTCCCCCTGCACTCTCCCAATGTGGCCATGATTGAGACCGTCCGTAAGGGTAAGGTCCGCCGCGCTAAGCTGTACTACCTGCGTGAGCGCTTCGGCAAGGCCGCTAAGGTCAAGGAGAAGGTCTAAGTTCCAACTTCATAAAAAAAGAGGGGAAACCCTCTTTTTTTATTTGCTTTTTTTAATCCCGATTCCGACTGTAAATACAGTCGGCTTTTTTTATACTATCGTTGCAAATTATGAAGGAGGCAGCGAGTTATGCAATTTACCAGTTTCCTGCAGGATGGGCATTTGACTGTGGCTCTCACCGGGGAGATCGACCATCATTGCGCCAAACGATACATCCAGTCCATCGCCGCTAAGATTGAAGCCTATGTGCCGGCGGTATGCGTGCTGGATTTCAAGGAAGTGAGCTTTGTGGATTCTTCCGGTATCGCCGTGGTCATCAACGCCCTGCGAAGCATGACCCAAATCGAAGGAAAGCTGGTGCTTTCCGGTCTGGGGGAGCAGCCCATGAAGGTATTCCGGGCATCCGGTGTTGATAAATTAGTACAGATTAAGGAGGCAGTATCATGAAATTTGAGAATTATATGACCCTGGATTTTCCCAGCAAATCCTGCAACGAGGCCTTCGCCCGGTCGGCGGTGGCCTGCTTTGCGGCTCAGCTGGACCCCACCATCGAGGAGCTGGGGGATATCCGCACCGCAGTCTCCGAGGCGGTGACCAATGCCATCGTCCATGCCTATCCCGATGAATTGGGCACCGTGACATTGCGGTGCCGCATCCTGAAAGGGCAGACCCTGGACATCGTGGTAAAAGATAAGGGGGTGGGCATCCCCAACATCGAAGAGGCCCGGCGGCCCATGTTCACCACCGGCGGTTCCGACCGCAGCGGCATGGGCTTTACCATTATGGAGAGCTTTATGACGGATCTGCAAATCATGTCCGTACCGGGGAAGGGAACCACCGTACATATGCGGCGGAAGCTGCAGCGGCGCAAATGAGCCGGACGGAGGAACTGATCCGGCTGGCCCAATCCGGCGACCGGGAGGCAGGGGAGACCCTCATTAATGAAAACACGGGCCTAATCTGGTCGGTGGCCCGTCGGTTCATAGGACGGGGGACGGAAACAGAAGACCTGTACCAATTGGGGTGCCTTGGATTTCTGAAAGCGGTGGAAGGCTTTGACCTGGAGTTTGGCACCCAGTTTTCCACTTATGCGGTTCCCAAGATTGCGGGAGAGATTCGCCGTTTTCTTCGGGATGATGGTACGGTAAAAGTTTCCCGGACACTGAAAGAGCAGGCGGCAACCATCAAATCCATGCGGAATCAATTGATGACCGCCCTGGGACGGGAGCCAACGATTCAGGAGATTGCGAATCAAACCGGATTTACGCCGGAAGAGATCGCCGTGGCTGAAACGGCCACTGCCTGCACCGAATCCATCCACCGTCAGATGGGGGAGGAGGGGTTCTCCCTGGAAAATGTGCTGACGGATACGGAGTCCGAAGAAAAGCTGCTGGAAAAAATCGCACTCCGTCAGGCCATCGAAAAGCTCCCGGAGCGGGAACGGATGGTCATTCAGCTGCGCTATTTCCACAGCCTGACCCAGGAACGGGTGTCAAAGGTGCTGGGGGTCAGTCAGGTACAGGTGTCCCGTATCGAGAAAAAGGCGATCATGGTACTGCGGGAGTTACTGGGGTCATAATTTGCATCGATAGTGTTGACAATAACCGAATAGACCGATAGAATTAATGATATCTATTATCAGCTCTTACAAATAAGGAGGAGCCGTTATGAAAAATCGGTCGTTTTTGATGTGTCGCATCCTGGCGTTGATCCTTTGCCTGGCTTTGGTTCTGCCTGTGGTTCCCGTCAGGGCCCAGGTGACAGCTACGGACGATGGCAGCGATTATGCATCCCTGGGGAATTTTTCCGGGCTGACCCTGTCCGTCCTGGGTGACAGCATTTCCACCTATGCCAATGTTTCCAACGGCACCGCCGCCACCACCACCAACTCCACCATTACCAATAATAAGGTATACTACTCCGAAGGTAATGCCTACGGCGTGGAGCGGGCGGACACCTGGTGGCAGCAGACGGCGGATGCGCTGGGTATGCGCTTGCTGGTCAATAACTCCTGGTCCGGCAGCTGCGTCTATGCCACCGCTGCCAGCACCGTGGGTGCCTATGTGGACCGCTCCAAGCAGCTTCATGACGATACCGGCTCCAACGCAGGGGAGAAGCCCGATATTATCGCCATTTACCTGGGTA
The DNA here is from genome assembly GCA_017457285.1 of Oscillospiraceae bacterium. Lineage (GTDB taxonomy): Bacteria > Bacillota > Clostridia > Oscillospirales > Oscillospiraceae > Faecousia. The sequence continues at coordinate 42,333 of JAFTHT010000049.1, read as the reverse complement.
CCAACGATATGAAAAATTGCGCCGACCCCGGCGATATCAAAACACTCAATCTGGACAGCGTAAAATCCGTGTCCTCCAGCTATACCCCCGGGTCCATTTTTGAGGCCTATGCGCTGATGCTTTACCGGGCCATCAAGGCCTATCCCGATGCGGAGATCTACTGCTTCACCCTGCTTCCCTATGAAAACATGACCGCCGACCAGATTTCTACCATGCTGGAGTTCAATGCGGGCGTTGCGGTGATTGCGGAGCATTTTGGTGCCTACGTCTGCGACCTTTACAACGACAGCGGCATGACATCCATGAGCGAAAACTTCGATTTCCACATGGCCAACCGGCTCCATCCCAAGGATGCGGGCATGGATGCCATTTCCAATTGCCTGATTGGCTCCATCCTGAAGAACAGCCGGTACTCCAACGCCAGGCTCCAGGATGTTTCCTATGATCTTCGGGATGTTTACGCCGAATACGGCACCATCACCGTGGTGGCCGACGGGGAGCCCCTGACGTTTGACCTCGCCACCAAGGTCGGTTTCACAATGGATGTGACCGTGACCATGAATGGCAAGGATATTACCGCCGACTGCTGTCAGGAGGGCCATATCGCCATTCCCTCGGTTACCGGGCCCGTATCCATCACCGCAAAAAAGGTGCTGGATAATAAGGAACCGGAAATTTACCGGTGGGAGCTGACGAATAATGCGCTGATTTCCGTCAACGACGACGGGGCCCGGTATAACTATGCCACCCTGACCGCCGGCAGCTGCACCGACAATGTGTTTACCGATGCAACCCATTCTTTGGATGAGCCGGTAATTCTGTTCCACGACCGGCCCTGGGTGGTGGAATGGAAGTCCAGCGGCGAAGGGGCCGGTACGTTGCTCCTGGCAGGTGCGGCGGACAGCAAGGTTGCCGGTTCCACCTATATCTTCCGCAAAACTGGAAGCTCCTTGGTGTCCATCGGCTATTGCGATGGGACGACCTATCATAATTACGGCCTATCACTGGCGGATTACAACATTGATGGTGCAGCATCCCATGTCTACCGCATGGTTAACGAGGTGGCGGCGGATGGCTCCAATATGGTCTATCTCCATGTGGACGGAAAAAAGCTGGGTGCTTTGAACAAGTATTATCCCGGCGGTAGCTACAATGGCACCACCTCCGACTGGCTAAATGGACAGGACCTGATTTTTACCCATATGGGCACCGGTGGCCACCCTATTTCCAATGTGACGCTGAATTATGTGCAGGTCTGGGAGAACGGCATTCCCCTGGAAAATGAGGGAAAGGAATTCCGCTGGGAGACCCAGGATGGTGCGTTTGTCTGTGAAAATAACCAGGCCGCCCTCCAGGCCGGTTCGATTAGTGCGGCTGGAAAATTCTCCGGCACCTGGTTCGAACTGGAGGAGGCGGTAACGCTGCTGCACGATAAGCCCTGGAGTATCGAATGGAGATCCAGCGGAACCTGGAAGGACGCGGCCAACGGCGCGATGCTGTTCATGTCTTCCACTACCCACAACGCTCCCAACGGAGCCTATCTTTACCGCCGGGGCAGCAGCGACATCATTGCCTTTGGCGAGCGGAACGGCTCCCATTTGAATTACGGTATCAGCCTTGCTGACCATGGAATCGATGGCACGGTGGCCCACACCTATCGTCTGACCAACCGACTCAACCCCGACGGAACCAATATGATCTACCTCTATGTGGATGGGGTGGAGCTAGGGGCCATGAACAACGATTATGTGGGCGGCACTGCCCAGGGAACGACCTCCAATTGGGTGTCCGGCCGGGATTTCACCTTCGATTACATGGGCAATTCCCAGTTCCCCATCGGAAATTGCTATCTGGAATACGTCCAGGTCTGGGAAAATGGCCTGCTGCCTCAGGATTACCGTTGGGAGACCCAGAATGATACCTTCACCAGCATCACCGACGGCTTTACTCAAAATGATTTGACGCTGGTATCCGGCACCATTTCCGGCTCGACCTTTACCACCGCCCAGCTGAAGCTGGATAAGAATGTGATCCTGCGCCACGACCGGCCCTGGACCATGGAGTGGAAGTCCTCCGGCAACTGGAAGAACGGCTCCAATGGGTCGCTGCTATTCAGCACCGACCCCACCAGCACCACCGATGGCACCTTCTATCTCTACCGCCGCAATGCCAGCAATTTCATCGCCCTTGGCACCCGCTCCGGCGGGAAACATCTGAATTACGGTGTGACCCTGTCCGACCACGGTATCGACGGCACGGCGGAGCACACCTACCGCCTGTCCAACCGGGTCAACGCCGACGGCACCAATATGGTCTATCTGTATGTAGACGGCGCCCTTCTTGGCCCCATGAACGATTATTATGTAGGCAGCACCGCCCAGGGTACCACCTCTGATTGGGTTTCCGGCAAGGATTTTGTGTTCTCCTACATGGGCACGACCGATTTCCCGGTCAGCGGCTGCGATTTGGAATATCTGCAGATTTGGGAAGGAAAGACCCAATACAATGATTACCGCTGGGAGACCCAGTCCGATGTGCTGACCGGCATCACCGACGGATATGCCGAAAACCCCGCCACCTCTATGGCAGGCTCTGTCACCGACGGCGTTTACGCCGACAGCTATTATCAGCTTTCCCAGACCATTGTCCTGCAGCACAATAAGCCCTGGAGCCTGGAATGGCAGTCCGAGGGCAGTTGGACCAACAGCGCCGGTGGCGCGCTGCTGTTCAGCTCTTATCCCCAGAGCAATACGGAGGGCAACACGTTCCTGTATCGCCGGAAAAACAGCACCCTCATCGGCCTGGGCATTTACACCGGCGGAAAATACCATAATTACGGCTTTACCCTGTCCGACTATGGCATCGATGCCACCAAACCCCATGTCTACCGCCTGACCAACCACCTCTTCGGTGACGGCTCCAATATGGTCTACCTGTATGTAGATGACGTGCAAATTGGCCCCATGAATCAGTATTATCTGGGCGGCACCGCCCAGGGCACCACCGAGGACCGGCTCAACGGCATGGATATCCACATTTCCTACTTTGGCACCGAGGGCCATTTGATTTCCAATTGCTCCATCGGCTACATCCAGGCTTGGGAGGATGGTATCCCCGGGGCGGAATACCGCTGGGAAACGCAGAATGATGCCTTTGTCAACACCACTGGCGAGAATGAAAACACCCTGCTCTCGGGCACCATCACGGACGGCGTATTCTCCGGCACCCAGTATTCTCTGGAAAAGCCCATCACACTGCGCCACGACCAGCCCTGGACCATCGGCTGGCAGTCCGAAGGCACCTGGAAGGATCAGCAGAACGGCGGTATGCTCCTAAGCTCCGATTCCACCAGCGGCACCGACGGCATGACCTTCCTCTATAGAAGAAATGCCAGTGATTTTATTGCCTTTGGTGTTCTTACCGGAGGCGCCTATCGGAACTACGGCATTCGTCTGTCCGACCAGGGCATCGATGGCACCGCGGCCCATGAATATCTGCTGGCCAACCGGGTCAATGCCGACGGAACCAATATGGTCTACCTGTTCGTGGATGGGGCAGAGGTTGGTCCGTTGAACAACTATTATTCCGGCGGTACCGACAAATACACCAAATCCGACTGGATCAGCGGCCGGGATTTCACCTTCTCCTACATGGGCGTCAATACCTTCTTCATCGGAAACTGTTCCATGGATTATCTGCATATCTGGGAGAGTGGAGCCCCCGCGGCAACTGTCCAATTCCAGAACTGGGACGGCGCGGTGCTTCACAGTGCCCAATACGCCATCGGTGAAAAGGTGGCAGCCCCCGGTCTGATTCCCATCCGTCCTTCTGATGCGGTCGGCTCCTACACCTTTATTGGCTGGAACAAGCAAATCCAGGCCTGCTCCGGCGATGCGGTCTATACGGCGGTCTATGACGTGGAATACGCCGATTACACCGTGGAATTTCAGGATTACGACGGTGCATCCCTCGCCAGCGGCAGCTACCGCTATGGCGATACCATCGTTCCCCCGGCCGACCCCGTCCGGGAGCCGGATGCAACCTATACCTACACCTTCTCCGGCTGGGATCAGGAGGTTGGCACCTGTATCGGAGCGATGACCTTCACCGCCACCTACGAGGCTGCGTATATCGACTATATCGTTCAGTTCGTGGACTATGATGGCACCGTTCTCTCTTCGCAGGTGTATCATTATGGCGACACGGTATCCATTCCCGAAAATCCAATCCGGGTGGCCGATGAAAGCTACACCTATGAATTTGCTGGTTGGGATAGGGAAGTGGGAGCCTGTGCCGGGGATGCGGTCTACACCGCCACCTATACGGCCACAGAGATTACGAAGCTGCCTCGGATGACCATCACTTCTGCCTCCCTGTCTTTTGAGGATGAGATTCGGTATAATCTCTATTATTCCGCTGAATACCTCGAAAATGTGGTGGAAATGGGCCTGATAACCTTCCAGGAACGGCTGGAGGATGGCACAATCGATAACTGCGTGGATATAATACCCGGGTATGTGACCAACGGCGTTGAGTACATGGTTCATACCAACGGAATTCCCGCCAAAAACATGGGCGATGCGCTCTATTTTAAGGTTTATGCCAAGCTGGCGGATGGTTCTTATGTCTATAGCGATATCGGCGGCTATCATGCAGTGGCCTATGCCCAGTCTATTCTGGATAATTCCACCAATCCTGATATGAAGGCGCTGGTGGTGGCCATGTTGAACTATGGTGCTGCCGCTCAGGAATATTTCGGCTATAAAACCGATGATCTGATGAATGCCGTTTTGACTGCGGAGCAGCAGGCACTGGTGGAAGCCTATGACGAGAGCATGGTTGCGGCGTTGGTTCCCGTGGAGGAGTCCAAGTGCGGCAGCTTCCTGCCAACAGATGGGGCGTTCAGCAATTTTAGTGCATCTGTGAGCTTCGGTGGTGCATTCTCCATCAACTATTACTTCGTTCCCGCCCAGAATGTTGAGGGGGATATGGTGATGTATTGGTGGAGCGCAACCACCTATAACGGAGTAACGGAATTGACTGCGGAAAATGCCGATGGCGCCATTACCATGACTCCTGGGGTGGAATACTGGGCCGCGGTGGAGGGCATCCCTGCCAAACGGATTGACGAAACGGTCTATGTGGCTGTGGTCTATTCCTCCGGTGGTCAGACCTATTCTTCCAAGGTTCTCGCCTATAGCCTGGGCCGCTATTGTCAGTCCATCGCAGCCGACAGCACGTCGGCGATGCAGGATTTGGCTGCTACAACAGCGGTGTATGGCTACTGCACCAAGACCTATTTTGCAAATAAATAACAAAATGATGGCGCGTTCGGCTGAACGCGCCATCATTTTTGGAATAAGGTTTGATATACCAGCTGCACCGCACCAGCGTCGGGGCGGCAGCATAATTCGTAGACCCTTACCTGCGAAAGCAGGTTTTGATATAGGGAAGTTAGCTTTTCCATGAATTCCGGGTCCCAGCTGTTGACGATGGTCTGACCGAGCATCGGGATTAGGGCCTGCGCCCCCAGCCGGCGAATGGAATTGCGGGGTGCTTGTTTTACAAGAAATATTCCGGCAATGGGGTATTGCTCCGGACGATAGATTCCGGAGGAACCGGCTAATATGGAGCCGCCGCCATAAAACCCATCGGGCTTTTCCATGATGACACAGCGGTCACCGTTCAGGATATCCGCAGCCAAATATTTGGCCCACAGTTCGGCCTGTGTGGATTTTCCTGCGCCGGATGGCCCGGAAAACAGAATGGCTTTTCCGTGTTTTTCAACAACGGAACTGTGAAGTAGAAATGCGTTTTGCTTCAGGAGCAGCAGCTCAAGGGCAAGCTGCGGCACGCAGTGCATCGGACGGGTGTAGTGCTGCCACAATTGGGCAGGGAAATACAGGGTATGCTTCCCATCAGGGCGAAAAAGACAGGCCACCTGGCACCCATCCTCTGAAGCCTTCATGGGATAGATACGCAGCCAGCCTTCCTTTGTGTGGTATATCCTGGTGCCTTGGTTGTTATAAAACACAGGCTCAGCAGGGGACAGGGGCACCTCCAAGGGGCGAATCTCATACGAAGCATCCGCTGCCTGCGTATCGGTGCATCGTAAACTGGTAAACTCTTCCGGCAACAGGACCGGCCTGTGGGGGGTGAATTTCACGGTTATGCCGGAGAAACGAATATAAAAGGGCGTGGAAACGATCATCAGGAAAGGAAAGCAGAAACGACAGGGCCGTGATAGCAGATGGTGTTGCCGCCGGAACCGCCAGGCTCCGCGAAGCCATCCATAACACGCAAGCAGTTACCGGAACTGAGAAAACCGAAGGCCTTAGCGTAGCTTTTCATATATTCGGTGGCATCGGAATCGTCCAAAACATCCTGCGACGAACCAACGCCTTTGATTTTGATGCCGGGACAGGCCGCAATTGCTTGGGTCAGTGAAAAATACTCTACTTGCACCATAGGCTTTTCGTAGCATTTTTTCATCATGTGACCTTCCTTTCTCTGTTCCAGCAAGAATGCGATTTCCAATAATAATTGCGTTCTGCTGAATCTAAATTGAATACCACGATATTATATCCTGCTCCGGCGATATTTGCAAGCCTTTTTGCGAAAAATATTATATTACGCTTTTTTGTACAATCCAAATTTGTTCAATTCCAATAATTACTGTTGACCTAGTGGGAAACAAGTGATAAAATGTAGCTGAATTATTGTCTTCAAATTTGTCAGAAAGCAGGGGGTGATTACCGTTGAAAAAACAGGAAAAAAGCGGGCAATGGATGATACTTGTCTGCGCCGCGGTTGTTTTGGTGCTGATTATTTTGCTGGTTATGCTGCGCCCCAACATCGAAAAGCCATCTAAAAATGAATCGCGAACCACAGAATCCTCCGCTCCGACCTTGGATCCATGGACCCCGGCTACTGACCCGTCGGAATCGACGATTCCTGCAAGGCCACAGATTCCGTCAACGGCACCAACCACTGCACCCTACAATCCTTATCTGAATCTGGATCAGCCACCAAGTGATATTCTGCTGCGATGCGACTATCCATCAGCTTATACCGGAAAGTTCGTTGAGGATGGCACCGACAGGAATGTAAAGAATGTTGCGTCCCTCTTGATTACCAATATGTCCGACCAATTTTTGGAGTATGGGAAGCTGATCTACATGGTGGGGGATACAGAGGTTGTTTTCGAGATTTCATCTATTCCAGCGGGACGTTCCGCTTGGGTTATGGAAAAGAACGCAATGCCGATAACGGATGATGCGGTGTTCGACTATGTGGATGGACTGACGCTGTTTGCGGATGAAGCGATTTCGAATCCGGAGGAGCTGACCATCCAGTATGGCAGCAATATGCTCCGGGTTCAGAATGATTCCGACCGAACGCTGGAAAATGTTACTGTTTACTACAAGGCAGTACATAAGGACGGGCGGTACCTGGGTGGCATTGCATATCGCATCAAATTTGGCACCCTGGCCCCGGGGGAAGCGGCTGAAAAGGTCTCTGGACATTACCAGGAGGATCAAGCCAGCATCGTCCGGGTCACCTGGCAGGAGTCTTCCGAAGCGGAAACTTCGTAGTTGCGGCGTATCGATTACGCAACTCGTTCTACATATTTTGGCAGATTTACTTTGAAAGGGGTAATACCTATGAAAAAACGTAGTATTGGCAGCAGACTCCTGTCCGCGCTGCTGGCAGTCGTGATGGTAATCGGCATGGTTCCGGCTATGCGGTTCAGCGCCTCTGCTATTACGTCCGAGGGACATGGCATGAGCCTGACCTCCAAGGACTACATTACCATGCCTATTAAGATTATGGATTATGAAGCCGATGGCATGCTGTTTGACTATCTGATGGGCAGAAACGGCTATGTGGATACGACATCCTATGTGCCGGAGTCACCCTACTGGATGGATTTTACCGGCACCTTAACTGATTCCAGCGCCACGGGCAATGGCAAGGCGACTTCTGCCGGCGGACGAAATGTTTACCATGGCTCCGGTATTGAATCGGTTTCTCTCGCAACCACCGGTGGTACCTATGGTGGCAGTAAATGGGCAACGATTTCTTCGTCTTCCCTGGGCGGAAAATCTTTGCTGCACATTGTAAACAATAAAACCAATGGTATACCGCTGCAGTGGCAGATTGCAGATTTTAACGGCTCGAAAAATGTTAAGGATGTTCGTTATGCGGTCATCGTATTCCGGGCGTATAACTGTTCTACACTTAGCGCACCTCAAATCAGCATCAGTAAGAACTTGTCCGAGACTAAGTCCGTGCGGGAACAGAGTGGCGCTTATTCCGGGCCTTACTATCTGAATAAATCCGGCACGGTCAATGTTTGCGGTGATCGGCATGTGGATATGGCCGTGATTGACCTGAAAAACCTGACCGGTACAGTAGATAAGCTGTATCTGGAATTCCCTATGGATACATCTTTGACGGATGTTGATGAGAAGCAGTCTGACGGCACCACCAAAAAGGTACGCCCCTCCGGTGCCAAGTTTGATCTGATCTCTGTCGGTTTTTTCCCCAACGAAGGCGATGCATATCAGTATGGTTACTGGGCCAGTACTTTGGGTGCTGCCAGCGATACGGATTACTGGGACAGCGCTAAGACAGATGCCATTCCCAAAGATGACTACGATAACAATAACCAGGGTTTTTCCTTCTTAACGGATTCTACGAGTACCTTTGGCAATGTTGGTAATATTGTGAAATGGTTGGCAGCTTCGTCGGATGGGGTACCTCGCACCACCGCAGGTCAGCAGCCTCTGATTGCTTACAAAACAACGGATTTGACGGATTATGATGATCCGTATGAGTTTAATATCTGGACAAATACTTCTTCTAATTTCGCCTGGAGCGGCACCAACACAGTAACGGTTGAGGAAGCGCTGGGCTACCGTCTGTACCAGGTCGTGGGCCAGAGCCAGGCCAACGGCTATGCTACGATTGGTCTGCTGGAATCCTCTCTGGATGAAAACGGCCTTCCTGTTTACAAGAAAAGTGTTCTGAACTACATGCAGATTTTCCTGCGGAACCGTATGCGTGATGTCTACGAATTTGAGCTTGACGGATGGAGAAACTACTCTGCCATCGCCGGTACTCCCAATGGTGAGATTTTCGGCTATACCGACGGCGGCATGGTGGATATGGACCCGAATATAAGCGGCATTCAGGGTGTTCCCATGGATTTTGCCACGGCCCTGTGTAAGCAGCTGAACGTTACCAGACGTACGGTCGATAAAGCCAATGGTGTCCAGACCACCGGCAAAGTGGGTTCTTATGAAGCAACCATGAAAAAACGCAAGTATCTGGAAGGTTCCTGGCTGGATTGCAAGCAGTATATCACTTCCTGGTGGGATGCCGCCTACTACATGATGCACAACCTGTGGGTGCCCAATTCCTACAACAAACTCCAGAGCGATTACAACTACATGAACCTGTATAAGTCCACCAATACCAGTTCTACTTCCTATGGACATTACGTTTTTGACTCTTCCTTGACAAGCGTCAACGCTTCGCCTTACACCTCTGGTGTTACTTACAACAAAACCACCAAGACCATTGGTTTGTCCGGAGCGACTTATACTGCCTACTTTGGTGCAGGCGAGGCTTATAACCCCTTTGTTCCTGTTCACTATAAGGGTGGCGCCGCAGGAGAATCCAATACGCCCTACTATCTGGATGATGGCGTCAACTCTTACTCCGGCTATGGCGGTAATCTGTGGTACGATAATCAGAACTTCGGTTACAGCCTGGTTTGTAACGGTGAATTCAGCTATAAATACGGCGATAAGCTCATGTTCAACTTCGATGGTGACGATGACGTTTACCTGTTTATCAACGGTGAGCTGGTTCTGGATATGGGCGGTACCCATAACAACACCAACGCCATCATGTATTTGAATCATTATGTTGACTGGGCAAGAGACGTTCTGAAAAACCGTAAGAATCACTCGCTGGAAGAAGTCGCCCGTGCAGAGAAGCTGAATCTGCGCGATGGCGAAACCTATTCCTTCGACTTCTATTATATGGAACGTCACGGTACCGGTGCCAACCTGCGCATTGAGACTAACATCAACGTTGTGGTTCCCGATCTGGCCGTGGAGAAGAGTGCCTGGCAGAGTGGTGTGGAGATTCCCGACAACGGCGTTGTGGATAACACGCAGCCTGTTGAGTACGGCTTCTCCCTGACCAACGATGGCGATACCTCCAAGCTGTACAATCTGACCTTCTCCGATTCTGAGATTGGCGTTACCCTGAATCCTACGGATGGCCTCGTTGTAAAATATCCCAGCCTGACCCGGGATAAAAACGGGGGACTGCTGGATGTAACGGATCTGGAGGCCTGGATAACCGGCTATACCAGTGATCCGCGAAGACCCGGCGCCCAAGTGATTGAACCCATCAAGGTCACGTTCGACACCAACGACGAGCTGAAGGCATTCCTGAAAAATCTGTATTCCGATGCGGGTACAGAAACCCACGCCACTGACGGCTTGTTCGAAGGCGATGGTCTGTGGGCTTTCGGTACAGTGACCATGCGGGGCTTCTACTACACCCAGACACCTTCGGAGCAGAACAGCAACTCCTTCACCAACCCTCTTACGGTGACAGCCACCAACGGTGCCTATAAGCTGTCCGGCAGCGATACCCATACGGTATTCGCCTTCGGTGAGCCCGCCTACTTCCAGTGGGCCAACCACAAGATCGTCATCGACAGCGAAAAGCTCTATGAGGATTTGAAGAATTCCAAGACCTACGGCGATAAGGACATTCCCGCCCCCGGTCATATGGCCATCACTCTGTGCGATGGCGTGGGCAACCCCATGGAGTACCCCTGCGTTTCCAATTCCGTCGGCGGCGACGTGTACATCACTGCTGCGTATAAGACCGCCGGTTTGTATACGGTTTATGCCAATATTTCCGACAAGACCGGCGCCGCGCCCACCTTTACCATCGCCATTATGTTCTACGTTTTGGACGATAAGGATACGGCGGTGGTTCTGGACTATGGCCTTGTGGCGGACTTGTCCTCCGGTAATAGCCTGCTTGGTAAGGATGTGCTGAATCTGGCCGGTAAGGAAGTTTTGAATACGGTCATTGGCATCACTGGCGTCAGCGGTACCGTGGAATATATCGAGCAGGATGTTTCTAATCTTCATGCGGTTGTGAATACAGAAAACGCCATTACTCCGGTTAGTGCGAATAAATCCAGTTATATCGGCAAGTTTGACACACCCGTCTATCTTCGCCATGATTTGCCTTGGGTCATTGAATGGAAGACCAATGGAAGCCACAGCGGCGGATTGATGTTCTCTATGACCGAGGTAGGTGCAACTGCGGATAATCTCTATATTTACACCCGAAACTACTCCAACGGTAAGGAAACAAGCAGTAACCCCGACTTTATTGCTTTGGGTCACTATCACAATGGTGCCTATGATAACTATGGTGTCAATCTGACCGCAAAGGGGTACAGCCTGAATACGGCACAGACTTACCGACTTGAGAATCGTCCGAATACCGACGGCACCAACAAAGTCTATGTGCATATCAATGGGACCGAAGTGGGCAGTCTGGACACCTATTGGATTGCAACAACCCAGCAAAGTACAGATGTGTCCTATATCAGCGGAAAGGACTTCACCTTTAACTACCTGGGTGCCGGTGGTCATCCCATCGACCTGACTAACTATGAGTATATCCATCTTTATGAGGATGGCTTTGAGCTGAAAAATTATCGTTGGGAAGCCAGTGCGCTCAACAATCTGCATGCTGTTTCTACCGGTGAGCCGGGTAATATTGTTAATACCAATGCATGGGCCCTGGGTGGCAGCTCCGATGATACGGAAGGCTATTATGGTAAATTGAAGAACTATGTCCAGCTGAACTGCGACAAGCAATGGGTGGTTGAATTTAAGCTGTCTGGTTTGGATTTGGCTGGTGTTGCAGGAAATGGGAATGCGCGTGATGAAGAAGTCATGCTCTTCTCTTCCACAGGCACCACGGAACATGAGTATATTTATCTGAGAGCCGATAGTGGTCTCGTGGCCTTCGGCACCAGTGATACCGCCGGTTATCATAACTTTGGCATAGCGCTGAAGGATATTGACCCGAGCTTTAACACCAGTGCTGAGCATGTTTACCGTATTGAGAACCGTATCAACACCGACGGCACTTGCATGGCTTATCTGATTGTCGACGGTAAAGAAATGGGTCCCATGAACAATGAGTTCAGCTCCGGTGCAGCGCTTCCCGGTGTTACCGGCGATATGTTCACCGGGAATAACATGATGTTTACCCATATTGGTCATAAGAGCGGCCACTGGGCGGTGGATGCGATTGTCCACTATTTGCAGGTCTGGGAGGATACCTCTCTGTCCGGTACTTATGGCTGGGTCAAGGGCAGCGATGGCTTGCTGACTGATGCCTCTGTGTCCGATACCCACGGTAACCGAATCGAATTTACCGGCATGACCGAGGGCGAAATCGCGGGTACTGATGGCACCTTCTACATCGAGGACGGCAAGCTTACCTTCCAGCCCAGTCAGTTCATGAATGATGAGCTGAATCAAATCAAGGTGGCTTTCACCGCTCACGAAAGAGGCTTCCTGCCCACCCCCTTGGCGGACAAGTATGTTGATATCGCCAACGAGGTGCAGATTTTCCGGACCGTCACCGTCATCCCCGCCACGGTGGTCTACTACGAGGATGATTTCCCCGCCATCAAGTATGTGGGTTCTGAAGTGGAGAATAACTTTAGACCTCTGGGCACCGGTAGCGGCGATTTGACGCAGGATGCGAATCAGAGTACCAATTACGGCAGTGATGATGCCTACGATGACGCCGGTACCAACATGAGCGGCGATTCTCTGCATGAGCTTACCATTGATCATCTTGGCCCTATGGCGTACTTTGAGTTTACCGGCAGCGGTTTTGAAATCATTGCCCAGACCAACGCTGTGGACTCCGGCCTGATTTTTGTTGAAGTCTATAACAAGGCTGACGTCATTTTTGAAAATGGTAATCTGTCCTACAACGCCCAGACCGGCATGGTTAATCTGGTCAGCAACGCTTCTGCGGTAGCGATGATTCCCGTTATCACCGAGTATGATAACAAAGATGATATGGGCGCGGAAGTGCTGTATCAGGTACCGATTATCCGTGTGGATGATTTGGCGATTAAGGACTACATCGTGGTCATCTCCGGCGTTCCCAGCCAGACCTTCGATGAAAATGGCAATGTGACCGGAATGCTGGATACCAAGCTCTATTTGGATGGCATTCGTGTGTTCCAGCCCATTGGCAGCACCAATGTCAATTACAGCGATGTGGAAAACGGTGCTGTCTTTAGCGAGATTCGTAACGAAATCATCGATGGCAATATCGCCGCAGCCGACTGCGGTGACGGTATCAGCATCAGCGCTGGCCTGACTACCTGGACAGAGAATCATATTTCCTCCGGTTCCTACGGCCAGGAATATGTGGGCCAGGAGGTCAGCTCCGTCAACGATTATCTGACCCTCGGACCCAACAATGAGGTCTATATGGATGGTACCTTCACCAAGTCCGGCCTGGTGATGATGGTTAAAGAAACGGATGCCGATGTCCATGACCTCCAGATTGCTATGCGGGCCATCGATTATGGCAAATTCATTGGTGCTGGTTATACCTATGAGAGCGCAACGCTGGTCTATGGCACCGTCAATGACAGCGGTGAAATGGTCTGGAAGAATCTGGTCACCATTTGTACTCCCACCGAGCAGTATTACACCATTCCCTATACGGAGGGTGCCGTGATTGGCGGCTACCATATGGTGGTTCTGCAGGTCATCCCTGCGGTAGAAGACGTTCCTGCCATGATTTCCTTCAGTTCCCTGAAGTACAAGGGGCTGGAGCTCGGCTCTGTGAACGCCATGGCTACCAACGGTGTGGCGGAACTGTCCGGCGACGATGTGCTGAATCTGATGAATGAGCAGCTTTCCTCCAATATCATCGAAACCGGCAACGAGTCCGAGTTGGGTGGTTTCGATAAGGATAACAACGAAAGCGCCGACGCGCTCCTCGTTCCCACGAGTTCTTCTCTGTCCTTCGAGGATGAAATCCGTTATAACATTTATTTCACCGTTGATGGACTGACGGACTTCAATACTGCGGAGATGGGCCTGATTACCTTTGGCTCCAAGCTGAACGATGGCACCATCGCCGATGCGGTGGATGTGATTCCCGGTGCCAGCTTTAATGGTTCCGAATACATGGTCCATACCAACGGCATCCCGGCTAAGAACATGGGCGATACCCTGTATTTCAAAGTCTACGCAAAGCTGTCCGACGGCAGCTATGTATACAGCGATGTGTACGGCTATAGCGCTCTGGCTTACGCAAAGAACCGCCTGGCTAATTCCCAGGATGATAGCCTGAAATCCTTGGTTGTTGCCATGTTGAATTACGGCGCTGCCGCCCAGATGTATTTCGGTTACAACACCGATGCACTGATGAATGCGGACCTGACCGCAGATCAGCTTGCTCTGGCCGGTGCCTACGATGCCGCTATGATGGAGGATATTTCCTCTGCCGATGCGGCAAAGACCGGCAACTTCGCCATGACGGAAGGCAGCTTCCTCAGCGTGCAGCCCTCTGTTTCCTTCGAAGGCGCCTTCTCTGTCAACTTCTACTACGAGCCCGGCTTTGCGGTGGATGATGGCATGACGCTCTACTACTGGACGGAAGATGCTTACAACAATGTGGAACTGCTGACCCTGGAGAATGCCACAGGCTCTGTTTCTATGCAGTCCGAGGGCGGCATCTTCTGCGCTGCTGTGGAGGACATTGCTGCCAAGGCGCTGGATAAGGCGATTTATGTGGTGGCTGTCTACGAATCTAACGGTATCAGCTACACCTCCAACGTGGGCGCATACAGTGTTGGCACCTACTGCGACCGCTTCGCCGCAAACGATGCCTCCGACATCCAGGAGCTGGCGTCCGCCACTGCGGTCTACGGCTACTACGCCAAGTGCTACTTCGCTGAATGAGTCTATCCAAATCGTTCCCCTCCGGCCCGATGCCGGAGGGGTCGAGGATAGGTGCTGTCGGGAAGTATGAATCGACGAATTTTTCGTAGTTTTAATAAACTGTGAGAGGAGAGTTCGCGTGAAGATTAAAAAGAAATTCAAATCGGCTGTGGCTTTTGCGCTGTGCCTTGCGATGATTTTGGGCATTGTAGCGGGCGTGTTCCTGCTTTTGCCCTCCGAAACGCAAGCCGCGGAACAGCCTGGCAATAACTTTAATATCACCAACTTCCAGGGGAAGAAGCTGTCCATCATCGGCGACAGTATCTCCACCTATGAAGGCGTGTCCAACAATACGGCCTACAATGCCACCATTGGCGGAAACGCCGTTTACTATGGCGGCACCAGCCGCGATGACTGGGCCACTGCGGTAGAACCGCTGGGCGTTTCCCGTGCGGATACCTGGTGGCAGCAGACCATCGATACTTTGGGCATGGAGCTGTGCGTCAATAACTCCTGGTCCGGTAGTAAAATCAAAAACGGAACCAACGCAAACTCCGGTTGTGTCTCCCGTTGTCGGCAGCTGCACAATGTAGATGGCGAAAAACCCGATATTATCGCAATCTACCTGGGCACCAATGACTGCAACAGTCTGACTTCTACCGATACTTTGGGTACTCCCAGTGACTCGATGTACAATACCGTCACCAAACAGCTTAACAATACCAGCTATGCCCCGTCTACCATTCTTGGCGCTTATTCGCTGATGATTGCCCGTGCCAAGGATGAATATCCCAATGCGGAGATTTACTGTTTCACTCTGCTGCACAAGATTTATGACGGCAGCGATGCCAACGATGCGGTCTACGAGGCGTTCAATGCCGGCGTCAAGACAATCGCGGATCATTACGGCTGCTATGTAGTGGATCTGTATAATGAATCCGGTATTCACGAAGAAAAGCTGTATCAGGAATACTGCCTGATGACGGACCCCGTCAATAGTCTGCACCCCTATCCCGCCGGCATGGATGCTATTACCAACTGCTTCATCTCTTCCATGATGAAGAACAGTCAGTATATGACCGGCACTACCCGTTATTCCGTTCGGTATGACCTGACCAACACCTATGTGCAGGTGGGTAATATGTTCGGCCAGCGTGAAATGTTCGGCGATGTGACCACAGCCATGGCCGGTAAGCCCTTCCAGGTTGCGCTCGGAACCGCCGGTGTTGCCAATATCGATGTGACTGTGACCATGGGTGGTGTGGACATTACGCAGGAAGTCGTCCATGGTGATGTGATCACGATTGATTCCGTAACAGGCGATATTGTCATCACAGCGACGGAATTTGACAATTTCTATTGGTATGCCGACACCAGCGATTATATCTCCAACCCCGATTTCGATGCGACCTTCAGCTATAATGATGCAGCCCAGATCCGCGGCACATACAATACAAACGGTGTGTTTGGCTATGGTACCGGTTGCTCTTTTAAGCTCAGCGAACCCGCCATGCTGCTGCATGACCGGCCCTGGATTCTTGAATTTAAGGCTACCGGTGTTCCCGCTGCTGATTACCCTGATGAAGGTTTCAAGGGCGGTATTCTTCTGACCTCGGATTCCGCAGCCAGTGACGTAAACGGCAATACCTATATCCACCTGAACCAGTCCCAGCTTCTGCTTGGTCACCGGGACAGCGGATATAATAACACCGGCTACGGCTGGGATCAAATTGCCGCAAAGGTCGGCTCGTCTTCCGGTGATCTTTTCAGAAACGAGACCCATGTGTACCGTCTTGAGAATAAAGTCAATGCCGACGGCGCGAATATGGTCTACCTGACGGTGGATGGTACTTTGATTGGCGCTATGAACAAGGGCGAGGCAACCGCCTCCGAAATTTCCGGCAGAGATTACATGATCAACTACCTGGGTACTTCCAACCATCCTCTGCAGTCCTGTAATATTCATTACATGAAGATTTTCGAAAATGGTGAGCCTGACGAACAAGATGCGGTTAATAACTTCCGCTGGGATGGCATCGGTGAATCCCTGACCACCATGGGCGATGGCGATTTCTTCACCGAAAATGTCGCCAAAATTGAGATGGGCACCGGTGTCCACGGTGTTCACCCCACCGATAGCTATTATTCTCTGGACAAGCCCGTGACCCTGCTCCACGACCGGCCCTGGACCGTGGAATGGAAGGCAAAAGGCAGTTGGGGCACAGGTAATCATGTCGATGAACCCATGTTGTTCGCCACCGTATTCGCCACTGGTAGTGCAGCACCCAACGCGGTATACCTTTGGCGAAATAACGACGATAAGGTTGTTTTCGGCAATTTTGACCTGAGTGTTGACGGCGGAAGACACATGAACTACGGTGTCGATTTGATTGCACACGGTTATGAGCTCAGTGACGACGCCTATTATACTTATCGCATACAAAACAAGATCACCTACAACAAGGACGGCTCCTACGCCAGTAATATGGCCTATCTGTATTTGGATGGCGTGGAAGTGGGCCCGATGAATGAATCCTTTATCGCCAATACGGCAAATGGCACCAGCGATTGGATCAATGGCAAAGACTTTGTGTTCTCTTATTTTGGTAATAAGGGTTTCTATCTTGAGGATTTGACCATCGATTACATCCAGGTCTGGGAAGACGGCGAAGGTGTCAATACCGACCGCCTGGACTACCTGCTGGCCAACACCGTTGCCTACCGTACTGATTATCAGGCTGATTTGTGGGAGGCTTATCAAAATGCCATGACTTCCGCAAAAGCAGTGAAGAAGGACATCACTGTTAATCAGAGTAAGATCGACGAGGCGGTGGATGCCATTATTGCTGCCAGAAATAAACTGGTGAGCGACGATTATTCCGGCACGTCCATCATCCATAGCGCAGAGCTGGTCACCGGCACTTACGCCCGCTACGGAAAGCAGACCGGTCTGAAGATCGTCACTTCTCCTGATATCGCGCAGGTTTGCATTGGCACGCAGGATTTGACCGTTGTCAGCAGCCAAATCCAGGATATTCTGATGGATGGCGTGGAAACCACCGTTAAGGTGTGGCTGGTCAGCTTTACCCGTGTCGCAACCGCGGGAGAAGAGGATAAGACCATCACCTACGGCATTGGTGCCTGGACCAGCTATGATGAAAGTCATAACGGTAAGAAGGACAGCAAACCCGATGCCTACCAATCCATCAGCATTCCTTACAGATCCAAGTATGTCACCGGTATCTCCATTGCCAAGCAGCCCACAAAACTGACCTACTATGTGGGTGAAATCTTCG
Source organism: Oscillospiraceae bacterium (assembly GCA_017457285.1). Taxonomy (GTDB): domain Bacteria; phylum Bacillota; class Clostridia; order Oscillospirales; family Oscillospiraceae; genus Faecousia. The sequence continues at coordinate 24,002 of JAFTHT010000049.1, read as the reverse complement.
ATTCCACCGGTTTGGAGCTGACGGTCTATTGGAACGACGGCTCTTCCACAACGGAAACGACCGATTACTTCATCCAGGAAGGTGCGCTGAATCCTTCCAATACCTTCGTAACGGTAAACTACGATGGTGCTGTGGCCACGATTCCTGTCCGGGTTGCCTATGATGTGTCCGGTCTGTCCGCCGTTGCCAATGGGGAGACGGTTCTGGTTGGCGGCTACTACGTTGGTGTGGCCGATGAAGGCCAGAACTCCGATAAGGAGATTCTCCTGAAGGATCGCGCGAACGATACCATCATCGCCATCCGAAACGACTATACCGATCTGCCCACCGACTATGCCGTTGGTGATGAACTGCTGATCAGCGGCACCATCAATGTGGACGGCTCTTCCAGCACGCCGAACAAGCGTTATGTGGGCGCCACCTCCATCGAGGTCATCGGCTCCGGTGAAGCCACTTAGCAGCTGAACAAGCTGGTCAAAGTCAGCAGCTGGGCTTAGATGCAGACCATGTTCAAGGCCGGCATCATTAAGGCGCATATGTATATTGATTTACAGCTCCGCCGCTTCGGGGAATAAGACCGACGGTACCAGATCGGTGTGCCTGCGTAACAATGTGATGACCCAAAACCTGGGTGCCTCCTGGGCTGATCTGTTCGAGGGCGCGGACCTGACCATGACATCCTTTCCCGGTTCCAAGTGGAACGGGAAGCTGATTGCTCTGTACACCGGCGCAAATACCTCCTATTTCCAGCTCACCATTCTGGATGATGCCTGGATCACCCCCGCTGAGGCATAATCAAACCTTCATCCCAAAGGGCTTGCTGTCAATTTGGCAGCAAGCCCCTTGTTTTTTCGAAATTCGTGCTTTACCTTTTGACCCGGATGCGGTAAAATAAAGCATAATAATAAAATGGACAGGTGTTACTATGACCAGCGATTTTGAAAATCGATTTATTGAAGCCCGGCGGCGATATATTGCCGGGGAATTTTCTCAATTGAACGAAATGCAGCGCCAAGCGGTGCTGACGACGGAGGGACCGCTGCTTCTGCTGGCCGGCGCCGGCAGCGGCAAGACAACGGTACTGATCAATCGAATCGCGAATCTCATTCGCTTTGGCTCCGGCAGCGATTCGGAGCTGATTCCCGACACGGCCTCTGAAGAGGATGTGCTGTTTCTGGAGGGGCTGACAGAGCCCATTTCTGACTTGGATCGCCACCGGGCGGACTGGCTTTGCGCCGTGGAGCCTGCCGCTCCCTGGAGTATCATCGCCATCACCTTTACCAACAAGGCTGCCAATGAGCTGAAGGAACGTCTGTGCCGGATGCTGGGGGACAGAGGGCAGGATGTTTGGGCCATGACTTTCCATTCCGCCTGCTGCCGGATCCTCCGCCGGGATATCGACCGCCTGGGCTATACCAGCCATTTCACCATTTACGACAGCTCCGATTCCGAGCGTGTCATTAAGGATATTGTCAAAGAAATGGGGCTGGATGACAAGACATTTCCCGCCAAATATGTGCTTGCCGCCATCAGCCGGGAGAAGGATGCCATGACAACCCCGGAGCGAATGCTCCAGCGGGCAGAAAATGTGGGGGATTTACGGGCGATTCATATTGCCAAGGCCTACAAAACTTATCAGCAGCGGCTGAAAGAGAATAACGCCCTGGATTTTGACGATATCATTTTCCTGACGGTGAAGCTGCTCCAGGAAAACGAGGATATCCGCACCTATTATCAGCGCAAATTCCGCTATGTGCTGGTGGACGAGTATCAGGATACCAACCATATGCAGTATCTGCTGACCAGCCTGCTGGCCGGCGGCCATGAAAATATCTGCGTTGTGGGCGATGATGACCAAAGCATCTACCGCTTCCGTGGTGCGACCATTGAAAACATTCTGAATTTCGAAAAGCAGTATAAGGGCAGCCGCATCATCCGACTGGAGCAGAATTATCGATCCACCCAGTCGATTTTGAATGCTGCCAATGCGGTCATTGCCCATAATCTGGGCCGCAAAGGCAAGCGACTCTGGACAGCCAATGGGGCAGGGGACCCGGTGACGGTTTACGAAGCGGCGGATCAGGACGCCGAGGCCAATTATGTGGCCGGGCAGATTCTTGCCCGCTCCAAGGGCAAGCATTTTGGTGATCATGCCATCCTTTACCGCACCAATGCCCAGTCCAACGCCCTGGAATATGCCCTGAAACGCAACGGCATTCCCTACCGCATCATCGGCGGCACCCGGTTCTTTGACCGGGCGGAGGTCAAGGATATGCTGTCGTATCTGTGCGTCATCAATAACCGGGCCGACGACCTGCGGCTGAAGCGGATCATCAACAATCCTCCCCGTGGTCTGGGCGCAAAAACCATCGAAACCGCCGAACGCCTTGCGCTGGCCTCCGGGACACCCCTTTATAACGTGGTCAGTGATCCCTATTCCTATGGCCCCCTGGAAAAATCCGCCGCCAAGCTGATGAATTTCACCGTCATGATTGAAGAACTTGCCCAATTGCTGGAGGATGGCATGGCCCTGCCGGAGTTTTATGACGAAGTCATCAAGCGCACTGGCTATGCCGATATGCTGGAGCTGAAACCTACCGAGGAAAATATCGGGCGGCTGGAAAACGTGAAGGAACTTCGGTCCTCCATCAATTCTTACATCGAAAACACCGACGCACCCACTTTGGCAGGCTTCCTGGAGGAAATCGCCCTTTATACAGACTTGGAGCAGTACAGCGAAGAGGAGGAAGCGGCGGTGCTGATGACCATGCACTCCGCCAAAGGTCTGGAGTTTCCCCATGTGTACCTGGTTGGCTTTGAGGACGGCCTATTCCCCGGAATGCGCGCCATCGGCGACCATGAGGAGATGGAAGAGGAGCGGCGGCTGTGTTATGTGGCGATCACCCGGGCCAAGCAGACCCTGACCATCAGCCACGCCCGCCAGCGGATGCTCTATGGACGCACCAATGCGGCGCTGGCCTCCCGATTCCTGAAGGAAATTCCGGAGGACTGTATTGTGAAAAAGGGCGGCTATTACCCCCGAAGCGAGGCCCCTTCCTATGGATTTAGCCGTGACTTCGCCCGTCCTACTCAGAACATTTTGAAGGAACAAATTCGGAAAAGTGAAACGATTTCCGCTTCAAAAGCAACTTATCTGGACCTGAACAAGGGCGATATGGTGCAGCACACCGCCTTCGGCCGAGGGATGGTCCTGTCCGTCATGAAAATGAGCGGCGATGCGCTTTTGGAGATTGCCTTCGATGAAATCGGTACCAAGCGGCTCATGGCGAAGACCGCCTCGGCCCACATGAAAAAAATCTAACCAATCCGCATATACTCCCCAGAGGGGGGATTGGATGGGACGCTTTTTTCGGCGGCTGATTCGCTGGATTGCCATAATTGCGATTCTTTATGGGCTCATGATGATGTTGTTCCGCAAAAAATACAACGAACCAATCCAGGAACTGGCCCAGATTCAAATCATGAATGCGACTTCGGACCTGATTAACGATGCCATCGACAAACAGATTGATGCCGGTGATATCCATTATGACCGAATTGTCTACTTCGAAAAGGATTTGAATGGCCGCATAACTGCCCTGAAAACCAATATGAGCGAGGTAAACCGGCTGAAAACATCCACGCTGAATACCATCAACGATGAGATTTTGGCCCTGGACACAACCGACCTGGGTGTGCCTCTGGGCAGCTTGTTCCTGCCGGAATTTCTCTCCGGACGGGGCCCGGCCATTCCGGTGGAGATTATTTCGATTCGAAATTCCGACGCCGGGTTCGACAGTCGTTTTACCCAGGCCGGCATCAACCAGACCCTCCATCAGCTTTCCATGTCCGTCAGTGTGGATGTGGCGGTGCTGGTGTTAGGGGATACCACGACTTTCACCGTCACCAGCCAGGTCGTTGTGGCGGAGACCATTATCGTCGGCGATGTGCCGGATACATTTTTCCAAACGGGAGGAAACCATGGAAGTTAAACAAAGGATACAGGAACTGACCCAGCTCCTGACGGAAGCCAATTACCGATATTATGTACTGGATGATCCCCAAATGCCGGATTTTGAATACGACCGACTGCTGCGGGAGCTGGAGGAGCTGGAACAGGCTAACCCTGCGCTGGCGGCAGCGGATTCTCCCACCCAGCGGGTAGGTGGTGAGGCCCTGAGCCAGTTTGAAAAGGTGACCCATCCGGTGCCTCTGATGAGCCTGCAGGATGTTTTTTCTATGGAAGAACTGTCTGATTTTCTGGATAAATCCGCACCCGGCACCGCTTTTTCTGTGGAGCCGAAAATCGATGGCCTGTCCGTGGCACTGGAGTATGTGGATGGTCGGTTCGTCCGGGGTGCCACCCGGGGCGACGGCACCGTGGGGGAGGACGTGACAGAGAATCTGAAGACGATTCGCTCTATCCCTATGACCATCGAAAACGCACCGCCCAGGCTGATTGTCCGGGGCGAGGTGTTTATGCCAAAAAAGAGCTTTGAAGCTCTGAACGCCCGGCAGGAAGCGGAGGGAAAGCCCCTTTTCGCCAACCCCAGAAATGCCGCCGCCGGTTCTTTGCGGCAGCTCGATCCGAAAATCGCCGCCAAGCGAGGGCTGGATATTTTCATTTTTAATATTCAGCTGGCGGAGGGGGTTGAATTTCAGACCCATCAGGCATCTCTGGACTATTTGAAGGGACTGCGATTTAAGGTGATTCCCTTTGATGTTCTGGATACCGTTGGGGCCGTTTGCAACCGGGTGGCCGCCATTAACGAGGAGCGGGAGAGCTTACCCTGTGATATCGATGGCGCGGTCATTAAAGTGAACGACCTTTCCCAGCGGGAGAAAATGGGTGCCACCGCCAAATTCCCCCGTTGGGCGGCAGCTTATAAGTACCCTCCTGAAATCAAGCCCACGGTGGTGGAAGATATCGTTGTTCAGGTGGGCCGCACCGGCGTTCTGACCCCCAAAGCGGTGGTTCGTCCTGTCCGCCTGGCGGGCACCACGGTCACAAATGCCACCCTTCACAATCAGGATTTCATTTCCGAACGGGATATCCGCATTGGCGATACGGTCCACATCCGCAAGGCTGGAGAAATTATCCCCGAAATTCTGGACGTGGACCTGAGCAAACGGCCTGCTGATGCTGTACCCTATACCTTGCCCGCAACCTGCCCCATCTGCGGCGCGGCTACAGTCAAGGATGAGGATGGCGCGTTTTTGCGCTGCACCGGTGCGGAATGTCCGGCGCAGCTTTCCAGAAATATTGCCCATTTTGTCAGCCGGGATGCCATGGATATCGATGGCCTTGGCTCCGCCATCGTGGATGCGTTGATTGAAAAGGGCCATATCAAATCTCCGGCGGATATCTATTATTTGACCCTGGAGGAATTGAAATCTCTTTGGAAATCCGGCGAAACCGCCGCCAAAAAGCTCCTTGCCGCCATTGAAAGCAGTAAGGAGCAGGATGTGAGCCGTCTGATTTACGCCCTGGGCATTCGACAGGTAGGCGCCAAGACGGGAAAAGTGCTGGCTTCTGCCTTTGGAAGTCTGGATGGGCTGATGGCCGCAACGGAAGAGGTGCTGACGGAGGTGCCGGATGTGGGCGGCGTCACAGCGGCCTATATTGTGGACTGGTTCCGGCAGGAGCAGTCCCGGCACATGGTGCAGCGGCTTCGCCAAGCCGGTGTAAATTTCGACAGCAAGCGCACCGTCACCGACACCCGTTTTGCGGGCATGACCTTCGTCCTGACCGGCGCGCTGACCAAATTCACCCGGGACGAAGCCACCGAACGAATCGAGCATTTCGGCGGCAAAGCAGCCGGTTCCGTTTCCAAAAAGACCACCTATGTAGTGGTAGGCGAAAATGCCGGTTCCAAGGAACGCAAAGCCCGGGAGTTGGGCATCCCCATTCTGAGCGAGGATCAGTTCCTTGAAATGATCCAGGAGTAAGAGATTTATGTTATCCTTCGGCTGGCTGACGCTGGCTCAGGATGAAAATTTCTTGCATGATGTTTACGACGGCAACGCCCGTGGTGATCTACCAAGGTAAATCACCACGGGCGTTATATTACAACGAAAAATCGTGATCGTCGTATTTGCTGAAATCCAGAGCCTTGGGCTTGCAGGGAATCCGCTTGCAGGGGTCATATTTGAATTTCCGGCAGTTATCCGTTTCCTGTACGACGCCCCGTTTGATGCAGAGGATGGTGTTATCATCCACCTTGGTTCCGTTGGCGCAGTATTCGCAGGCTCTGGGCATTTTCTTTCTGAAGAGCATAGTATCGACCTCGCAGCGTTATTGGGTCCATTATACACCAATCGGTTCCGAAATGCTACTGTTTTTTCGAATTTTCAACAAACTAACCGCCCCGACCAGAAGAAATACCGGAATCAGAATCCATTTCCCGGTGATAATGGCACCGAGTGTCAGGCAGATACCGCTCTGTAAAAGCTTTCCCGGGAAATACAGCCGCCGACCAAGCTTTGGAGAAATGGCAGAACCGGTTTGCATGATGACGCAACCCCCACCGAAGCTCATCATTCCGGCGCAAAGAAGAAACCGCAGGGAATCATCTGTCAAGCTGCGCAGGGCAACTGTGCCATTGGAAATCTCAAGTAAACCAGTAATCAGCGCCTGCATTTCCACAGGGAAGCGCCACAGCCCCCACCGCTCCAGAAATCCAACCAGTACCCGAAAAAGAAGAATCCAACCGCAGACCTGCCCCATAGTACGAACTGCGCGGCCCATGGCGGATGTGAGCGAAATCCCGTTCCCGTTTTGCCGCACACCCCCGGAATCGCCGCCCCCGGGGAGGAGAATTGCCGTAATGAGCATACCGATGATTTGAATTGCCCAAAGCACCCAGCATCTTCCGGTCCCCAAAATACTGCCGATCATGCCGAATAAAAAAGCGGGCCCACATTGGTTGCAGAAAACCAGCATCCGTTCCGCGTCCTGTTTCGACAGGCTGCCGTCCTCGAAGGCCTGGCTGACGCACTGGGCTCCCACCGGATAACCTCCAATCAGCCCCGTTAACAGCAGAGCTTCCGCACCCTTGGGGATGTGAAGCATCTTCCGAGCCGGGCGCATCCATGGAATTTGAACCCCGGACAACATCGATGTTATCAGAATCGAAAGCACAAAAAAGGGGAACAGGGATGGAATCACCGTTCGGATGCATAAATCCAGCCCCTCCCGGGCGCTAACCAAAGCGGTTCTGGAATCCAGAATCAGAATCGCCATTGCGATCGCTGCCAATAATCCAGTCAATCGTCTGTTCAAAGCCGTCACCTCATTGGAATCTATGCGCCGCCGGTCAAATTCATCCCTTGTGCTTCATAGGATGGACAAAAAGGAGGTGCTGCGGCAATGCGGCAGTGGATTGAACGACTGGCGGATTCAGCGGATTTGCAGGGAGAGGCGTTTCCGGGTCAGAGCGTGGTGGAATTGCTTGGGGACCGGCGTGTGCTAATCGAGCATCATGGGGGCGTGACGGAATATAGCCGGGAGAAAATCGTCCTTCGGATGAAATTTGGATTTCTATGCGTCTGCGGCGGCTGTCTGGAGCTGGCGAAAATGGATGCGGCTCAACTGGTGATTACCGGACGCATTGACGGGGTAAATCTGATACGGAGGCGTTGAGATGGGCTTTTGGCAATCCATGTCCGGCATGGTCACCGCTGAATTGATGAGCGCAGATACGGCATCGGCGCTCCGGGCCATCAACGGGGCGGGCGTGACACTTCTGAATGTCCAGCAAGTGGATGATTTGGTGATTACCTTCGTTCTGCGCCGCCAGCAGCTGCGGAATCTGCGAAAGCTTGTCCACAAGAGGGGAGAGCGTCTACGAATCCTACGCCGCAGCGGCCTGTTTTGGCTTGTGCGGCGGATGCCGAAACGCCCTGTGTTGATTGGCGGCGTTATGTTGCTGTTGTTTTTGACCCTGTTTTTGCCCACCAGAGTATGGTTTGTTGAGGTGGAAGGAAATGCGACTGTACCCACAGGCCGGATTCTGGAAGCCTGCAGCCAATATGGCTTTGGTTTCGGGGCCTCTCGCCGGGGACTACGCAGCGAACAAATGAAAAATTCGCTTTTGGAGGCCATCCCGGAGCTGCAATGGGCGGGCATCAATACCTACGGCTGCCGTGGAGTCATCTCCGTTCGGGAGCGGGCGGAGCCGGAGAAGGATTCGCAGCAAAGAGGCATTTCCAGCATCATCGCAACCCGGGACGGCGTGATTCGTGAAATGACGGTCCTGCAAGGGAGCCCGGTCTGCAAGGTGGGCCAGAGTGTCAAGGCGGGACAATTGTTGGTTTCCGGCTATACGGATTTGGGTATCTGTATCCGGGGCAGTCGGGCTATGGGGGAAGTTTATGCCGAAACCCAACGGAATTTGACCGCTGTATTCCCAAGCAAAAGGACTGCCCGGAGCGAAATGACCCGGTCGAAGAAAAAATTTAGTATCATTTTCGGAAATAATCGGATAAATTTCTTCAAAGGTAGTGGAATTTTGGATACCACTTGTGATAAAATGTATTCGGAGTATTATTTGACGCTGCCTGGTGGATTCCGATTGCCTTTGGCCCTTTCTGTTGAGGAATGGCGCTGGTACGAATCGGTTGATGCAGAGGATGCAGATGGAGAAGCGCTGCTTCGGGATTTTTCCTGCGCCTATCTGATTGGCACCATGACCGCTGGGCGAATTGACGCGAATTTTGAATCCATTACGAAAATCGACGGCGGCTGGTGCCTTACCGGAAAATACGCCTGCTATGAAATGATAGGCAAATCACGGCTTGAGGAGAATTTATTGGATTATGAAGCTGATTGAACGGACGGTAAACGCGGAACGGGTCGAGGATCTGATTACGGTCTTTGGCTCCTTCGATGAAAATATCAAACGGATCGAGGATGCGCTGGCAGTATCCATCGTGAACCGTGGTACGGAGCTGAAAGTTTCCGGCGATGAGGAAGCGGCGGACAAAGCGGTTCGCACCCTGGAGGGGTTGCTGTCCCTGGCAGCAAAAGGGGAGACCATCGATGAGCAGCGGGTCCGTTACCTGATTACCCTTGTAAAAGAGGGCAACGACCATCAGGTGGCCCAGATGGACAAGGATGTAGTTTGCATTACCGCCAAGGGAAAGCCTATCAAGGCCAAGACCGTGGGCCAGCAGCGGTATATGAAAGCCATCCAAAAGAATACCGTCACCATCGGCGTTGGTCCTGCCGGTACCGGCAAAACTTACCTGGCGGTGGCCGCTGCGGTGGCAGCATTCCGGGAGCGGACGGTGAACCGCATTATCCTGACCCGCCCTGCGGTGGAAGCCGGAGAACGGCTGGGCTTCCTGCCGGGCGATCTGCAAAACAAGGTAGACCCCTATCTGCGACCGCTGTATGATGCGCTCTACGATATGCTGGGCCCGGAAACCTTCCAGAAATACCAGGAGCGGGGCTCCATCGAGGTGGCACCCCTGGCCTATATGCGGGGCCGGACTCTGGACGACAGCTTCATCATCCTGGATGAGGCTCAGAATACCACCAAGGAGCAGATGAAGATGTTCCTGACCCGTCTGGGGTTCGGGTCGAAAATCGTCATTACCGGCGACGTGACCCAGATCGATCTGCCGGACGACAAGACCTCCGGCCTGAAGGATGCTATCCGGGTGCTGGAGGGGGTCAATGACATCGCCATCTGCCGCCTGACCGCCGCCGATGTGGTGCGCCACGCTCTGGTGCAGGAAATCATCAATGCCTATGAGAAGGCTTCCCAAAAGCCCGAGCCCTCCAGGTCCAACAACCGTTACCAAAGGAAGAATTGATATGAAAACAAAAATCAACATGACCTTCGATGGCTTTTCCCTGAAAAAGCCCTTCGTCAGCGCCATTATCAAGAAATGTGTGGAGGCGGTACTTTCCGCCGAGGGGATTGGAGTGCCCTGCGAAATCAATGTTCTGGTGACCAATGACAGGGGCATCCAGGCCATCAACAAGGCCAGCCGCAACATTGACAAACCCACGGATGTGCTGAGCTTCCCCATGTTCGAGCTGGAGGCCGGCAACCCTCCCACGGATTGGGTTGCCTACTTAGACCCGGCCAGCGGCCTTTGCCCCCTGGGGGATATGTGCATCAGCCTGGAGCGGGCCTGCGCCCAGGCCAAGGAATTCGGCCACAGCGAAAAGCGGGAGGTGGGCTATCTGACCATCCATTCCATGCTCCACCTGCTGGGCTACGACCATCTGGACGAAGGCCCCCAGAAAGCGCAGATGCGCGCCCGGGAAGAGGCTATCGCATCTGCGATTCCAGGCATGACCCGATGAAAAGGAGAAAAAAATGAAAACCAAAACTGCTATGATTACCATTGCCGGACGGCCCAATGTGGGCAAGTCCACCCTGACCAATTATCTCGTTGGCGAGAAAATCGCCATCGTTTCCAATAAGCCCCAGACCACCCGGAACCGCATTTGCGGCATCCTGACACGGGAGGATACCCAGTTTGTGTTTGTGGATACCCCCGGCTACCACCGGGCCCGGACGAAGCTGGGCGATTACATGGTCAACGTTGCCCGGGAATCCATTGCCGATGTGGATTTGACCATTCTGGTGGTGGAGCCCATCGCCTCTATCGGCCCCCAGGAAGAGGGGCTCATCGAGAAAATCAAGGGCAGCAAATGCCCCGCCGTTTTGGCCATCAATAAGATCGACACCGTTGAAAAGGACAAGCTACTGGAGGTCATCGCCGTCTACTCCCAGGCAGCCGCCTTCGATGCCATCATTCCCATCTCCGCCAGAACCGGCGACGGGGTAGAGGAGCTGCTGAAAATCTGCGGCAAATATGCCATCGAAAGTCCCTTCCTGTTCCCGGAGGGCCTGACCACCGACCAGCCAGAGCGCCAGGTTATGGCGGAAATCATTCGGGAGAAGCTGCTCTGGTGCCTGGATAAGGAAATTCCCCACGGCACTGCTGTTGAAATTACCACCTTCTCCGAGCGGGATAACGGCATTATCGACCTGGATGCCACTATTTTCTGCGAAAAAGCAAGCCACAAGGGCATTATCATCGGAAAGCAGGGTGCCATGCTGAAGAAAATTTCCTCCATGGCCCGGACCGACTGTGAAAAATTCATGGGCACCAAGGTGTATCTGACCACCTGGGTCAAGGTTAAAGAAAATTGGCGTGACAGCGATTTCCTGGTCCGGAATTTTGGTTACAAAGAATAATTTCCATTTGTAAAATCCCACTCCTTTGCAAATCCTATCCCCGGAGGGATGGATATGGACGCAAAGGACTACTGGCAGATGTTTTTGGAAACCGGCGCGCCGGAATTTTATATGATGTACAAAGCACACAAGACGGAGGGAGTCCATGTACCTGACGGTGAAAGCACTGGTGCTGCGGGTCACGGACTACAATGACCGGGATGCGCTGCTGACCCTACTGACCCAGGAAAACGGAAAATTGACGGTAAAGGCCCGGGGGCTGCGGCGAAAAAACAGCCCCCTGGTGGCCCCTTGCCAGCTGTTGGCCTATGGGGAATTTACCCTGTTTGAATACCGGGGAATGTACACCATCAACGAAGCCCATTCTATTGAATTGTTTCGGGATTTGCGCCGGGATTTGATGAAGCTGTCCCTGGGTACCTATTTTGCTCAGGCGGCAGAGGTCATTTCTCAAGAGGATCTGCCGAATCCGGAGCTGCTGTCCCTGGTGCTGAACAGCCTCTTTGCTCTGACCCGGCTGGGATTGCCGGAACAGCAGGTAAAGGCGGTTTTTGAGCTGCGTGCTGCCTGTATTGCCGGTTATACCCCCGATTTGTTTGGCTGCCATGTTTGCGGCAACCAAAGCCCCACGCTCTTCGACCTGTCCGGCGGTGCGCTGCTGTGCCAAAATTGCCGCGCAGCTGCTTCCGGTATCCGCATCCCCATCAATCCCGGAATGCTGGATGCAATCCGCTACATCGTCTACTGCGATTCCAAAAAACTCTTTTCCTTTTCCATTGGAAACGAGAATCTGGATCAGCTTTCCTCCTTGTCGGAAGCCTATCTGACCACCCAATTAGAGCGTGGGTTTTCTACACTGGATTTTTACAAATCCCTACTTATTTAGGAGAAACTATGTCTGAATTATACGAAAAATCTTTATTAAAGCTGGAGCTGGACCAGGTTCTGGAGCAGCTGGCCGCCTGCGCAGGCAGCTCAGAGGGCAAGGCCCGGTGTCGGCTTTTGCGGCCTACTTCCGATTTGGAAGATGTAAACGCCCTGCTGGAGGAAACCAGCGCCGCATCTGATCTTTGCACCAAGAAGGGCAATCCCAGCTTTTCCGAGGTGCAGGATGTGTCTGCCTCCCTGGAACGGGCCGACCGCGGTGGCAGCTTGCAGCCCATTGAATTGCTGCGGATCGGAGCGGTGCTTCGCTCTGCCCGTACGGTGAAAAGCTATGTCTCCGAGGATGAGCAGCGCACCGTTCTGAGCAATCTTTTTGATGCCCTGACGCCCAATAAATACCTTGAAGACCGAATTTTCGGCGCGATTTTGTCGGAGGAAGAGATTGCCGACACCGCCAGTCCCGCCCTTGCGGATATTCGCCGCCATATGCGGGTTCAGTCCGCCAAAATTCGGGACAGTTTGCAAAAGGTCATTTCTTCTCCCGCTTATAGTAAATTTCTACGGGAGCCCATCATCACCATCCGCCAGGGTCGGTATGTGGTGCCGGTGAAATCCGAGTGCCGCAACGATGTGCCGGGCCTTGTCCATGATGTTTCCGCCAGCGGCTCCACCTATTTTGTGGAGCCGATGTCTGCCGTCAATGCCAACAACGCCCTGCGGGAGCTGGAATTGAAGGAGAAGAAGGAAATCGAGCGGATTTTGGCGGAATTGTCCGCGGAAGCGGCAGCCCACCGGGGTGACATCGAGCTGGATTTCGATATGCTGGTGCGTCTGGATGTGATTTTTGCCAAGGCGAAGCTGGGCTATCGGATGAACGCTTGGGCACCGCTGATGAACGACGAGGGTAGGGTGGAGCTGCGGAAGGCCCGTCACCCCCTCATCGATTCCAAGCAGGTCGTGCCCATTTCCCTGCGTCTGGGTACCGATTTCGACACCATGATTATCACCGGCCCCAACACCGGCGGCAAGACGGTCACTCTGAAAACCGTAGGTCTGCTGACTCTGATGGCGGAGTGCGGCCTGCATATTCCTGCAGGGGATGGCAGCGAGCTTTCCACCTTCCATGCCATTCTGGCGGACATTGGCGACGAGCAATCCATCGCCCAGAGTTTGTCCACCTTCTCCAGCCATATGCGCACCATCGTGGATGTAGTGGCACAGTGTGACGACCGAACCCTGGTGCTCTTTGACGAACTGGGCGCCGGTACCGACCCTGCCGAGGGTGCGGCCCTTGCCATGGCGATCATCGAATTTTGCCGGAAAATGGGCAGCCGAGTGGTGGCCACTACCCACTATGCGGAGCTGAAACTTTACGCCATGCGTACGGAAGGTGTCATCAACGCCTCCTGCGAATTTGATGTGGAAACGCTTCGGCCCACTTATAAGCTGCTCATCGGCATCCCCGGTAAATCCAACGCCTTTGCCATCTCCAGAAAGTTGGGACTTTCCGAGGATATCCTGAAAGAAGCTAATGATTTGGTTGGAAAAAGTGATAAAGATTTTGAAGATGTTCTGTCCCAGCTGGAGCAGCAGCGCCAACAGATGGAGTCTGCCCGGGTGGAAGCCGAACGGCTGCGGGCAGAAACCAGGAAAATCAAAGAACAGAACGAGGAATACCATGCCCAGCTCCGCCGGGAAAAGGAGAAGGCCATGGAAGCAGCCCGCCGGGAGGCCCAGGAGATCATCGAGGATGCCCGCCGGACGGCCAATGCCGCTTCTGAGGAAATCAAAGCCCTGAAAAAACAGCTTTCCGAATCCGCCGACACCGCCAATATCAATCAGCGCCAGGCGGAGCTGCGCCGGAGCCTGAACGAGGCCCAGAGCCGCATCCGGGCGGAGCAGCCCCAAAAGGAGCGGCCGGAGCCCAGCCGTGAAATCCTGATTGGCGATACGGTGGAGCTTCTGAAATTGGGCACCCGGGCCAGCGTCATTGCCATTAACAAGGACGGCACCTACGAGCTCCAGGCCGGTATTCTGAAAATGACCGCGAAAAAGGATGAAATTTACCTTCTGGAGCAGTCCAATCCCTATGTGGAGAAGAAGTCCAGACCGGCCCATTCCGGCCGTGAGATGAAGCTGACCGCCATGGCCAGCGAAATCGACCTGCGGGGCATGGATACCATCGAGGCAGTCTGCGTACTGGAGCGGTATCTGGATGAAGCTATGCGCTCCAATTTGAAATCCGTCCGCATCATCCACGGTAAGGGCACCGGCGCTGTCCGGGCCGCTGTCCATCAGTCTTTGCGGAAAACCAAGTACGTTAAATCCTTCCGCCTGGGCGCCTATGGCGAGGGCGAGGACGGCGTCACCATTGCCGAATTGTAAAGTTATTGGAATTCGACGAATATTTGTTGACTTTTTGCTGTAATTTGGTTATCATATAGAAAGAATGTCATGTCTGTGACTGCGGCATGGCGAATAAGGAGTGTTTCAAATGTTCAACAAAGAAATCGTAGTTCGCTGCGAATCCGGCCTGCACAACCGTCAGGCTACATACTTCGTCCAAAAGGCTAACGAGTTTGAGAGCAGCATTTGGCTGGAGTCTGCGAACCGCAAAATGAACGCAAAGAGCCTGCTTGGCATCATGTCCATGAGCATTGTTACCGGTGCCACCGTTACGCTGACCGCTGCCGGTCCCGATGCGGAAGCCGCTGTCAATGCGCTGGAAGCTCTGCTTCAGCGGGATGTTTATTAAGGAAATGTTCCACTTCCGCCTCATTGCTCTGCATTGAGGCGGATTTTTATGGTGAAATTGTATGACCTTTGACGAATTAAAGGATAAAGCCCTGAGCCTTCCTTACGCCCCCGGCGTCTATATTATGCGGGACAAGACCGACAAGGTCATTTATGTGGGCAAGGCCAAAAAACTGAAAAACCGGGTCAGCCAGTATTTTCAGGATACCGCTTCCCACACCCCCAAGACCCGCATCATGGTCAGTAAAATCGACCATTTTGATGTAATCGTCGCCGCTTCGGAATTTGAGGCGCTGGTGCTGGAATGTTCGCTGATTAAGCGGTACCTGCCGAAATATAATATTCTCCTGAAGGATGATAAGGGCTATCCCTATCTGCGGCTGAATATGAAGGAAGCCTACCCAAAAATCACCCTGGTCAGCAAGCTTGGCGACGACGGCGCCAATTATTATGGCCCCTACGGCAGCCGCGGCGTGACCCACGATGTGATGGAGGCTCTGCGGCAAACTCTTCGGCTGCCGGATTGCAACAAACAGTTCCCCCGGGATATCGGTAAGGATCGTCCATGCCTCAACTACCATATGGGCCAATGCGACGGCTGGTGCCAGCCCAATCGTGGCTACGCCGAGTATCGCAGCCGTATGGAACAGGCCAAGCGGCTCCTGTCCGGGGATTATAAAGCGGTGGCGGAGGATATCCGGCAGCAGATGCTGACCGCGGCAGAAAAGTTGGAGTTTGAGCTGGCAGCCAGCCTCCGGGACCGACTGAACGCAGTGGAAAATTTAGGCCAGAAGCAGCTGGTTACCGCCGGTTCTTTGGCGGATACGGATGTTATCGGCTATGCTGAAACAGAGGCCAAGGCCTGCTTTGCGGTGCTGCATTTCTCCGGCGGCAATTTGCTGGATAAGGATTATGAGGTAATCCCCGTGCCGGAGGATAAGGAGGCTGCCGTCTCAAGCCTGTTGAAGCAATATTATTTAAGTCGCGGTTTGGCCCCAAAAATCGTGCTGCTTCCCTTCGAAATTGAGGATAGTGAGCTGTTTGGTCAGCTTTTGGAGCAGCAATTCGGCCGGAAAACCCGGTTGAAGGTGCCCCAGCGCGGGGATAATGTAAGACTGGTGGAGCTGGCGGTGAAAAACGCCTTCGAAGAAGCCCAGCGGGTCACCAGTAAGGAAGAAAAAATTTCCGGTACATTGATCCTTTTAGGAAAAATGTTGGCCATAGACCCGCCAAAACGCATTGAATCCTTTGATATTTCCAACATTTCCGGCACAGATATTGTGGCCAGTATGGTGGTCTTTCAGGACGGTAAACCCCGAAAAAGTGATTATAAGCGGTTCAAAGTGGAAGGACTGCAGGATCAGGACGACTACGCCTCCATGCGTCAGGTAGTCAAGAGGCGGTTTAGCCATTACCTGGCGGGGGATAA
Organism: Oscillospiraceae bacterium; assembly: GCA_017457285.1. GTDB lineage: Bacteria > Bacillota > Clostridia > Oscillospirales > Oscillospiraceae > Faecousia. The sequence continues at coordinate 7,715 of JAFTHT010000049.1, read as the reverse complement.
GGGCTTTGCGGAGGCTCCGGATTTGCTGCTGATTGATGGCGGCATCGCCCACGCCAATACCGCCGTAATGGCCCTGGAGGAGCTTGGACTGCGGCTGAATGTCTTTGGTATGGTCAAGGATGACCGGCACCGCACCAGGGCTCTGGTGACTCCGGAAGGGGAGGAAATCGGCATCGACGGCAATCAGACGGTGTTTTCGTTGATTGGAAACATTCAGGAGGAGACTCACCGCTTTGCCATCACCTACCACCGTCAGCTTCGCAGCAAGCGTCTGCGGTATTCCGAGCTGGATTCCATCCCCGGCATCGGCCCCAAGCGCAAGCAGGAGCTGCTGAAAACCTTCAATTCTCTCACCGCCATTGGACAGGCTACACTGCCGGAGCTGGAGCGGCTGCTGCCCAAGGACGCAGCCCTGGCGGTTTACGAACACTTCCGTAAAAAGGAGGAATAACCATGCGTGTCATCACCGGAAAGGCCAGGGGAGTGGCCCTGAAAACCCCCGACGGAATGCAGACCCGTCCCACCACCGACCGGGTGAAGGAAGCGCTGTTCAGCATCATTCAATTTGATTTGCCCGGCGCCATGGTTCTGGATCTGTTTGGCGGCACCGGCCAGCTTGGCATTGAAGCGCTCAGCCGTGGGGCGAAAAAAGCAGTTTTCGTGGACGAACGGGAGGATGCCTGTCGCCTGATTAAGGAAAATCTGCGGCGCACCAAGCTGGAATCCGAGGCCCTCGTTGTGCGTTCGGACTATCTTTCTTACCTGAGCCGCTGCCGCGAGCAGTTTGATATTATTCTGTTAGACCCCCCATACGCAGAAGTTTTTCTAGAAAATTCACTAAAACGCATCACGGAAATTGACATTTTGCGAGATGGTGGTATAATAGTTGCAGAGCGCCCGTTGGGGAAGGACTTGCCATGGACTTTTTCGGGATATACCCGGTCCAAGGATTATAAATACGGCAAGACTTTGCTGACCCTTTATCGAAAGGATTCGGCCGATTTGTAAATTACGTCAAGGAGGAATTCCAAATGAACGAGAAACATATTGAAGATTTGATTACTACCCTGTACGATATGGTGCAGGATGCCCGGTCCATGCCTCTGTCTTCCGACAAGTGCATCCTGGAGCGGGATAAGGTGCTGGATATGCTGGATGAGATCATCGCCCAGCTCCCCGCCGAGCTGAAGCAGTCCCGTACCATCGTGGAGAGCCGCAGCGAACTGATTGGCCAGGCTCGCCGGGAAGCAGAGAATATCATCAAGAAGGCCCAGGAGGATGCGGAGCATCTGGTGTCCAAGGAGCCCATCTTTGAGGAAGCCAAGCGCCGCTGCGCCGATATGGTTGCCCAGACCCAGGCTCAGATTGCCGGTCTGCGGAAGGTCAGCAATGAGTACATGGACAACGCCCTGCTGCAAACCCAGAAGGCCATTGAGCAGTCCCTGAAGGATGTTGAGGAGACCCGTGCCAAGTTTAATCAGCTTGCCGCCGCTCAGATGCAGAAGGATGCCGCCGCCCTGGAGGGCAAGGGCTAATAAATGTCACAAACAGCTCAAAAGCCCAACTTTTGAGCTGTTTTTTAGAATGGAGGATTTACGAAATGAATTATATGGAACGCTATGAGTTCTGGTGCAATGCCGATTTGCCTGCCGATGTGAAGGCGGAGTTGGCTGCCATTCGAGAGGATGCCGAGGAACTGAAGGGCCGCTTCGGCAGCGACCTGCAGTTCGGCACCGCCGGTATGCGTGGCATCATGGGCGCCGGCAGCAACCGGCTGAACCGCTACACCGTTCGCCGTGCCGCTCAGGGCATGGCTGCCTGGTTGGCTTCCACCGACCTGCCCAAGAAGGCCGCCATTGGCTACGATTCCCGGCACAATTCTCAGCTTTTCGCGGAGGTTTGCGCGGTGGCCTTTGCGGAGGCAGGCATTGAAACCTGGCTCTACGATCGCCTGGCACCCACTCCCATGCTGTCCTTTGCTGTCCGCCAGCTGGGCTGCGGTTGCGGTATTGTCATTTCTGCCAGCCATAACGCTGGTGCCTACAACGGCGTGAAGTGCTATGGCCCTGACGGCTGCCAGATGACCGACGAGCCTGCCGCCATTGTCACCGAGAAGATTAGCACCATTCCTTTCTTCGTCCCCGAAACCAAGTCCTTTTATGCCTACATGGCAGAGGGCCTGATTTCCTACATCGGCCAGGACCTGTGGGAGAAGTATTACGAGACCGTGCTGAATGAGGCTGTGGATCCCGAAATGCTGAAGGCCGCTGGCCTGAATATTGTCTACACCCCCCTGTGCGGCACCGGCATGGAGCCTGTCCATGCGGTCCTGGGTAAGCTGGGCGTGAATATCACCACCGTGGAATGCCAGGCCAAGCCCGATGGTGATTTCAAGACCTGTGAATACCCCAACCCCGAGACGGATGCCGCGCTGAACGAGAGCTACAAGGTGGCCCGCACCGCTCCCTGCGATGTGATTCTGGGCACCGATCCGGATGCAGACCGTGTGGCCATCGCCGTGCCTGATGGTAAGGGCGGCTTCGTGAAGCTCTCCGGCAACGAACTGGGCTTCATGCTGCTGGATTACGTTCTGAAGGCCCGTACCGCCAAGAACGATATCCCTGAGGGTGCCATCACCGTCCGTTCCATCGTTTCTTCCCCTCTGGCTGACCGGATTGCTGCCCACTACGGCGTGACCATGAAGGCAGTCCTTACGGGCTTTAAGTACATCGGCGGTGAGATCCTGGAGCTGGAGAACAAGGGCGAAGAATATAAGTTCATGTTCGGCTTTGAGGAGAGCTGTGGCTACCTGAAGGGCACTTACGCCCGGGATAAGGATGCTATTGTGGCCTCCATGCTGGTCTGCGAGCTGGCAGCCAGCTTGAAGAACCAGGGCAAGAACATTCTGGATGCCCTGGAGGACGTTTATAAGAAGTATGGCTTCTACCTGGCCCATGTCCAGAGTATCGAGCTGACTGGCGCTGACGCTATGGAGAAGGCCGCCAAGATGATGGCCGACCTCCGGGCCCAGGTGCCTGCCTCCATCGGCGGCGCTGCCGTTACCGGTGTCCGGGATTATAAGGCCAGCGTTGCTAAGAATCTGGCTACCGGCGAAGAAGCTGTCATCAACCTGCCGAAGTCCAATGTTCTGGAATTCCTGCTGGGCGATAAGGGTAGTGTCATTGCCCGTCCCTCTGGTACCGAGCCCAAGGTCAAGTTCTACTACACCGCCGTTGGCGAAACCAAAGAGGCCGCGAAGGCCCTTCTGGATGCCATGGTGGCGCAGATGTCCGTCTAATCAAGAATCCCGTTTACCGGAGCAGACAAGTGTCTGCTCCGGTTCTTTTTGTTTCTGGAGTCACATAGATTGGAACGAAAGGGGAGAGGGGAATGGTCAAAAATCGAAAGGTTACAGGCAAAGCGATGTCGCTGCCAGCGGGGCTGGGAATTGGGCTTATTGTCAGCGTGACCATCACTATTGCCGCGGTGGGCGTATTGGCCAGCTTGGTGCTGAATGGGAAGGTTGGAGAGAATGCAATCGGTGCCGGCGCAATGGTAATTGTGCCGTTATCTGTAGCTGTGGGAGCCCTTACAGCGGCTCTGGCTGTAAAGCACCGTTGGCTGGTTGTTTGTGCGGGCGTAGGGGGGGTGTATTACGCGACGATGCTGGGAATCACCGCATTGTTCTTTGGAGGGCAGTATTCCGGTATGGGGACCACAGCTTTGTTGACTCTTCTGGGTATCGGTGTGTCTGCGGCAGTAGGATTGAGAGGGGAGAAAAAGCGCTTCAAACCGATGAAAAAATACCGCCCTCGTTAAGTTGTACAAATCGACTGAACTGATTCCAGAAACGATTAGTGCGTAGACGCCTTGCAAGAAAACTTGCAAAATCAACATTTAGTGGATAAGGTATCGCCAAAACGCCAATATATTGATAAATAGTTGAAAATGATAAAAACATATTCACTGGAGGTATCCAGAGTTGACATAATTGTGTTGACATAAAATTCGGCATAATTTACAAAAATCTTAATCGTATTCAAAATCTCTTGAAAAATAATTGATTTTGGAGTATAGTATTCAAGCAATGCGAATCAAAGGGGTGTTTTACGCCCTTTTTCATCCACTCCCAATGCTATGCTCCGTTTTCACGGCCGGAAGTGTTTTTGAAGGGGTGCAAAGGGTGAAAAAGTCGTTACGCCACAGAATTTGGTACATTTGGCCCAAGGTAGCCTTGCCACTTCTGGCGATGGTCTGGTGTTTCGGCTTGCTGTTCGGCATATTGGCAGCCCTGCGGTGTCAGGGCATTGGAGCCAACTTTTACGGGGCCGCCCGGATGGCACCCTCGCTCTGGGAGATGCTGTCCGCCTGCGTTGGGCCCTTTTTGTTTTCCGGTCTTGCGGTTTATCTGCGGGAAACATGGCTGCTGCTGTTTGTCTGTGGCGCAAAGGCTTTCTCCTTCGGTTTTTGTTCCTTTGGTGTTATTTTGGCCTTTGGCCAGGGGAGCTGGTTGGTTCGTTTCTTGTTCCTGTTTTCCGATTGTTTGCTGATTCCGGTGCTGTTTCTTTATTGGGTTCGGCATCTGTACGAGCGAAGGTCTGATTGGGAATTATTCCTTTGTTTGATTGCGGCATTGATGGTTTTCTCTTTTGATTTTTGGGTGATTTCACCCTTTTTAGTTTCAATTTTGGGGTAAGATAGAGGAAAGGTACTGGATTTCATGTTGGATTTGATCTGCGCCTATGAAAATTACCTGTCCAAGGTAAAGCAGGCATCCTCCAACACGGTTGCGTCCTATATGCGGGATATTCGGCAGTTCGCCGGTTGGCTTCCCAAGGATGTGGCCATTCAGGATGCGTCACAACTGAATATCAGCGAGTACCTGTCCCATCTGGAGGACGAGGGCCGCTCCGGCGCCACCGTTTCCCGGAGCCTTGCCAGTCTGAAGAATTTCTATGGGTACTTGGTGTCCTCCGGTTTTGTGGAAAAGACGCCCGTGTTCGATATCCATGTGGACAGGGGAGAGAAGAAGCTCCCTCAGATCCTCACCGGTCATGAAATTGAGCTGCTGCTGTCCCAACCCTCCAATTTGGATGCCAAGGGCTGCCGGGATAAGGCGATGCTTGAGGTCATGTACGCCACCGGCATTCGGGTATCCGAGCTGATTGAGCTGAATGTGGACGATGTGAACCTGGATTTGGGCATCATTAAATGTGCCGGCACTAAGAAAACCAGGGCCATTCCGCTGTACCCCGGTGCGCTGCGGGCGCTGTCCGTTTACCTGCGGGATATCCGGGAAACCATGATTGCCTCCGGCGATGAAACGGCCCTGTTTGTGAACATCAGCGGCGTGCGGATGAGCCGCCAGGGCTTCTGGAAGATTCTGAAGCACTACCAGTCCACCGCTCATATCGAAAAGGAAATCACGCCTCACACCCTGCGGCACAGCTTTGCGGTGCATCTTCTGGAAAACGGCGCCGATTTGGGCTCCCTGCAAGAATTGATGGGCCACAGCGACATTTCTTCCACCCAGATGTATACTCACATGGTCAACCAAAAGCTGAAATCCGTCTATGAAAAATGCCATCCCAAAGCATAAAAACCGACCTGCGACGTGCAGGTCGGTTTTTGCATAAAAAACTGCCAGTCCCAAAGGAACTGGCAGCGTATAGATAGGGGAGAGGGGAATCAGATACCGGTCATGGCCCGCAAAACGTCCACTTCCATCTTCTGAATGCCCTTCTTCATGTCGAGGCCTTCGTCCATATCCACATCGGTAAATCCGCCGTCGTGGGTGCAGACAATGCGATTGGTCTTGCCCGCCAGCAGCAGCTCCACGGCCAGATAACCCATTTTGGTGGCGTTGACACGGTCACGGGCATTGGGCACGCCACCACGCTGAATGTGACCCAGAACCGTCACACGGGGATCCAAATCAATGGCTTCCTTGATTTTAGCGGCGATATCATTGGCAGAACCGGCGCCCTCGGCCACAACGATCATGTAATGGGTAAAGCCATTGAACCGGGCCTGACGAATCTTTTCAATCACATCCCGCTCAAAATCGATTTCCTCTTCGGGAACCAGGACAGCGGTAGCGCCCACAGCCAGGCCCACATACATAGCCAGGTAACCGGCGTTGCGGCCCATGACCTCAACCACGGAGCAACGCTCGTGGGACTGCATGGTGTCCCGCAGCTTATCGATGCACTGAATGGCGGTATTGGCCGCGGTATCGAAGCCGATGCAGTAGTGGGTGCAGCTGATATCGTTATCGATGGTGCCAGGGATGCCGATGACATTGATACCATACTTGGAGAGGGCCCGGGCGCCCCGGAAGGTGCCGTCGCCGCCGATGGCAATGATGCTGTCCAGCCCCAGGAATTTGCAGGTGGAGACAGCCTTGCGCTGGCCTTCTTCGGTCATAAATTCCTTGCTGCGGGCAGTATAGAGAATGGTACCGCCACGGTTGATGGTATGGGAAACGCTCTTTTCGTCCAGACGAATGATATCGCCGGTAATCAGACCGTTCCAACCACGGCGAATGCCATAGCACTCCACGCCATGGTACAGGGCAGTACGGACAACCGCCCGGACACAGGGATTCATACCCGGCGCATCGCCGCCGCTGGTAAGAACGCCAATACGTTTAACACTCATGATAAATTCCTCCTGACAGGATGTATCAGTTTTTTACCTTCCTATTGTACCGCCAAAGGGAGAAAAAGTAAAGTAGAATTTCACAAATATCCGGTTGAATTTCAGAAAAATAACACCATTGTGAACAAAAACAAGACTGAACGTAACCCTGCCGATTCTTAAGGAAGAGGGAAGCCGCTTGACTTTTTGAGGGAATAGTGATATACTGTAAACGCATCTAACGCAACAAAATAACGATGTTTTGTTGCGTTGGGCGGTGTAATGTCTTTGTATCAAGTCTAGGATGGCTTGCGGGGGCGGCGCACAGGCCCCAAAAAAAGGCCATCCTGCTTTCAAGCTGGATGGCCTTTTCTGCGTCCTGGTTCCCCGGAAGGAGCCCGCTGCCGCGAGCGACGTAACCCAAATCTAGCATAATCCGCGCCCGAAGGGTGGCGGTTTATGCCGCTCTCGCATTTTTTGACAAGTCCAGTTGACAATTTCAGGACTGTCAATCGCCTAGGGCCGCAACGCGGCCCGGCGGGTTGCCGGGCCGGAGAGGGTCACGAAAAGTCCGGGCTCCCGGCGTCCTTCCAGGCGAGCATGGCGGCGGCGAGGTAGGCCAGGTGCCCAACCGAATAGGCGCGGTAGTCCTCCGCGTACAGGGTATCCTGCAATACCTCCATCATCTTCCGATGTCCGCCGGGCCCGCCGAAATCCTGCCGGGCGAGCTCCAGGCCCTCAATAATGCTCTGTGTCATATTTAGCTGTCGCTGCGTCATTTGCGTATCACCTCCCGGGCGGTACACGCCCCATCCCTTGTTTCTATTATTGCAGGACATGACGATTTTGTCAAGGGTTCGACGGGCACCCGCCAGGGCCACGCCAAGGGCGGGACCAGGGCGGGGCGGGTAAAAACGCCTGATTGATGGACGCAGCCGGTTCCATGGGCAAGCCCCCAAAAACACCCATTCTGTCTCCGCCAATGCCGCCGAAAGGCGGCCCTTGTGGGCGCGCTTGTCGCGACCCACCCGCGCGCGCAGCGCGCCCAGGGGGCCGGGGCCAGGGGCCAGGCGGGG
>JAFTHT010000048.1 GCA_017457285.1 Oscillospiraceae bacterium | reverse complement strand
TGGGCCTGAAGGACGCCAAGGATCTGGTCGACAACTGCCCCAAGACCCTGAAGGAAGCCATCTCCAAGGAAGATGCCGAGAAGCTGGTCGCCGAGCTGAAGGAAGCCGGTGCCGAGGCCGAGCTGAAGTAATTCAGTTTTTTCAAGCACATAAAACAGCCGCCGACCTCGGCGGCTGTTTTCTACCCTAAAGGAGGTTTTCATGGATAAGGTCTACGATTTTATTCGTTCCATCACCCCCGCTGGCTTCAGCCCCTACCACTATGTCCAGTTTCTTGCGCTTTTGGTCCTGGGAATGCTGGCCTTCGCCTTTATCGCACGGCTCATTTTCGGCAAAAAATCCACGCTGAACCACGCCGTCTCCGCCTCCATCGCCATTTTGTGCATTTATGTGGTAAATGTTGTGGTCTATTCCACCGGCGCAAAACTGGAGGCAATCCTTTCTCCTCTGCCCTTTGTCACCATTGCGGGAGATTATCTCTATATTTTCAACCTGCTGAATGCCGAATTCCACACCCTTTGCGAAAAGGTTCTGGACATGGTCATTCTGGCCTTCCTGATGAACCTCCTGGATAGCTGGCTGCCCAAAGGCAAGAAGGTTTTGGGTTGGTACTTCTTCCGGTTCATGTCTGTTGTATTGGCAATTTGCTTGCAGTATGTGGTGAATCTGCTGCTGGGCGTTCTTGTCCCCGCAGGGTTCGCGCAGTACGCACCGATGATTTTGCTGATTATCCTGATGGCTGCCCTGTTGCTCGGCGCGCTGAAGCTGCTGGTGGGCGGCGCATTGGCTTTCATCGATCCGTTGCTTGGTATCCTGTACACCTTCTTCTTCTCCACCGTGGTGGGCAAGCAATTGTCCAAGGCCATTCTGACCACGGCAATCTTGTCCGGTCTGATCTGTCTGATGAACCACATCGGTATTTCCGCTGTGTATATCGCTTCCGCCGCCCTTGCTGCCTATATTCCCCTGCTGGTCATTGTGTTGGCAATGTGGTATGTGGTGGCACATCTTTTATAATGATACAGAGCCTGCTGTACGCACAGCAGGCTCTGAAACTATTTTATACTGATATTCAATAAAAAGGTTTCATTCGTAGAATTGAAGCTTTTTATCTGAAGATCATAATGAGACGGGATTTTGATATTTTCTATTACGAAAATACCAAAATCGACAGCGCCATCAGGCGATGTCTTTTTGATTAAAATGAAACATTTTAATCAAAAATTAGTATTAGAAGGTCGCCACGTCCGGCTCTGCTGCCGGGGCGGGGTCAACGCTGATGGCCGTCAGCACCGGCCCCAGCTCTCCCTTGTACAAGGGATGTTTTTCGGCGGTAATCTTCGCCGTCACCTGGACCCAGGAGCGGGATTCCAGCTTTTTGCTCTTTTCATACCGGCAGGGGATACCACAGAATTGGATATCGTCCACACAGCAGGTCATGACGAACCGGCCTGGGGCAAACATTCCGTTCTTCTCCCGGCGAAGCATGGCCACCTGGCCCTTGAAGGAAACGATCTTGCCGTCATACTTCTGGGGTTCCTCGGTCACATCCCGGTACCACAGGGCATAGTCCTCGTCCTTGACCGTAATAACAGGGGCATTGATATCAAAAGGCAAGGGATCCACCACATCATCAAAGGCAGTGGTGCCGTCGGTATAGTCATAGAGGATGTCGATTTTTCGGCTGGCGGCCCGGGCCAGCTTGTGGAAGGGCATGGTGTCGGCGCCGGGGGTCAGGCGGTTGAATACAACCATTTGCGCCCCCACCAGCTTATCCATAACCAAGTTCCGCATATTGGCGTTATAGGCCATGAAGGTGGTAGAATCGGCGAACATAACCTCCTGGGCCACAGCCCAATCCTCCGGGAAGCGGGTGTACAGGTCGCCAACCAGCTGCATACCGTTCAGCTCCGCCACCACACGCTCCGCTTTGTACTTTTTGGACAGGGACTGCAGCTCTTTGGTGGTGACGCTTTGCTGGTCCAGCACCTCCAGAAAAACATTTTGATAGGGATAGGTGGAGAAATCGTACTCCTCCTCCCCTTCCTCAAATACCAGCAGGAGCGTCCGCTCGCCGGCATTGAACCGGGAATCCTCCAGGGTTTCCTGAATAAATTTGGTTTTGCCGGAATCCAGGAATCCGGTGAACACATAAACAGGAATCTGCTGCATATCTTACACCCCAAACATGGTGGCGATGGCGGATTCCTCCAGCTTGGAGCCGATGACACAGAGCTTGCCAATCACCGCGGCGCTGCCCATACGGATATCCGCCTCACCGGGGACGAAGTCGAAGTGAATCCAACCGCCCTCAGCACAAGGAACGATGCCCTTGGCCCGGAGGACCATGCCGTACTTGCCGCTATCCAGCTCCTTCAGGCCGTCCTCAATGTCGGAAACGCTGAATTTCTTGGCAGTTTCCACGCCCCAGGAGGTGAACACCTCGTCCGCATGGTGGTGATGATGCCCCTCATGGTCATGGCCGCAGCAGCAGTGGCCCTCCTCATGGTGATGGTGCGCCTCATGGTCATGGTGACCGTGGCAGCAGTGGCCTTCCTCGTGATGGTGCGCCTCATGGTCATGGTGACCGTGGCAGCAATGGCCTTCCTCGTGGTGATGGTGTCCATGGCAGCAGTGATGCTCCATCTCCTGCAAATCATGGGCCAAATCAGTCTTGCCTTCCATGGCCTCCAGCAGTTGCTGGCCGGTCAGTTCCCCCCAAGGAGTGGTGACCAAGGCGGCAGAGCTGTTATGCTCCCGCAGCAACGCCACGGCGGCATCCAGCTTCGCCTGGGGAATGGCATCGGTGCGAGAAAGAATGATGGTGGAGGCGGTTTCAATCTGGTTGTTATAGAATTCGCCAAAGTTCTTCATATACACCTTGACCTTGCCGGCATCGGCAACGGCTACCGTATAGCCCAGCACCACATCCTCGGTGGTAACCTTCTCTACAGCCGCCACCACATCGGACAGCTTGCCCACGCCGGAGGGCTCGATAATGACCCGGTCGGGATGGAATTTCTCGATAACCTCCTCCAGGGCTTTGCCGAAGTCGCCCACCAGGGAGCAGCAGATGCAGCCGGAGTTCATCTCGGTGATGTTGATGCCGGCATCCCGCAAGAAGCCGCCATCGATGCCGATTTCACCGAACTCATTTTCAATCAGCACCAGCTGCTGGCCGCAGTAGGCCTCCTGAATCATCTTCTTAATGAGGGTCGTCTTGCCGGCTCCGAGGAAACCGCTGTAAATATCAATTTTTGTCATTGTATACACCTTCTATTTGTTTAATCACCTTATTATACCACCATTATTTCCTAATGACAAGGCTTTTTTCTGTTGCTTTTATTGCCATGTTGTGGTATAGTTATGCCAAGTATTCGAACAGGAGTTGGATATCTTGGAACAGAATCAGCTTGACCCCATCGAAAATAACGATATCCCCTTCAACCAGAATTGCCTGGATTCCCAGGCCCGGTTGGTCGTTGAGTCCCCCTATCCCATTGACCAGGAAGATGATGTCGCTGATTATTCGAAACCGCCGGAGGACACCCCAAAAAAAGCTCCGAAGCGTAAGCGGAAATTGTTACCTATCATCCTTGCGTCCATCGCCGGACTGCTTGTCCTGGCTATTGTGATTGGCCTTTGCACCAACTGGTACGGCTTCTACGGCCCCGGCGCAAAGATTCTCTCCGCCGGAAAGGAAACGATTGCCGCCGGCAGCTTCACGGTGGATATTTTCTTTCAGGTAGGCAAATCCACCAGAGAATACACCATGCAGGTGGTATTTGACCCTGATGCCCGGGTCCTTTCCGTCCTTTGTCAGGAGGATGACGGCAATCTTGGTTTCGCAATTTATAATGGTTTCTTTATCAATTCCAAGAAAAAGAAAACGGACATCCGTGAGCCTCTGGACAAGCTTTTTGATATGTTCTCCAGCGGGGATGGCAGCAAAAAAAGCTGGGAAGAACGGCTGAAGGATATAAATGAGGAGCTCTATGAGCAGGTGAGGGACAAAATCGATTTTGACAAGATCAATCGGTGTCTGGTGCGGTTCTACCGCAAGCTAAACAGCAATCAATGGCTGGAGAAAAACGCCGGCTACTCCATGGAAAAGAGAAACAACATCACCATGTACCGCTTCGAGCCGGACACCTATGAGCTTCTGGATGCTTCGCTGGAATGCTTCCGGGATATCTTCCAGGATGAAGAGGATTTTGAAAGCATCCAGGACAGCCTTCGTGAAGAGAAAGAGAATCTTAACAGCGTGGACTATCAGATCAGTTTCGGCATTCAGGAGGATCTGATGACCCACATTGGGCTGGAAATTCGCAATACCAAGCTGATAACATTCAACCTGAATATCTCCGACATCGGCAGCACCGGGATTGACACCGATACCCTGGCGAAGCTCCTGGAGAAGGCCCGATAATCCAAAGCCACCGCACCCAATGGGATGCGGTGGCTTTTTCGACGGATTCCCCTTGAATCCGCAATGCATTTTCGATAAAATCCCTTTGGCAGGCAAAAGCTCCCGATGCGACGGGCCAGCCAATCGCCGCTCCGTATCTCCCACGGAGCGGCGATATTTTTTATGCGATGGGAATCAACAGCATCCGGTCATCCACCGGCTCGGTGGTAAGCCCGTTGGCCCGGAGGATCGCATCCACCGTAGAGCCACTGTTTTTTGCCAGATTCCACAAATCATGCTCCCCTGCCCGGCGCAAAATCACCGATGGACGGCCCGGATCTGGCGCGGTCACTGAGCCAAGCTCCAGTCCCGTTACCATTTCAATGCCCTGGCGGTCCGTCATCTGGACAGCCACCTGGATATCGCCCCGGAGGTTCGCCCCCTCCTGCCGCAGCTCTGGCCCCTCCGCTGCCTGGGCCAGCACCGCTGCGCCAGAATCACCGGGCAGGTCCTGGGCATCAGCCCATTGGGCATTGGTGCCCCGCAGGGCCCCATTTTCATCATGATACAGCATCTGAACTGTCCCGCTCAGCTCCAGCTCCGTCAGGTCACCGGCCCGCCGCAGCTTCGGATGGCCATAATTCAGGCTGTTATCAACCACACGGGTGCCATCTCCGGGCATGGACACCTGGCAGTGCAAATCCATCGGGCAGCTATCCAGCACCATGGGCAACTCCAAGGGTTGACGCTGAATGCGAATTTCACGGCGGTTGCTGTAGGCATCCTCCACCAGCTCCAGCAGTTCCAAATCCTGAACCATGTACTGGGCTACGATGCCGCATTTCACCAACAGCTTCCCATCGGAAATTTCCGGCTCCAGATTGGACACCACCAGCATGACCGACAGGGTGGCATCCTTATCATAATCCCGGTCCAGCTCCGAAAACTGGGAGAAAGGTAATTGAAAATCCGCCGTTCGGAGCTGTCCATCCTCCCGGCGGTAGAGCAAATGCAGCGCCCCTTCGCCCCGGAATACCGCCTTACCGCCAATCACCTTCTGCTCCGTCAGCCGGGGCACCAGCCGGCAATGGATGATGCTCTGGGCCTCCTCCAGGGGCAGCTCCTCCTCCAGCAGGAATGCTTTTTCCCCAACCTCCTTCGGAATCACCGCTGGGTAGGTCCGGCGCAGTAGCTGTACGTCCGGATCCAGGGCCGCCGGGCCATAGACCTCCGCATCCCAAGGCTCCAGTACCTCTGCCAGCAGGCTCACATTGGCCCGGACCATCATTTTTCTGGCCGAAACCGTCCGGGCATCCATCCCCCGCAGGAGCCAGCTGCTGCGAATCATTCCCTCCCGCTGGGTTTGAGGCAGGTTCCACTTCCCTTGTATCGGCAGCCATGCCTCGATGGTCCTGGGCTCGGTGCCATCGGCAGGCTCATAGAGGATCCACGTCATCACACCGCCGGAAACGGTAATGCTGTCCCCCAGCCACTCCTTGCTCCGCAGGACACACTGCCCCCACGCCGCCAGCACTCCACCAATATCCGGCATTCCCTCGGGCAGGCGCACCTCCTGGGTCTGCTCTCGGTCCTGGGTCTGCCACAGGTCCCGGCGGAGGCAGGGCAAAATCCGTTTTTCAAACCGTACTTCCATATCAATCCACTCCTTATCCCGCTTTCACGATACATTCTATTCCCACCGGGACAAGTTTATGCCACTATTTTTTAACAAGGACAAGCACGCCGCCGGCGGTCAAGCCGATTCCAAAGAATACACGCCAGAAATGCGTATCAATCCAGCTGCCTACCAGCAGCCCCAGGCCAAAGGCCAGCAGCGCGATTCCCAGAATCTGATCTCTTCGGCACATAGAAACACCCCCCGCACAAGCCTATGCGGGGGGTGTTGGAATCATTCATCCATGATTTGCTTGCATACGGAAAGAACTTCCGAAAGGATTGGCACGCAGACCTGGCGGCCGGAGCCCCCCTCTTCAACAATAGCGATGAACGCCAGGGGGTAGGCTTCATCGGTCACAAAGCCCGCAAAAAGGCCGGTGGAAAGCCGATTGTCCGCCTGGGCGGTGCCGGATTTGCCGCAGACGGTCAAATCCGGGAAGCTCTCTACGCCGTACTTTTCCACCACATTATTCCGCATCATCTGCTGCAGCTCCAACGCAATCTGCTCCGGTAGGATTCGCTGGGTCTGTGTGGCGGAGGCCTGATAAGTTACCGCATCGCCGCAGACCACCTGCTCCACCACATAGGGCAACACGCCGGTGCCACCATTGGCGATGGCCCCCATAAAGGCCAGGTAGGCGCAGGGGTTGACCTGGTCGGTATGCTGGCCGATGCCACTCCAGGCGATTTGGTTCTTGCCCGCATTGGTCAGGTCGAAATTGCCCGAGGCGGTGGTGATGCCATCAAAGGACACCGAACCGGTCACGCCGTATTTTTCCACATAATATTGAAGCTTCTCCGGCCCCAGCTGATCAACGATGCTGGCAAAGCTGCAATTGCAGGACTGGGCCAGTGCGGAATACAAGTCCAGCTCACCATGGGCCTTACTGCAGGTCACAGGCTCCGGCGAATAGGGCCGGCTGCCGGTGCAGGTGAAGGTCTGCTCCAGAATATCCGGAATCTCCTCCAGGGCCGCCGCCGCAGTAACCACTTTGAAAATGGAGCCGGGAACATAGGCAGACATGGTGAAGCGGTTCATATAGACCCCTTCGTACTCCGACTGGTTCTCCTCGGTGATGGTGGGCGGATTGTCCGGGTCGTAGGTGGGGGTGCTGACGGCGCATAGAAGCTGGCCCGTCTTATAATTATACACCGCCACCGTGCCTTTTTTATCACCCATGGCCTCCAGCGCCGCCTTCTGGACCTGGGCGGACAGGGTCAGCCGGGTCTGCCCCGCACCGGAATAGGAATAGAGGCCGCTGATGATGTCATAGCCTGCCATTTCCTCGGCATAGGTGGCCACCGCCGGGGCGCTGATATAGCCATAGCGGTCCCCAACCCAATGGAGAGTGGCGGCCCGCAGCGAAGCATCCGGAGAGTAGATTCGCTGATTATTGGTATCTAACAGCAGCAGGCCCTCCCGGTCGGTGACGATGCCGCAGCCGATATTGGGGCCCGCATAGACATGGGGACTGCCGGGCTTCATGACCCATTCCTTTCCATGCATCAGATAATCCGCCACGAAAAAGCTGATGCCACCCAGCAGTAGCGCCACCAGCAGGAACATAGCAGCGGAGCGTCTGGCGATTCTATTCATCGGAATCCCTCCTGTCGTTGGCGCGCACAGCGAAGCTGGCGGATTTGCGGGTATCCGCCGCCTTGATAAAGGCCAGCAGGCCCCAGGCGCACATCATACTGGAGCCGCCGTTGGACACGAAGGGGAAGGTCACGCCCGTCAGGGGCAGCACATCCAGGGTTCCCAGTACATTGAACATGGTCTGCACCAGGAAAATGGCCGCCGCCGTGCAGGAGCCAATGGTATAGAAGCTGCTGCGGCTGACAAAGGCGGTGCGAACTGTGAAAATAGCCAGGGCCACTATCGTCAACACAAGCAAAAGGGGCATCACCATGCCCCATTCCTCGGACAGCGTGGCAAATACCATATCGGAATCCGCGGCGAATAGATTTTTCATCCATCCATTCCCAATCCCAAGGCCAAACAGACCGCCGGAGGCGATGCACATCAGCGCTCTGGTCTGCTGATAGCCGGCACCCAGAGGGTCATCCCAGATATGCCGCCAGGAGGAAAACCGCTGGAGGGCATGGGGTGCCAGCTTCAGCGCGATGACACCGGCAAAGCCCAGGGCCGTAATGGCCAGGGCGATGGTTCCGACGCTGCCGGAGCGCATATAGGCAATCATCAAAAATGCCACAAAGAAAATCATAGCGGTGCCAAAGTCGTTCATCAGGGCCAAGCAGCCGCAGATAATCAGGGTGTAGGTAATAAAACTAATCAGATTCCGCTTGTTCGTCAACCTGTCCATGACGGAGGCTCCCACATAGACATAACAGACCTTGGCCAGCTCTGAGGGCTGGATGGACAAGGGTCCAATGACCAGCCAGTTTTTGGCGCCGTAATATTCCCTGCCAAAGACCAGCGTGGCCGCCAGCAGGCCAACGCCCGCCACCGCCGCCACATAGCGCATCTTTTTCGCCCGCTCCAAATCACGCATGGACCAGCCCACTGCCAGAAAAATCAGCAGACCCAGAACCAGCGCAATCAGCTGCTTGACGCTTTCCCCGGGCTTTACCGCGCAGATGGCGGCCATGCCCATGGTACACAGCAGAAACGCCAACGTTTCCACCTCAAAGGCGGGGCGGTGTATCATCTGATAAAAAATGAGCAGCAGCCACTCCAGCACCATAATTCCACCATAGCCCAGGAGAATCGGCATGGCATCCGCACCACCCAGCAAAAAGGCCAGACCGCTCAAACTCTGAAGCAGCGACTGCAGCAACAAATTCGCAATGCTCTGGGTACCGCTGGAGGCACGGGTCCGCAGCTTTGCCAATTTCGCCACATGGGGCTCGGAAATGGGCTCAAAAACCAAATCCACGCCGCCGATGCTGATGACATCCTCCCGTTCAAGGGCGCAAATATCCTCCCGTTTTCCGTTGACCCTGAGGCCACTTTTGGTACCGGTATCGGTAATGGTCCAGCTGCCATCGTCATAGCGGGTCAGGACGGCATGGGTCTTTGCCACCGTCGGCAGGTCTATCAGCACATCGCAGCGCCGGTGGCGGCCGATGATATTCTCCCAATGGGTGATTGGGAGCCGCTTGCCATTGGGCAGCCGCAGCATGGCCCAAATTTCCGGCTCCCGGCGGAAGGTCAGCAGCGGCCAGCAGCAACGAAGCAGGATGATGGCTGCCAGAATCGGAGCCGCGTAGCGCATGGAGGCCAAAAATACCTTCACATAGGGGGAATCGGCCTGCAAATATTGATCCAGCATCACATCATCTCTCTTTCTGTTTATATCATCATTTCTCGCAAAAGGCGGATCTCCGCGGCATAGCCGGGCAGCTCGTTGGGGGTCTCAAGAATCATGGGCTTGTCCCGCAGGAGGGGGTGATTTACGATTCTGCGGAAGGCTTCCAGTCCCAGACTCCCCTGGCCGATACATTCATGCCGGTCTTTATGGCTGGCAAAGGGATTTTTGGTATCGTTCAGATGGAGGGCTTTCAGCCGGTGGAGGCCCACAACGCTGTCGAATTCCGCCAGCACCCCGTCCAAATCGTTCACAATGTCGTAGCCGCCGTCGTAGACATGGCAAGTATCCAGGCAAACGCCCAGCTCCTTGCTGCCAACAGCATCGATGATGGCTTTCAGCTCCTCGAACCGTCCGCCCACCTCGCTGCCCTTGCCAGCCATGGTTTCCAGCAGCACCGTCACCGGATAGCCCGGAGCCATGGCCTTTTTCAAAGCGTCGGCAATCTGCTCCACCGCCACTGCCGTCCCCTGGCCCACATGACTGCCGGGGTGGAAATTATAATACTGCCCCGGCAATGCCGCCATCCGGCGCAAATCATCGCAAAGCACCTCCGCCGCAAAGGCTCTGGCCTCCGAATCGGCAGTACACAGGTTCATGGTATAGGCACCGTGGGCCACCACTTTGCCAAACCCCCACGTTTCCAGAGCCGCCATCGCTGCGGCGCAATCCGACAAATCTAATTTCTTCGCTTTGGAGCCCCGGGGATTCCGGGTGAAAAAAGCGAAGGTATCCGCACCGATTGACCGGGCAGTTTGTACCATCGCCATATTTCCTGCCGATGCGGACAGGTGGCAGCCTAGATAGGGCATTTGTATCACTCCTTTGCCCTATACAATAACATATTTTCAAAAAAAATGCAAATTACCATTTCATTAACAAGGATTTTATGTTATAATAAATTCAATATTGCACAAATCTAATTTGCCCACAGGACGGTGCGGATTATGCCGAAATCTTACGACCAAAAATTGAAGATCTTCTATATCCGTGACTACTTAGAGAAATATTCCCATATTGACCACCCAATCAAAGCCAGCGAGCTGATTGAGATGCTGGAGCGGGACCACGGCATCAAATGCGAGCGGAAAACCATTTATTCCGACATCAAGGCCCTGCAGGATTACGGACTGGACATCGTATCCCTCCAGGGAGCGGATGGGGGGTACTATCTGGCCTCCCGAAATTTCGAGCTGCCGGAGCTGAAGCTGCTAATTGACGCAGTTCAATCCAGCCGCTACCTGACGGAGCAAAAATCCCGGGAACTGATTGAGAAACTCTGCACCCAATGCAGCATCCACGATGCAACGCTCATGCGCCGCACCGTCAAAGTGGCCGGGCGGGTTAAGAGCATGAACGAAAGTATTTACAACAACCTGGACTACATTCAAGAGGCCATCGGGCAGAACCGGCAAATCAGTTTCCGCTACTTTAGCTGGGGCATGGATGGCCAGCGGGTGTACCGGGAGAAAACCTACCTCGCCAGCCCCTACGGTCTTTGCCATGACAACGACAACTGCTATCTGGTATCCTGGACCCAGGACCACGGCATCACCCATTACCGGGTGGACCGGATGAGCCACATCAAACTCACCAATGAAGTCCGGATTCCCTGCCCCACCCTCAGCGGCAAGGCCTTCAACGAATACGCCAACCGGACCTTCCAGATGTTTGCCGGCGAAACGGTGAACGTGAAGCTGCGGTTCCACAGAGATTTAATCAATGTGGTCATCGACCGATTCGGCCGGGATACCATGATGATTCCCGATGGTGAGGATTATTTCCTGTTCACCGTGCCGGTGGCCGTTTCCCCCATGTTTTTGAGCTGGGTGATTGGCTTCGGCGAAAAAGCGAAGATTCTATGGCCCCAAAGCGCAGTGGAAGCCTGCCAGGCACTATGCCGACAGGCTTCGGAGCAATATCAAGACAGGGAAAAGGACGAAAAAAGCTGATTCCACTCCGGCTCCAGGCTGGCGGCATCAGCGGCATCGGCCATGGCGGTCAGGCAGTAGTGGTAATCTCCCTCCGACAACACCATCGCCCGGCCAAGCTGGTCCCCCGCCTCTCCGGCGCAGGTCCAGACCCATTCATGGCATCGCAGCGGCCCCCGGGCCGTCTGCAGAACCGTCAGGTCTTCCTTCCGGAAACCGCAGAGGCTCCGGATGGTTTTATCCAGGTCGCCTCCTTCCAGGGTCTGCACCGTCAGCGTATAGCCATCGCACAGATACAGCTTTCCGCCGTCCGTGCCGTTCATCACAGAAACGGAGGCGTGGTCTGGCAGCTTCAAATCAATTTGCCGGACAGGCCCCATTACCGGTTGGAGAATTTCATCGGACACTGTTTCAAAGGTTTCAGCGGCACCGCAGCCGGTTAAACAGAACACAAAAAACAACAATAACATACATTTTTTCATACATAACCCTCCAGAAAGGACATATTTTATGAAACCAGCCATCTTCACACTGCTCGTTTATCTCGTTATAATCAATGCGGCAGGGTTCCTGCTTATGCTTATTGACAAAAGAAAAGCTCGGAAGCGTCACTGGCGGATTCCGGAGTCTGTCCTGCTGGGGGTGGCTCTGGTAGGCGGCAGCCTGGGAACCCTGATTGGGATGTACCAGTTCCGCCACAAAACCCTCCACAGTCAGTTCGTCTGGGGCGTGCCTACTATGTTAATCGCCCATTTTCTGATTCTGGTGCTGCTGGTATTCTCTGCGCTCATTCACTAAAACCCTCTGTCACAAAAAAGGCTCGTTGCCAACGCAACGAGCCTTTGGAATATTTGTCAAATCAGGCCAACGGAAGCCATGGCCGTGACGCGACCATTCATAAACGTAATTGCCGCATTGGAACCATTGATGAAATACAAGGTACCCTTCCAGGTGTAAACCTGGCCGCTGTAGCTACCAACGCCGGAGCTGACACTGCACTCGCCCTCTCCGCCAATGATGTCGCAGACTTCCTCGTAGGTCATACCCATCTTAATCTGCTCATACTCAGCCTTGGAGATGTAGCCCTTCAGAATGAGGAAAGCGCCAACCAAGATTGCAATCGTCACACCGAACGTAATCAGGTTAATCATCAACTTCTTCTTCGCAGGAGTTTCGGGAGTCTTGGTTTCTTCCATAGTTGCATCCTTCTTTCATTTATTTGTTTGTATAACAAATCTTATCACAAAAATTCCCACTTATCAACAATCTTCCCGCCGGGGCTTCTTGCATTCCCGGGATACTCGTGTTATACTAGACGAAAATCATCCGCACCGGGGGGTCCATATGGCTAATATTTTATTCGTCGTACCCATGAAGCAATTTGCGCTGAATCAGGAAATCAATGGCACGCTGCTGCTGGCCACCAAGTTACTGGAGGCCGGGTTTGATGCCCAGATTCTTCGCCTTTGCGAAATTGATACTTATCATCAGGACTACAACACCTTTATCCATGACGCAGCAGAGAAAATATCCGCCTCCGGTGCACAGTACGTCTGTTTCTATACCCTCTGGCCCTACTACCACATGGAGCTGCGGCTGGCCCGGGAATTGAAGCAGCGGGGGCTGATTACGATTCTCGGCGGCCCTCAGGCCTCTGCTACCGCCATGCAGACCATGCAGGCCATGCCCTTTGTGGACTATATCTGTTCCGGCGAGGGCGAACATACCATTGTTCCCTTCTTCCGGGCCATGCAGGACGGCTCTTCGCTGGATTCGATTCCCGGGCTTTACCACCGCGGGGATGGTGCCGTAATTGCCAACACCGCTGAAATGCCCCTGTGCGACCTGGACACCCTGCCCCACTGGGATGACCGGCTGTATCTGGACCACTACGATGCCTCCGACCCCAGTCTGGCTGACAGGAGCTTCTTTATGCCCATCGATGCCGGCCGGGGCTGTCCCTACAGCTGCACCTTCTGCTGCACCAGCTACTTCTGGCGGCGGACCTACCGGCTGAAATCACCGGAGCGGATCGTGGAGGACATCCAATATTTCAACAAGAAATTCGGCATCAAGAGCTTCTGGTTCTCCCACGATGCTTTCACGACCAACCACAAGCTGGTCAGCGCCGTCTGCGACTATATCCTGGAAAAGAAGCTGGACATCACTTGGCGCTGCACCGCCCGTATTGATTGCATCAGCCAGGAGCTGATCCTGAAAATGAAGCAGGCCGGTATGGTCCACATCGAGCTGGGCATTGAGAGCGGCTCCCCCAGGATGCAGAAGCTAATCAACAAAAATCTGAACCTCCAGCGGGCGAAGGAAATGATTCGTTTCCTGCTGGACAACAAGATTACCGTAGGCCTGTTCTTCATGTACGGCTTCCCGGAGGAAACAGAGGAGGATCTGAATCAGACCCTGGAGCTGTTTTTTACCATGCTGGATATGGGCGTGGCCGGGGCCAGTATGTCCTTCTGCAAATTTAACCCCTCCACCGCCATCACCGAGAAATATCTGGATGAATTGGTTTTTGACCCCAGTATGAAAATTCTGTTCCGGGGCATCTATGGCTATCAGGAAGAGGAGGACATGATTCTGGCCAACAAGGCCATCTTCCCCTTTTTCTACCACCTGGACACCCCCCTGCGCCGGAACTACCAGTATCTGCACTTCCTGTGCTATATGTATGAGCTTTTCCCCAACTCCATGAAGTATGTGCGGCGGCTGTACAACGGAGACAACCTCCGGTTCTACCAGGATTTCTACGAGAGCAATCCGGAGGTATTCGAAAAGGATACCCAGCACGTCTGGGAGTCCGTGAAACACCATCCTATGGAGATTTTCGATAATATCCTCAGCAAATTCGACCAGCCCTATATTCCCCAGCTCAAGGAGCTGCTGCGGTTCGTCCATGATGCCAAGCGGATTAACGATGCCAACGAAGATTTGACGATTCAGGAATCCTACGGCTTTAATTATCTGGACTTCCGGCTTCGCCGCCCCATTGAAAGCTACGCCCAGGGCCGAACAGAGCTGCTGATGCAGAAAATCGGCGGTAAGACCGATATGAAGCTCCTTCGGATTGAATAAACGAATAAACGAGCCGGATATCTGTTGGGATATCCGGCTCGTTTCATTGCAGGTCCTGCAAATCCGCATAGGGAATATCATTTTCAAGATTATCCCGGGCCAAATCGTTATCTATCTGACGATAGGCCCGGGAAATGGGCTTCTCGTGCCAAACCTTCAGCTCCGCACCCATGGTGCCAGCAATGATGGGTTTCACCTTTTCTTTGCCGGATTTGGCCCTACCCTGGATTTGAGGCACAGGGGATGCCTGCTTATCCGGATGCGGCTGGGTATCGTTTGGCCGCTTCATGCCCTTTTTCGCCATAATTCATCACCTCTTATACAGTATCCCGCAGCCACGAAAAGTTATGCGTAAATTTTTTAATGTTTTTCGTTATTTTTTACTTGACAAACGTTATCCTACCTGTTATAGTAGGGCCATCCAAACAACAGGAGGAACCAATTATGGAAAAATTAACACGAAATGCCAAGCGGATTGATATCGTTTTAAGGCTACTCTTCTGGCTTCAGATTATCAGTGGCATCATCGCAATCCTGGGTCTGGTGCTGAGCATTGCACTCGATGGTGTTGAAGGCATCACACCAATGCTGGAGTTGGATCTTGATTTTGTCAGTCTGGAACTGGCGGAAGATGCAATCCCCTCCCCTGAAATTTCCAGGATTCAGCGTACACTAAACATGGCCGGCGTGGTCATGCTGGTGGCCGGTTTAGCCGTGGGCATCTATTGCATCCGCTTGTTCCGGGAAATCCTGCGCCCCATGAAGGAGGGTCAGCCCTTCCGGGAATCCGTCAGTCACAGCCTGAAAAAGCTGGGTTGGGTGGAGCTAATTGGCGGTACAGTGATTGCCTGTGTGGAGCTGGCAATGGAGTATTTTATTATCTATGGCTTCAATCTGAAGGAGTTGCTACTGAATGACAAAATCAGTCATGTATCCTTCATGCTGGACATCGACCTGAACTTTGTGGTTGCCGCGGCGGTATGTTTTTTGCTGTCCTATATCTTCCGCTACGGCACCCAACTCCAGCAGCTGTCCGATGAGACCCTGTAAGGAGGTAGCATATGCCCATTATTTTGCGTCTTGACCGGGTCATGGCTGACCGAAAAATGTCCCTGAACGAGCTGTCTGAAAAGGTTGGCGTTGCCAATGTGAACCTGTCCAAGCTGAAAAACGGCCATGTCAGCGCCATCCGCTTCTCCACCCTGGAGGCCATCTGCGATGTGCTGGACTGCCAGCCGGGAGATATTCTGGAATTTAAGAGGGATGAAAAATAGCTCTTATTGATATAAATGATCCTTGCCCCCCTCATTTATGAGGGGGGCAAGTAGTGCTATCGTAAACAATCATTTACCGCTCCAACTCCACCGTCGGTTTTTAACCGGCGGTTTTTTTCCCGCATAATCAGCCATACTAACCAAGAGGTGATTCTATGGCATCCATATGGACAGAAACAGCCCGGCTTCCCCAATTCCCCCCTCTGTCCGGCGACTGCCGCACAGATGTGCTGATTATCGGTGGCGGAATGGCTGGAATTCTATGCGCCAATTCTCTGCAGGAAGCGGGCATCGACTATCTTCTGGTAGAAGCAGATAAAATCGGCGGCGGTATTACAAAAAACACCACCGCCAAACTCACCGCTCAGCATGGACTGTGCTACCACAAATTGATTCTGAAATTCGGCGAACAAAAGGCCCGGCTGTATCTGGAGGCGAATCTGCAAGCCCTGGAGGACTATCGCCGCCTGTGTCGGGATGCGGACTGTGATTTTACCGAACAGAATTCCTATGTCTACAGTCTGACAGACCGAAAAAAGCTGGAATTAGAGCTTTCCGCCCTGGAAAAAATCAATTTCCAAGCTAAACTGGAAGAAAAACTCCCCCTGCCCTTCCCCACCGCCGGCGCAGTCTGCTTTTCAAATCAAGCCCAATTCCATCCGCTGAAATTCCTGGCTCATATCGCGCAAGGGCTCAATATCCACGAAAACACCAAGGTGCAGGAACTGATGCCCCATCAGGCAAAAACCAACCATGGCACGATTACCGCCGAAAAGATCATCATCGCCACCCACTTCCCCATCCTCAACAAGCACGGCGCCTATTTTCTAAAGCTCTACCAGCACCGCTCCTACTGTTTGGGGGTGGAAAATCTGCCGATTTTTGACGGAATGTATGTGGACGACGGCAATTCTGGCCTGTCCTTCCGACATCATGGGAATCTGCTGCTTCTTGGAGGCGGCAGCCACCGGACCGGCAAATCCGGCGGAAACTGGTCAGAATTAGAGCGGATTCTCTCAGAATATTATCCCGGCTCCCGGATTCAATACCGCTGGGCCACCCAGGACTGCATGAGTTTGGACGGCATCCCCTATATCGGTCAATATAGCCGTCGCACCCCGGACCTTTATGTGGCAACCGGCTTCAACAAATGGGGCATGACCTCCGCCATGGTGGCTGCGGAACTGCTAACCGACTTGGTTCAGGGAAAAGACAGCCCATACCGAAGCCTCTATGCCCCTGAACGGACCATGCTGCATCCGCAATTGGCCATCAACGCCTTTGAAGCCGTCACCAATCTTTTGCAATGGAAAGCAAAACGATGCCCCCATATGGGCTGCGCTCTGAAATGGAATCCCGCCGAACACACCTGGGACTGCCCCTGCCACGGCTCCCGATTCCAGGAAAACGGCGAATTGATCGACGGCCCGGCAACCGATGACCTGAAATCATAAATTCCCTCTTGTAATTTGGCGAAAGAGCAGTTATAATAGCGGAAGAAACCATTAGGAGGTCATTATCATGGCTGTTAAGATTGAAAAAAACACCATCATCGGTGACGTGCTGGACATCGCGCCCCAGAGCGCGCCCCTGTTCTTCGCCATCGGCATGCACTGCCTGGGCTGCCCCTCTTCCCGGGGCGAGACCGTGGAAGAAGCCTGCATGGTCCACGGCATCGACTGCGATTCCTTCCTGGCCCAGCTGAACCACTTCCTGGAGGCCTACGAGGCAGATCAGGCAGAGAAGAACGCCTAATTCACCGGCCCCGCCGTCCCGAAAAAGCCGGGACGGCGGGCACTTTTTCGATATGAGATATTAATATCTCCCATCAAAATCGGAGGAATTTATATGAAAATCCCCCTTTCCAATCGGTTGCTGGCTTGCTGCGGCTTTGTCCGTCCCGGTGACCGGGTGGCGGATATTGGCTGCGACCATGGGTACTTAGGCATCCATCTGCTGAAAACCGGCATTGCCAATCGTATCATTGCCGCAGATGTGAACGAAGGCCCCCTGCAAAGCGCCATGCGAAATGGGCTGAAATTCGGCGTGCGGGACAAAATGACCTTTTTCCTGTCCGACGGCCTGCGAAACGTGCCCCGGGATTTTGACACCCTGGTCTGCGCCGGTATGGGCGCGGATACCATGATTTCCATTCTGGAGGCCGCCCCCTGGTTGAAGGATGGCCGCTACCGGCTGATTCTCCAATGCCAATCCCGGCGACCGGAGCTGCGGCGGTATTTGTATGAACAGGGCTTCCGCATCCTCCGGGAGACTTTGGCCCAGGACGGAAAATTCCTTTACCCTGTTATGGAGGTGGGATACGAACCCGCCGAACCTCTGACCCCCGGCGGCTATCACATCTCCCCTGCCCTGCTGGCAAGCGGTTCTTCCCTGTTAGGGGCCTTTTACGAGCGGGTGAAGGACGCATTGGAAACCACCGTCAACGGTCTGCGCCATTCCGGCAGCGAAAAGCTACCGGAATTCGAGGCGATTTTGAAAGAAATTCAGGAAATGGAGACATTGATTTATGGCGAACGTGGGTGAAATCCTAACATTTCTGGAAACACTTGCTCCCCGCTCCATGAAAATGGACTGGGACAATGTGGGGCTGCTTTGCGGCAGCAGCACGCAAAAAGTCAGCAAAATTTTGGTGGCACTGGATCCTTTTGAACACGTTTGCCATGAGGCCAAGGAGATGGGTGCCGACCTGATTGTGACCCACCATCCCCTGATTTTCCAGCCCATCAAAGCAGTAACGGACGGCACCAGCCTTGGCCGTTCCATCGCTTTTCTTTGCAAAAACGACATCAGCGCCATCAACGCTCACACCAATCTGGACTGCGCTCCCGGTGGGGTCAATGACCGGCTGGCCCAGATGCTTGGTCTTGAAACCATTCAGGTCATCAACCCCACAGGCACCGATGAACAGGGCCGGCAGTGGGGTCTGCTGCGGTGCGGCCATGTGGAAGCGCAGACGTTGGACAGCTTTCTTTCCGCTGTGAAGGAAGGACTGCACTGTGACGGTCTGCGGTATGTCAGCGGCGGCAAGGCTGTCCGCAAGGTGGCCGTGGGCGGCGGTGCCTGCGCCAGCGAACTGATGGACGCGGTGAGGGCCGGGTGCGACACCTTCGTCACTGCCGATGTGAAGTACAACCAGTTCTGGGATGCCAAAGAAGCGGAGCTGAACCTGATCGATGCGGGGCATTTCCACACAGAAAACCCCATCGTGGCGGTGCTGGCGGAAAAAATTGCCGCCGCATTTCCGGAAATCCAGGTTAAAATTTCCGAAAAACACAGCGACTGCATGAAATTCTATTGATTTTTTCGGCGCGAAGTGCTAAAATATATCAGATAATTTTTGAAGGGAAGAAATACTTATGTCCGGACATTCCAAATGGCATAACATCCAAAAAACCAAGGGCGCGCAGGACGCCAAGCGTGCCGCGGCCTTCACCAAGATCGCCAAGGAGCTGATCGTGGCGGTGAAGGAGGGCGGCGGCATCACCGACCCCGCCAACAACTCCCGGCTGGCCACCGTCATCACCAAGGCCAAGGCCGCCAATATGCCCAACGACAACATCAAGCGCTGCCTGGAGAAGGCGGCCGGTGCCGGCGGCGGCGACAACTACGAATCCATCACC
Organism: Oscillospiraceae bacterium; assembly: GCA_017457285.1. Classification (GTDB taxonomy): domain Bacteria; phylum Bacillota; class Clostridia; order Oscillospirales; family Oscillospiraceae; genus Faecousia. The sequence continues at coordinate 15,088 of JAFTHT010000048.1, read as the reverse complement.
TACGAAGGCTACGGCCCCGGCGGCGTGGCGGTGATCGTTGAGACCATGACCGACAACCGCAACCGCACCGCAGGCTCCATGCGCCACCACTTCGACAAGTTCGGCGGCAACCTGGGCGCCTCCGGCTGCGTCAGCTGGAGCTTCGACAAGAAGGGCGTGCTGGTCATCGATAACTCCGAGGAGGAGCTGGACGAAGAGGAAGTCATGATGGACGCCATGGAGGCCGGCGCCGACGATTTCGAAGCCGACGGTGACGTCTTCACCATCTACACCCAGCCCGACGACTTCAACGACGTTGTGGCCAACCTGAGCAAATACACCTTCGTCTCCGCCCAGATTGAAATGGTCCCCCAGAACTACCAGAAGCTGGAGACCGAAGAACACATCGCCCTGATGGAAAAGCTCATCGACATCATGGAAGATGACGACGATGTCCAAAACATCTGGCACAACTGGGAACAGGAATAATCTCATAACAACAGCCCTGCCGGAATCCCGGCAGGGCCTTTTCTATCAGAACAGGGGTTCAAATTCAGGGGTGTAGAACCAAACATAATTACTATAACTGTATCCACCTTCAATCTGAATTACACCATCACGAATCGATACACTATAAACCCCAATGCTATCGGTATCAAACTCAGCAATCAGATTACCATTCATATCATAGCTCTTCATTTTTACTCTTTCGCCAGAAATTGTTGTGGACACAAGAATCGTTTCTCCATCTGTCTTCACCCACGCAGTGCTATTTCCGAAATCTACTGGCTCAAACAGGAATTCCCCCTTCTCATCGATAAGAGTAAAGAAGCTCATTCCTGCCGCCGCATTTTTGAATACGACACGCGCCAAACCATTTTCAAAGGCTGAACAATGGCTAATGGTGTCATACGAAGAAATATCCAATGTTATTTCATCATTTACATCCCAGTAGGTTCCATTGGAGGCCACATCCCACGATTTCGAAGGATGGGCGTAAGGTGCCTCTTGTGCGGTTAAAATGCGGCCCGTATCCATCTCAAGGAATACGTCCAAATCATGTACATACACAAATCCCTCATGATAATAGTCATCGGTATTCATGGCAACAAAAAATTTCAGATTACCATATTCGTCGGACAACGCACTATGAATTTCCTCCGAAGGTTCTACCACCCATTCAAAATCCGTATTGAGAATACCAAGGGATTTTTTTGTCGAGTCAAAGGTTGCCTCTACCACCTCAGCAATCACATATCCACCTTCCAGGCCAACGGTGTAGAAGTTAGTGGCCCCCACATCCTCAGGATACGTAAAATTACCGTTTTTATCGCAGATTCCGCCATTGATCGCCATATATCCATCATAGAACTGACAGCCGGTTACAATATAGCTGTTTTCAATCGCGAAAGGCAAATCAAATACAATTTCACCGGCCTTATTGATCACACAGCCCCGGCCGTTTCTCCCGCCAACTACCACAACAGCCAAACCTTCCGAGAAATCGGATGCGCGATAGATATCACCCTCCAACTTTTCCAGTTTACTTTCTGGAGGATTCGTCGGTTCTGTTGCATCAGGCTTCGATTCCTCCGGAATTGTCGGGTCGGTTTCTTTAGAAGGTTCCTCATTAGAAGATGTTGCCTTGTCGGGCTTCTCCGTTTCCTTCTGCTCCGGTGCGCCATTGTCACAGCCGGCCAGAAGGGCCAAAAGCATCAGTAGCGCCACCAGAAGTGCTGTTAATTTTTTCATTTCGTTTCCTCCTCTTATTTGGAATACAATAATTTTAATAAACTTCTTTACTAAAGTCAATAGTAAATATCTTTACTTTGCTACACTATGGGCATACTTTCAAAGGAGTGATGGCCAAGTGAGGACGTTTATTGAAATTATCAGAGGATTAAGAGAAGATAACGATTTGACCCAGGCGCAGATCGCGCAGGTTCTGGGGACTTCTCAGACCATGTACGCCCGATATGAGCGTGGGGCTAATGAGATGCCCATTCGGCATTTGGTGACCCTTTGCCGGTTTTATAATGTTTCGGCGGATTATTTTCTGGGGACGGAGCCGGATAAACGGCGGAAGCAAGGGAAAATTCATATATAAAAATGTCATTGCGAGGGGTGTAAACCCCGCGACAATCTCACAAGTTTCAAAAACCAGGAGATTGCCACGACCAGTCTGCCGACTGGTCTCGCAATGACATTCTATTTTTTAGTTCTTCAAACTCTGCAGCGGAGCCGGGATGCGGCCGCCGCGGGCGATGAATTGTTCCGCCGATTGGTCGTGGACGGGCATCACCGGGGCACTGCCCAGCAGGCCGCCCATTTCTACTCGGTCGCCCACCACCTTGCCGGGGGCGGGGATGATGCGGACAGCGGTAGTTTTGGTATTGACCATGCCGATGGCCGCCTCGTCCGCAATAATCGCGGAAATGGTGGCAGCGGAGGTATCGCCGGGGACCGCAATCATATCCAGACCCACGGAACAGACACAGGTCATGGCCTCCAGCTTATCCAGGGCCAGGACACCGGCCTCAGCGGCGGCAATCATGCCCTCGTCCTCGGACACCGGAATAAAGGCGCCGGACAGGCCACCAACGTGGTTGGATGCCATGACGCCACCCTTTTTGACGGCATCGTTCAGGAGCGCCAGAGCGGCGGTTGTTCCATGGGTGCCGCAGACCTCCAGGCCCATTTCCTCCAGAATCCGGGCCACGCTATCACCCACCGCAGGGGTAGGCGCCAGGCTCAGGTCCACGATACCGAAGGGCACATTCAGCCGCTTGGATGCCTCCACACCTACGATTTGGCCCATTCTGGTAATCCGGAAAGCGGTCTTTTTGATGGTTTCCGCCACCACATCAAAGGGCTGGCCCTTAACGCTTTGCAGGGCATGGTACACAACGCCGGGGCCGGACACGCCCACATTCAGAACGCACTCCGACTCGCCCACGCCGTGGAAGGCACCGGCCATGAAGGGGTTATCCTCCACCGCATTGGCGAAAACCACCAACTTCGCACAGCCCAAGCCATCGTTATCCGCCGTTAATTCGGCGGTTTTTTTAATAATTCGGCCCATTTCCGCAACCGCATCCATATTGATGCCAGCCTTGGTGGAGCCCACATTGACGCTGGCGCATACCCGCTCCGTCTGGCGCATGGCTTCAGGAATGGAGCGAATCAGCTTCCAGTCGCTATCGGTGCAGCCCTTCTGGACCAGCGCCGAGAAGCCCCCGATGAAATTGACGCCCACTTCCTTCGCCGCCTTATCCATGGCGATGGCCAGGGGCACCAGAGAATCCTCCCGGCAAGCGGCACCCACCAAAGAAATGGGGGTGACGGAAATCCGCTTGTTCACGATGGGAATGCCAAATTCCCACTCAATATCCTGACCCACACGGACCAGATTCTCCGCCCGGCGGCAGATTTTCTCATAAATCTTCTGAGCGCAAACATTCACATCCGTATCCGAACAGTCCAGCAGTGAAATGCCCATGGTGATGGTGCGGATATCCAGGTGCCGCTTATCGATCATATCCTGGGTCTGCAAAATATCCTTTTGACTCAGCATAAGCTACCTCACACCCGGTGCATGGCTTCAAAGATGTCCTCCCGCTGGACACGGATGGACAGTCCCATTTCCTGACCCTTGGCATCCATTGCTTTGCACAGCTCTGCCAGAGGGACGTTACAGCCGGACACATCCACCACCATCATCATCGTAAAATACCCCTGCATGACGGTCTGGCTGATGTCCAGCACATTGATTTGATACTTGGCAAGCTCCAGGCACACATTGGCAATGATGCCAACCCTGTCCTTGCCTACGACGGTGACTACTGCTTTCATCGTTTACACCTCATAATCCGCTGCCACACGACTGCTCAGCAAGTGGAAGAATTGCTCCTTAGCCGCCAGATGGAGAGGATGCTCCGCATAATCGATCAGAGCCTGGCGGCTCTCAAACTCGGAATACAGGCAGTAATCCATCCCGCCCTGGAAGCAGCTGCGGATCTCCATGGCCAGCAGGCCGGGAATCTTCCCCACCAGGGGCTCCAACAGAGAGCCGATCAGCTTCACAGAAGCATTCTTGTCTATCCCTTCCTTGAATGTATACGCAACAATGTGTTTAACCATTCTTTTCGACCTCAATTTCCGTTTTATTGTAATTGCGGCGATTCTGCCTCAGCATATATATGGCTTTCCCCAGCCATAGTGCGCCAAGGAAAAAAAGCAGATCCCCGCAATAACGTTCCCTTTGGAGCATACCAATATCACACCGGCAAGCAGCCACAGGGCCGCAGACCCAAAAGCGGCGATTATCTGTGACCTTTTCATTCCTCATCACTCCTTCTGTTACGCAAATACCGGGGCCGGCACTGTGCCAGCCCCGGTATGGGCCTTATTACTCGGCGTCCTCGACATCCTCAGCGGGAGCTTCCTCCAGCAGAGCACGGATGGACAGGGAGATGCGCTTGTTCTCGGCGTCCACATCGGTGATCTTGACCTGGACATCCTGGCCCTCAGCCAGCACATCCTCGGGCTTGCCGATGCGGCGGTCAGCGATCTGGGAGATGTGGATCAGGCCGTCAACGCCGGGGATGATCTCAGCGAAGGCGCCGAAGGTCATCAGCTTGACGATCTTGGCATCCACAACGTCGCCAACAGCGTACTTGCTCATGAACTGGTTCCAGGGGTTCATCTCAGCGGTCTTGTAGCCCAGAGAAATCTTGTGCTTCTCGGGATCGAAGGAGATGACGTAAACATCGATCTCGTCGCCAACCTTCACAACATCGGCGGGGGTCTTGATGCGGTTCCAGCTCAGCTCGGAAACATGGACCATGCCGTCCACGCCGCCGATATCCACGAAAGCGCCGTAGGAAGTCAGGGACTTCACCACGCCGTGGTACTTGGCACCGACCTCGATCTCGGCCCAGATCTTCTCACGGTTGGCCTTACGCTCCTCGGAGGTAACGGCACGGATGGAGCCGATGACACGACGGCGGGCACGGTTGACCTCGGTGACCTTCAGCTTCACGGTCTGGCCCTTCAGGCTGGTCATGTCGCCGCCCTTGGCGATGCCGGACTGGGAAGCGGGGATGAACACACGAACGCCCTTGACATTGGCCACCAGGCCGCCCTTGTTGTCCTCGGTGATGACGCCCTCGATGGTGGTCTTCTCCTCCACGTAGGTAGCCATCTCGTCCCAAACCTTCATGCCGTCCAGCTTCTTCTTGGACAGCTGAACAGTGCCCTCCTGGTCGTTGACACGAACCACGAAGACCTCGATCTCGTCGCCAACCTTCAGGATGTCCTCGGGCTTGACAGAGGGATCGGTGCTGACTTCATCATAAGGAATGTAACCGGCGTGCTTGGTGCCCAGATCAACCTGGACTTCGGTGTTGCCGATGCCGGTAACGATGCCGATAACCTTGTCTCCTGTATTTAAAGTCTTGATGGACTGTTCCAGAAGCTCTGCAAAGTTCTCCTCCTGTACAGCCTCAACATTAGTAATTTCGCTCATAGTCTTATTGACCTCCTTTATTATCCACGCCGGTGTGGATGCACCGGCCGTGATTCCAACGTGGGTGACCCCTTTGAAGAAAGCGGGGGCCAGCTCGGCGGCATTGTCCACCAGAGCCACCCGGGGGCAATGCTCCCGGCAAATCATTGCGAGGCGGCCCGTATTGGAACTGGTGGGGTCCCCCACCACAACCATGGCCTGACAGGATGCGCTGAGCACAGCCGCTTCCCCCTGCCGAAATTCCGTCGCTCTGCATATTGTATCAAAGATTTTCAAGTTAGTAAACTGTTTTTTTGCGATTTCGCAACATTTTTTCCAGAGAGCTTCCGTAGAAGTGGTCTGGGAGACCATGCAAATGGGAGTTTCTGGAGAAATCTCCCCGGAATTTGCCCACTGGAGCAGTTCTTCGGGGTTTTCGAAGATGCGGCAGTCGTCACACCAGCCGGCGATGCCCTCCACCTCTGGGTGGGAGCGGGTACCGATAATCACCGGCAGCTTCCCCTCTTCCCTGGCTTTAGCCACGATGCCGTGGATTCGCTTGACGAAGGGACAGGTGGCATCGATGATTTCCACCCCCCGCGCCTCCAGGGCATCGATGACCGCCTTGGTCACGCCGTGGGAGCGGATGATAACGGTCATGCCCTTCTCCGCCTCGGCGGGGGAATTGATGACCTTGACCCCAAGGGCTTCAAATTTATTCACCACATGGCGGTTATGGATGATGGGCCCCAGGGTCACGACCCGTTTCCCCTCTCCGGCGGACTGCTCCACCAGCTCCACCGCCCGGGACACGCCGAAGCAGAATCCGGCGTTTTTCGCGACGATGACACTCATAGGCCCAGCTTCTCCGCCACGATTTGCTTGATAGCAGACACGACCCCTTCAATGTCCAGGGCGGAGGTATCCACCTTGACCGCATCCTTGGCCTGCTTCAGGGGGGCGATGGGGCGGTGGGTATCCTGATAGTCCCGCTGCTCGATTTCCTTCAGGATGGTGGGAAGCTGAGCCTTCTGGCCCTTGGCAATCAGCTCCTCATACCGGCGCTGGGCCCGGACTGCCGGGTCGGCGGTGAGGAAAATTTTTACATCCGCTTTGGGCAGCACCACAGTGCCGATATCCCGGCCATCCATGATGACATTGTGCTTCTTGGCCACATCCCGCTGCATATCCAGCAGCATCTCCCGGACAACCGCATGGGCAGAGACCAGGGAGGCCTTCTGGGAAATATCCTGGGTGCGAATCTCGCCGGATACATCCATGCCGTTCATAATCATATGCTGGGTGCCGTTTTCATCGTACTCGATTTCGATGGTCAGCTCGTCGATGTAACGCTCCACGCCGTCCACATCCTTGGGGCTGATGCCCAGCAGATCCAGGAAATAGGCCACGGTGCGGTAAATGGCACCGGTATCCACATACACGAAGTTCAGCTCCTTGGCCAGGCGCTTGGCAATGGTGCTTTTACCGGCCCCGGCGGGGCCATCGATGGCGATAGAATGAAATTTAGCCATAATTTTTCCTTCTTTCTAATTAAACAATATCGAGAATCGCCTTCGGCAGATACGGCGACACATCCTGCCCATAGCCATGGAGCTCCTTGACCATAGAGGAGGACACCGCCACATTTTCCGCCCGGAAGTAGACATACTCCATTTGGGGATTGATGAGCTTGTTGACCTCGGCGATATTTTCCTCGTAATTGTAGTCCATATTGTTGCGGAGGCCACGAATCATATACTTTATATTGTTGGTTTTGGCGTATTCCGCCACCAGCCCGTCATAAACGGTGACGGACACATTGTCCATACCCAGCTCCGCCACCGTCTTTTCGATGGCGGCTTTCATGGCCGCCGCGGCGAAGGTGCGGCGTTTGTTGGCATTAACACCGATGACCACATCCACCTCATCAAACAAAGCCGAAGCCTTCTTGACGATATCCAGATGACCGTTGGTGAAGGGGTCAAAGGAACCGGGGTAGATTGCTTTTTTCGTCATGATTCGGATGCCTCCTGGATTTTCTTTTTGATTTCATCAAAGGAGATTGGTGCATATCCAATCCGCTCTACGCAAACGCAAAAATGCTGACTGCTGTAATCGCAAACGATGGGGCTGTTATGCACATGGCCAAACAGATTGGCATAGGGCATATTGGAATTGACATAAAGCGCCTCGTGGGACAGAAGCCAGAATCCATCCAGAATGATTGGATGGTCGTACACCTCCTGAAATCCGGCGTTGCGGTAAGCGGCGTTGCTTTTGGTATCGTGATTCCCTTTTATGAGGAATTTGGTGCCGTTTAGCTGCGCCAGAACCTGCGTCTCATCGCCATCCGCACCAAAATCGCCCAGTATATACACGGTATCCTCGGGGGCCACCCGGGCATTCCAGTTGTGAATCAGGACTTGGTCCATCAAATCCGTTGTAGGAAAAGGGCGGTTCTCATATTTTCTAATCCGCTCATCGCCGAAGTGGGTATCGGCAATAAAATAGCACTTCATTCGCTCACGCTCCTAGCTCTGCCGTAAGCTGGCCAATGCGGCGGCTTCTCTTTGGACCACTTCTTCCGGGGTCAGGCCTAGCTTTCGGCCGGTTTCCTCGGGAGAAAGGGGCTTTCCGCCCTCCAGGCCAAAGCGGTAAGTCAGCAATCTGGCATCCCCTTCCTCCAGGCCGGAGAGCAGATCCGCAATCCGCTGGCGCATCTGGAAGTACGCGGTATCCTCCACCGCCTGCTGCTCCTCCGGGTCTTCCTCCACCGGCTCCCCGGGCTTTTTCGCCTGGGCGAGGGTTCGGGCGGAATCCAGGGTCTTGGCCACCGTGGCGGCTTCCTCCGCAGTCATGTGCAGCTCCAGCGCAATTTCTTCCAGGGTCGGATTCCGGCCCAGCTCGGACAGCAGCCGCTCGTCCACAGTCCGGTAATCCTCCATGGCCTGCCGGAGCTTTTGACCCACGCCCCGGTCCCGGGCCTGCATGGTCACAACCCGGTTCATATCAAAGCGGATATGCCAGTCGCAATGGGTCTCAAAATCGCCGCCCTCATAGCTGAGGATGGCCTGCCAAAGGCCCAGGCTGCCCTCCTGGATCAAATCCTGCAAAAGGACGCCCCGGCCCACCAGCTGGCAGGCCCGCTCCAGCACCCGGCTGAGCATCAGATTGGTCAGCTGCTCCACCACGGACTTGTCCCCCTCCAGCAGCCGCTGGGAAAGGATTTGCACATCCCCAAAGGCCGGAATGGAAGCCAGCTCCTCCAGATACATTTTCAGCGGGTCGGTATCCTCCAGGCTTTCCAGCAGCTTGCCGGATTGCACCAGCTGCTCCTCCCGGCGCAGCCGCACCGCCGCCTCGCCCACGCCGTGGGCCATGGGCAAATCCGTCACATCCAGCAGGATATGCCGTTCGGACAGCTCCAGCAGCGCCTCCTCCACAGCCCCCTCGTCCTCCCCTTCCATCAGGGTCAGAAACCGGGCAGCGGAGAGGGTATCGCCGATATTCTCAAGAGCCAGCTCCCATTGGGTGGGCTCAAACGTAAACTCATTCATTCAAAAAATCCTCCAATCCCATGCTGGAACCGCTTTTTTTCAACTTTTCCATGGCCTGCCGCTCGATTTGCCGGGCCCGCTCCTTGGAGATGCCCAGCATTTTGCTGATTTCCTCCAGAGAATGGCAGACCCCGTCGGTCATGCCGAAATGGAGCCGCAGGATCTGCTGCTGCCGCTGGTTGAGCATGGAAAGCAGGGTATCCATGGTGTGGTTCAGCTCCTCCCGAACCAATTGCTCCTGGGGCTGGGGGGCGTGAACGTCCTCCAGAAGGACGGCCAGGGTGGCATCCTCCTCCCCTGCCGGGGCATCCAGGGAGCAGGTCTCCGGGGCCAATTGCAAGAGCTTGGCAACCTTATCCCCGGAAAGGCCGCAGCGGTGGGCAATTTCCTCCACGGTGGGCTCCAGGCCGGTTTCCTGCAAAAGGGAATATTTTACCGCCATGACCTTACGCATCCGCTCGGCGGTATGCAGCGGCACCCGAATCAGAGCCCCATGGCTCAGCAGGCACCGGGTCACACCCTGCCGGATCCATTTGGTGGCATAGGTGGAGAAGCGGTACTCCAGGGTGTGGTCGAATTTCTTCGCCGCCGCCAGTAGGCCGATACTGCCTTCCTGAATCAGGTCCAGCAGGGGCACCCCCCGACCCGCATACTCCCGGGCCACGGACACCACAAGCCGCAGATTGGAATTGACCATCTGGCGGATGGCCTCCTCATCCCCGGCGGCACACCGGGCGGCCAGCTGCCGCTCCTCCTCTGCCGACAGCAGAGGGAATCGGCGTATTTCATTGAGGTACTGACGAACGTCGTCCTCCCCGGCGCTGACCGGGGAGGGCTGGTCCAGAAGTGTGGTCATACCCTCATCCCTTTTCTATCCTTCAGGTTGTTGGCAAAGGCCAGCAAATCATCGTCGCTGGCAACGCTGGAGCGCTGATGCTCCGATTGAATGGTGCGGACGCAGTCCCGGAGGGCGTTTTCATCCACTGGGCCATCCTGCCGCTGCAAAATGCCTGCCAAATGGGACATTTCCTCGGCATTCAAATCGGACAGAACCCCCAAGCTAACCTCCAGTCCCTGCCGGTAGCGGGCCATCAGCTGTTCATAGACCCGGCCCAGCAAGGGGGAGGAAAATTCCTCACTTTTCAAGTCACGGGCCTGCTCCAGCAGGGCGGGAACCTTCAAAATCAGCGCCAGCACCGCTTCCTCTGCCATGGCGGATTTCATGTTGTCATAACGAATGGACCGGGCCTTGGGTTGCAGATTTCGGGCTGGGGAAAGATTGATTTTCTCCTGCTGCTTCTTTTCCTTGCCGATGCGGCGCTTGAAGGCCTTGTCCACCTCCATTTTCATAGCATCATAGCTGATGGAGGCAGCCTCCGCCACCCGGCGGCCATAGACCTCCCGCTGAACGGCGCTGCCCAGGGTGCAGACCAGCTCAGCGGACTCGTGGATGTATTTCACCCGCTGGTCATCCTCCCGGATGTCGTACTTCCGGCGGATGGCATTGAGTTGATATTCAATGCGGTTGGAGGATTCCTCCAGCAGAATCTTGAACCGGTCGGCACCGAATTTCTTCAAAAATTCGTCCGGGTCCTTGGCATCCTTCATTTGAAGGACCTTCACCTGCAGGCCCGTCTTTTCCAGAATCGGAATCGCCCGCTGGGCAGCCCGCTGTCCGGCCTCGTCGCCGTCGTAAATCAGCACCACCTGATCCGTGTACTTGGAAAGCAGGTTGGCGCCGTCCTCGGTCAGGGCGGTGCCCAGAGATGCCACGGCGCAGTCGAAGCCGTACTGGTGCAGGGCGATGGCATCCATATACCCCTCCACCAGAATCATGTATCCCTGTTTGCTTTTCTTGGCTAAATTCAGGGCAAACAGGTTTTTTCTCTTATTGAAAATCAGAGTTTCCGGGGAATTCAAATATTTCGCCGCTTCATCGTCCTTCTTCATAATCCGGCCACCAAAGCCAATGACGTTGCCCCGGACATCGATGATGGGGAACATCAGCCTGTCCCGAAACCGGTCAAACAGGGCTCCGTTCTTTTTGGAAACAGTGACAAGGCCCGAATCCTTCAGCTCTTCATCGGTGTAGCCCTTCTTCCGCAGGACATCCACCAGCGCCGTCCAGCTGTCGGGGGCATAGCCGATGCCAAAGGTGGTCAGGGTGGATTTGGGCATCCCACGGCCCTGGGCATATTGCAAGGCGGCCTGCCCCTCAGGGGCGTAGAGCTTGCTGTGGAAGAACCGGGCGGCTTCCTTGTGTAGCGCCCAAAGTCGCTCCTGCTGGCGGTAGCGGGACTGGTACTGCTCGTCCTCCGGCACTTCCATGCCCACCCGCTTGGCCAGGGCGCGCACCGCGTCGGGATAGCTCAGCCCCTCCACTTCCATCATAAAATTCACCGCGCCGCCGCCCTTATGGCAGCCGAAGCAGTAGTACATCCCCTTGTCCGGCGCAACAGAGAAGGAGGCGGTCTTTTCCCCATGGAAGGGGCACAGGCCAAACAAATTCGACCCGCTTCGCCGCAAATTCACATACTGCCCCACCACTTCCTCGATAGGATTGCGCTGAATCAATTCATCAATAAACGCCGCCGGAAATGCCACGAAAATGCCCCCTTTCATAAGATTGAAAATTGGGGTGCAATACCACAATTTTCGATTATCGCTTTATTATATCACATTACCCCCGAACATGCCAGCCCATGGGGATGAAAATCTCGGTATATTTATCGACGGCGTAGTTATCCGTCATGCCTGCTATGTAGTCGCAGACGGTGCGCTCCAGACCATCGAAGCTCATCTGAGGTTGGAAATCCTCCGGCAGCGCTTCGGGGTGGGCGTAGTAGTATTCAAAGAGCTTCTGGAGCATGGCCTTGGCCTTGACCTCCTCGCTCTTGGCGACGGGATTGCGGTAGACCTTTTCGAACATGAAGCTGCGCAGGTCTTTCAGGGCCTTGTCCACCGCCGGAGATAAGGTCACCGTCCCCGCCTCCCGGGAGGTATTGATGGCATCGCAGACCAGGGTGTTGATTCGGTCCCGGTGGCTGTGGCCCAAAATATCGGAAATGGCCTTGGGGATATCGTCATCGGAGAGGATTCCCGCCCGGATAGCATCGTCGATATCGTGATTGACGTAGGCGATCTGGTCGCTGCGGCGAACCGCCATGCCCTCCAGAGTTTCGGGCCAGGGGTCGCCGGTGTGGCAGAGGATGCCATTTCGCACCTCGTATGTCAGATTCAGACCCAGGCCGTCCTTTTCCAGCACATCCACCACCCGAAGGCTCTGCTCATTATGGCGGAAGGGCTTGCCCAGGCACTTGGAAAGAGCATCCTCCCCGGCGTGGCCGAAGGGGGTATGGCCCAAATCGTGGCCCATGCCGATGGCCTCCGCCAAATCCTCGTTCAGGCCCAGGGCCTGGGCGATGGTACGGGCGATGCGGGTGACCTCCAGGGTATGGGTCATCCGGGTGCGGTAGTGGTCACCCTCGGGCTGCAAAAACACCTGGGTCTTATGCATCAGCCGACGGAAGGCCTTGGAATGAACGATGCGGTCCGTATCCCGCTGGAAGCAGGTGCGGACATCATTCTCACTGGGCTCCTCGGGCACCGGCCGCCCCTTGCTCCGGTCCGCAAAGGCCGCCAAGGGATTCAACCGCTTGTGTTCCAAATACTCCAGTTCTTCCCGGACTGTCATAGAATCAGCTCCTTCAGTTTGTCATGTCATTGCGAGGCCCGAAGGGCCGTGGCAATCCCCTAAGATTTTAGACCACCCAACGTATGATGTATCTAAAAGCCTTTGGGGATTGCCACGCCATAAGTCCACAGACTATGCGTAGCGCAGCCGCCGTAGGCGGCTCTTAGTGCGAAGCTGTGTGCACACTGGCTCGCAATGACACCGTTTTTTACACCGGAAACGCACGATATTCTTTTCCGGTTTCCATGCCCTCGATGGTGCCGGCGCTCATGTCGGTGAGCTTGTCCAAAAAGGGCTGCGCCTGGGCTTCCGGGAGCAGGATTTCCAGCTCAATATCCGCCCCGAATTGGGTATCCCGGAGGATGCCCCCAAAAGCGGTGATTTCCAGCTTCACCCGCTCATAAAAATTATATGGAATGGGCACATACAGGGCCGTCCAGACCCGTTTCATGGACTTTCCTGCCGCATCGACAGCAATTTTCGCGCCCTTGGTGTAGGCCCGAACCAGACCCCCGGCCCCCAGCAGAATGCCGCCGAAGTACCGGGTCACCACGCACACAATATTATACAGCCCCTCCCTTTGCAGGACCTGAAGCATAGGCATCCCGGCAGTGCCCCCGGGCTCGCCGTCATCGGAGAAGCGGACAGGGCCATCTTTAATAATGTAGGCCCAGCAATTGTGGGTGGCATCGTAGTGTCGCTTTTTCATCTCCTGGATTTTTTCCAGCGCCGCCTCCTCGGTATCCACGGGCCAGGCCCTGCCGATGAAGTGGGACTTTTTTTCATAAAATTCGTCCTCCCCAAACTGGGTCGGCACCAGATATTCCTCCAAGGTTCATCGCTCCTCTGTGATATACTCTTTCAGTCTGCCGTAGAGAATGGGGTCCAAAACCGTTTCTACCAGGATTCCCTCGCCGGTGTAGTCCACGGATTTGACGTTGGCATTTTTGTGGAGGGTATCCACCAGACCACCCTGGGCATAGGGCAGGGTCAGCACCACATGGTGGCGGCTGTGGCCCAGGGCAGCTTCGATGGCTTTCAGCAGAGTATCCATGCCGAAGCCCCGCTTGGCGGAAATCCGCACCACATCCTCCCCGATGGGGATATCGGTGGGGTCAACCAAATCGGCCTTGTTGTAGCAACGCAGCACCTTGGTGCCGGGCTTCGCCAGCTTGGAAATCAGCTTGTCCACCACCTCGATATGCTCCTCCCGGTTGGGGTCGGAGGCATCGATGACATGGAGCAGCAGGTCGGCATACTCCAATTCCTCCAGAGTGGCCCGGAAGGCATCCACCAGATGGTGGGGCAGCTTGGCGATGAAGCCCACCGTATCAGACAGTACCACATCCAGATTGTCGGAAACCGTCAAAGCCCGGGAGGTGGTGTCCAAAGTGTCAAAAAGTCGGTTATTGGCGGGGATTCCCGCACCGGTCAGCTGATTCAGGAGAGTGGATTTGCCTGCGTTGGTATAGCCCACAATGGCCACCACCGGCACGGAATTTTTCATCCGCCGCTCCCGCTGCACGCTGCGAACCTGCCGCACCTGCTCCAGCTCCTGCTGCAAGCGGCTGATCCGCTCCCGGATGTGACGGCGGTCAGATTCCAGCTTCGTTTCGCCGGGGCCACGGGTGCCAATGCCGCCGCCCTGCCGGGACAGGCTTTTGCCCATACCGGACAGCCGGGGCAGCAGGTATTGGTACTGTGCCAGCTCTACCTGGAGGCGGCCCTCCTTGGTCTTGGCCCGCTGGGCGAAGATATCCAGAATCAGCGCGCTGCGGTCCAAAACCGTCACACCCATGATCTCCTCCAGAGCCCGAATATTGCCCGGAGACAGCTCGTTATCAAAAATCACCATGGTGGACGCGGTGGCCTCCACCAGCATTTTCACTTCCAGCGCCTTGCCCTCGCCGATGAAGCTGTGGGCATCGGGGGTATGGCGGTTTTGCAGGACTTTTCCGGTGCAAAAACCGCCGGCGGTTTCCAGAAGAGCCTCCAGCTCCTCCAGGGTTTCATCGGTGGCGGTCTGGGCCTTGGTGAAGCAGTCGGCGTTCAACCCAACCAAAACCGCCCGTTCCTGTACCATTTCATCAAAATTAGATTCCATATCTTCCTCCACGTGCTGTAAATGATTGAACCCCTCTGTATGGGAGGGTGCATCATTCATCTTTCTGCTGTTATCATGATTCCCACGAACAGCCCAGCACGGTCGTTGCAAAAATATACAAAAAGTCCGCACTACGCTCACGCAGTGCGGACTTCGGTCTTACTTCAGGCCAAAACGCTTGTTGAAACGATCAACACGTCCACCAGTGTCAACCAGCTTCTGCTTGCCGGTATAGAAAGGGTGGCACT
>JAFTHT010000047.1 GCA_017457285.1 Oscillospiraceae bacterium | reverse complement strand
TTTGCCGGGGGGCAGCATAATGTCGCCGTAGACAAATTTGCCGTTTTCATTCTCGTAGGCCATCTGGTAGGGGGAAATCAACACATAGCCCCGGTCGTACATCTGCTGGAGGATGGCCTTGAATTCGGCCACCGTGGTCATATACATATTGTAGCCACCCTCTTCGTAATCCCCATCAAAGGCTCGGTCGGTATCCACAATCAGAGAGTGGAAGAAGATATGGGTGATGGTTTCGGGGCTGGCGTAACGCCGCAGCTTATTTTTTGCGATGGTGTAATCCTCAATCCGCTGGGACAGAGAAGGAACCTCCTCCAAATAGCCGGATTCCCGAATCATGGCAATGGCCTTGTCGTAGTCATAGCCGGCAGCAATGAAGTCAGCCCGAGCAATCAGCTCCTGCACCGCATAGGAATCTTCGTTCACGGGCTCTGTGAAGGAGGGTTCCGTTTCTTCGGTGGCGGAGGGCTCGGTACCTTGGGTGACGGAGGGCTCCGTACTTTCGGTGGCAGAGGGCTCGGTGCCTTCGGTATCAGAGGGCTCCGTGCTTTCGGTGCTGGAGGGGGTCGTATTTTCCGTGGTGGGTGCCTCGGTAGCACCGGTCTGGGAGGGCTGGGTCGCCTCCGTGGCAGGCTTGCCGCCATTGGAATCGGCACAGGCCGACAGCAGCAGCATCACCGCCAGCAACATCGCCAGCAGGCTCCGATAGGATTTCATCATGGTCTTTTCCTCCTTATTTCTTTCAGGGAGATGGAAAACTCTTCTTTATAATTATACCACAGGTCCCCCCATTTCCGCAAGGGCTCTCTTGCATCATCCCGAAATTTGGTATATACTATTGATATATTAAACACGGAGGGATTCGGATGGATTTTAAGGTACTGACAGTCGGCGACGTGGTGGGCGAGCCGGGATTGGACCGGGTTAGTCGGTCGCTGCGCTATCTGAAGCGGAAATACGGGGCGGATTTCATCATCGTCAACGGGGAGAATGCCAGCGGTGCCGGCATCACCCCCCGGCAAGCGGAGGAGATTTTGGATGCCGGTGCGGATGTGATTACTCTGGGCAATCACAGCTTCAACCGCCGGGAAATCGTCCCCTACCTGGAAGACTGCGCCCAAATCCTCCGGCCGGCGAATCTAGCCCCCCAGACGTCGGGCCGGGGCTACGGAATTTTCGACAGTACGGCAGGCCCTGTGGCGGTGATTGACCTGATTGGCCGCTGTGGCATGGATTTCGGGCCGGACAACCCCTTCCATCTCATCGAAAAAATCCTGAAGGAAGTGGATACCAAACTGGTTTTCGTAGAAATCCACGCAGAGGCCACCTCCGAAAAGCTGGCCATGGGCCATATGCTGGACGGGCGGGTCAGCGCCGTCTGGGGCACCCACACCCATGTCCCCACCGCCGATATCCAGGTTCTCCCCCGGGGCACCGGATATATCACCGACATCGGCATGACCGGCCCCAAAAATTCCATCCTGGGCATCCGTCCCCAGCAGTCCATCGCCAAATTCCGGGGGGATTTGACCGGCCGCTACCAGTGGGCCGACGGCCCCACCAAGCTGGAAGGTGCCCTGTTCACCATCGACACCGCCACCGGCCTTTGTAAATCCGCAGAAAGGATTGAGCTATATGAAGATTCTCCACGCCGCTGACCTCCATCTGGATACCCCCTTCACCGGCCGCCCCCCGATTCTGCGGCAGGAATTGCTGGCGGTTCCGGGCAAGCTGGCGACCCTGTGCAAAAAAGAAAACTGCGATATTATGCTCCTGTCCGGGGATTTGTTCGACGGCCCCCACAGCAAGCAATCCCTGGATGCGCTGCGGCAGGCATTGGAGGAGGCGGCGGTTCCTGTATTCATCAGCCCCGGAAATCATGATTTTTGCGCCACCGATTCCCCGTATCTAACGGCACAGTGGCCGAAAAACGTGCATATTTTTACAAATCCCACCATCAGCAGTCTGCCCCTGGAGGCGCTGGATTGCCGCATCTACGGCGCCGGCTTTCGGAGCATGGACTGCGATGCACTGCTGGAGGGCTTCCGGGCCGAAGGGGATGAAAAATACCACATCGCCATCCTCCATGGGGACCCCACTCAGCTCAATTCCCCTTACAACCCCATCACCGGGGCCCAGATTCGGGAATCCGGGCTGCATTATCTGGCCCTGGGCCACATCCACAAGACCGGCTCCCTGCGCTTTGGGGAAACTCTCTGCGCCTGGCCCGGCTGTCCCATGGGCCGGGGCTGGGACGAGCTTGGCCCCAAGGGCGTGCTGATTGTCACCATCGATGCCACGGTCGACGCGGAATTTGTCAGCCTGGACTGCCCCCAGCACCATGATATCCAAATCCCCGGCGAGGATGCCCAAAATGCTCTGGCCGCCCTTCTACCTGCGGTGGGCAACGGCGACCACTACCGGGTGACCCTCACCGGCGAAGCAACGGCGCCTGATTTGGATGCGCTTCGGAGCGCCTTCGCCCACTTTCCCTATCTTCAGCTGCGGGACCAAACAGTGCCCCCGGTGGACATCTGGAGTTGCGTCGATTCCGACTCCCTGGAGGGCGTTTACTTCGGGATTCTAAAAAATGCCGCTCATCAGGATGATACCCGGGATATCGCAACTTTAGCCGCCAAAATCTCCAGAAAAATTCTGGACGGACAGGAGGTGGTTTTGCCATGAAAATCTATTCCATGACCGCCACCTTTGGCAAGCTGGAGCAGACCACCCTGACGCTCCAGCCGGGGCTGAACATCATCGAAGCCCCTAACGAATGGGGAAAATCCACCTGGTGCGCCTTTCTAATCAATATGCTCTACGGCATCGATACCCGGGCCCGGTCCACCAAGGACGCGCTGCCCGACAAGGAGCGCTATGCCCCTTGGTCCGGCAGCCCCATGTCCGGCAAAATCGAGCTATGCTGGCAGGGCCGGGACATCACCATCGAGCGCCGCAGCAAGGGCCGTACGCCCCTGGGGGTATTTCAGGCCTACGAAACCGAAACGGGCCTGGAAATCCCGGAACTCACCGCCGCCAATTGCGGGCAAACGCTGCTGGGGGTGGAGCGTAGCGTCTTTACCCGGGCAGGTTTTCTCCGGTTCACCGACCTGCCCGTAACCCAAAACGACGAGCTTCGCCATCGGCTCAACGCCCTTGTCACCACCGGCGACGAAAGCGGCACCGCCGAAACGCTGGGCAAAAAGCTGCGGGACCTGAAAAATGCCTGCCGCCACAACAAGACCGGACAGCTTCCCAAGGCGGAGGCCCGCCGGGATGAATTGACCAAAAAGCTCCAAACGCAGCAGGAGCTGACCGCCCAAGCCCAGCAGCTTACCGCCAACCAGAAGGAACTGGAATCGGAATTGGCCCGGCTGCAAAACCATCAGGCAGCGCTGCAATATGACGCAGCGCAAAAGGACGCCCGACAGGTGGAAGCCGCCAAGCAGCAACGGCAAGAGGCTGCGGCCCAGGTGCAGGTGCTGGAAAAGCGGTGCGCCGGGCTTGCCAGCCGTGAGCAGGCAGCCCAGGGCCTCCGGGAATTGGAAAACCGCCGGGCAGAGGTGGAGATTCTTTCTCACAGTCTGCCGCCCATGCCCCAAGTGCCCCAGCTGCCTCCGGCGCCGCCCCGCGCGAGCAGTATGCCCATGCTGGTAATCGGTGTGGTGCTGTTGATTGTCGGCGCGGTACTGACGTTCCTGCATTTTGCGGGTCTGGCCGTGATTGCGGTGGCTCTGGGGCTTTTGATTACGGGGATGATTCGTCATTCTAAATATTCTCAGGCCCAAGCCGCCCTTTCCAAAGAATATATATCCGCCCAGGCAGACTATCAGCGGCGATGCGATGAAATCATGGCGAAACAGCAAGATATCCAGCTGCGCCGGGAGGCGCTGCGGCAGCTGGTGGAGCAGGAGCCTCAATGGAAGGATGCCATCGCCACCCGGGATGCCCTGGCCGATGCCCGACAGGCCCTGGAACAGGCGGAACGTCATTTGCAGGCGCTGCAAGCCATGGCAAAGGACGCCCTGCCCCCTGCCCTGCCGGATGAGCTGACCCTCACCGAAGCAGAAACGCTCCGCCGCATCGAATACGCAACCGATGCCCTGCGTCAAAACCACACCCGCCAGGGCCAATGCCAGGGCCAAATCGATGCCATCGGCGACCCCGAGGCGCTGCGGCGGGAGCTGGCGGCATTGGAGGACCGCATCGCCCAGCTGGAGCGGTACTACGAAGCCCTGACCATGGCCCAGGACGCCCTGGCCGAAGCCACTGCGGAACTGCAGCGCCGCTTCGCCCCCCGGCTGACCCGGCAGGCCCAGGACTATTTCTCCCGACTGACGGATGGGCGATATGAAAAACTGACCATGGCCCAGGATTTGACCATGCAGGCTGCCGCCACCGGCGAGGATGGGCTGCGCTCCCATCTGTACCGCAGCGATGGCACCATCGACCAGCTGTATCTGGCCCTACGCCTGGCAGTAGCCAGAGAGCTGACCCCCGCCGCTCCTCTGATTCTGGATGACGCGCTGGTTCGCTTCGACGACAAACGGATGGCCGCTGCCCTGAACATCCTCCGAGAGGAGGCCCAAGACCGGCAAATCATCCTCTTCACCTGCCAAAGCCGGGAAAGCAACTGCACACAGGATAACCCATGATTATCACTGGCGCGATTAGGCTTCCCCCAGGGGGAAGCCTAATCGCGCCCCTCCGGGGCGCTCGGTGGCCGTAGGACGCAGCAATTCAAATACACCGATAAAAACTAAAAACTCCTTTTCGGCAAAAGATACGACGCTTCGCCGAAAAGGAGTTTTTAGAAGTCCCCAATCATTTACAGCTTTATCCACAGGCATACTGCCGCTCTGCGGCAGTACTTTTTTGTTCATATTTTGTCAATACCTAGTTGCACCCAGGGAATTTTTGTGGTAAAATGAGTAAAAATGGCGTGGAATATCGTTTTTTCGATACCCTTGCCGCTGACAGGAGGATACAAATGGATACCAATGGTTACAATTGGGGCTTCCGTGCCGCAGGCGATTTGGATTTGGACGGGCCCGTGGCGACGCTTCCAAATCCCGAACCGCAGCCCATGGCAACCGCCAGCCCTTTTATGCGAGCCGGCGATTTGCTGGATGTCGTCGACGGCAAACACGCCGAAACCAAGGGCCAGCAGTGGGATGACTTCTCCCTGGAGGGCCGCAAGAGCATTACCATCGGCCGGAAAGCGGGCTGCGACCTGGTGGCAGACCGCGCCTATCTCTCCGCCGAACACGCGAAAATCACCACCGAAAAGGGCGGCCATTTCGTGACGGACTGTGGCTCCGCCGCCGGTACCTACGTCAACGGCGCCAAAATCACCGGCAAGGTGCACCTGAAGGAGCGGGACCAGATTTCCATGGGCGACTGTAACTATATTTACAGCGCAGGACGCCTGGTTTTCGCAAAAAATGATGCCGATACCACCCGCTCCGTCCTGCGGAAAATGGACCCCGGCCGCCGGCCAGTGGTGCTGCGGGCGGATATCAAGACCAAACAGGTGAAAAACAACAACGGCGCCGGTATGAAGGAGCTGATTCGGGACATCCATCTGGACGTGAAAGAGGGCACGTTGGTCGCCATGCTGGGCACCGCCGGTGCCGGTAAGTCCACGGTGATGAACTGTATGAACGGCATGGACCTTCTGGGCGTTCAGGGCAGCGTCAACTACCGGGGCGTGGATTTGGTCCACAATTTCGAGCAGATGAAGTACCTGATTGGCTCCGTGCCCCAGGAAAAAATCTTCCACCCGGCCTTCACCCCCGAAGAGGAATTTACTCAGGCTGCCATGCTGCGGCTCCCCGGCGATACCAGCATGAAAGAGATTCAGAACCGGGTCAATAAGACCCTGGAAATGCTCAGCATGAGCGGCGTCCGGAAGAACCGCAACAGCAAGCTCAGCGGCGGCGAAAAGACCCGTGTCAACGTGGGCATCGAGCTGGTGGCGGACCGGGATTTCCTGTGCCTGGACGAGCCGGATCAGGGCCTGAGCCCCAACTATAAGCATGAGCTGTTCACCATCCTGCAGCATCTGGCCCACGATTATGGCAAGACCGTGGTCAGCATCATCCACGACGTTTCCGAAATTGATATGTTCGACCAGGTCATCATGCTGGCCAAAGCCGGTGGCGTGGGCCGCCTGGCATTCTCCGGCAGTCCCGCTGACGCCCGGGATTACTTCGGCGCCGACATTCGGGACGCTTACGCTCTGCTGGAGCGAACCCCCGAAAAGTTTATCAGATAAGGAGAATCGTCCATGTTTTGCTCTAACTGCGGCACAAAAGTGTCGGATGGATCCAGCGTCTGTCCCAATTGCCGGACATCGCTGAAGTCCCCCTTCGCACCGGCTTCCAGCCTCAGCGCCGCTCCCTCGCTGGATTCCTCGCCGGCCCCCGAATCCCCCTTCGCCCCTCCTGCTGCGCCCAGCTTCACGCCGAATCCTGCCCCTCCCGCTGCGCCCAGCTTCACGGCTCCTGCCGCCGCTCCCGCCTTTGCGCCTGATCCTGCCCCCGCCGCCGCTCCCGCTGCGCCCGCTGTAGCCCCCATGGCCGGCGGTATCAAGCGGATTTCCGCCGGCCGGGAACTGAAGCTGCTGCTGCGTCAGGGCTGGCTGGTTCTGGTTGGCGATATGCGGAACCTGATTTTCTCCCTGCTGTTCCCGGTGGTGGCCGCGCTGGTCACGGTGCTGGTGGCCGGCAAGGATATGTTCGTCACCTACGAGGGCACCAAGTCCACCTGCTTTATTCTGGTCTGTGCCGCCATTTGGGGTGGTCTGTTCAACTCCATCCAAACCCTGGTCAAGGAGCGCAGCAATATCAAGCGTGACTACGTCAGCGGTGCCCTGCGGCTGGAGTGCTATATGACCTCCCGGGCCATTTTGCAGCTGCTGCTGTGCCTGGTCCAGAGTGCCATCCTGACCATCAGCATCCCCGCCATGGACTGGGTCCACGGCAACCCCTTCCCCGCCGAAGGTCTGCTGATCCCGGTGACCCTGCTGGAGTACTTCCTGACCCTGTTTTTGGTCATGTTCGGCGCGGACACCATGGGTCTGATGATTTCCAGCGTTGTCAAGAAGGCCGAGCTGGCCAGCACCCTGGCCCCCTACATTCTGATTGCCCAGCTGCTGTTCTCCGGCATGCTGTTTAAGATGGAGGGCTTCGCCTCCGCCTTCTCCGCCATCATGCTCAGCCGCTGGGGCATGGAGGCCCTGGGCAGCACCAGTAACCTGAATGATCTGCCCCTGAAGGTCACCAAGGAGATGGAGGACCCCATGTTGATTGCCGCCATCCCCCGGGAAACCGAGGAAGCCTTCGAGGCCAGTTCCGAGCATGTCCTGCTGGTGCTGGCGCTACTGCTGGTGTTCGTAATTGTCCCCCTGGTCGTGGGCGACATTATGCTCCACCGGGTCAAAAAAGATTCCAGAGATTGATACAAAAGGGGCTGTTGCATTTTTGCAACAGCCCCTATCGTTTACAGTATCAATAACGGTACTTTTTCCGTTTTATCACCAGGAAGAGCCCGGAAAACACCACCGCCATCAGCTCTGCCGCCACCACGGAAATCCAGATGCCATCCAGCCCCCAAATCAGTGGCAGCAACAACACCGCACCGATTTGGAACACCAGAGTCCGTAAAAGGCAATCAGCGCCGAGGTCAGCCCATCGTTGAGGGCCGTAAAAAAGCCGGAGCCGAAAATCGCAAAGCCCATCAGCGGGAACGATATGGAGAAAATCCGGAAACCATGGACGGTCATTTCCATCAGCCCAGAATCATAACCCACAAAAATCTTAACCAGAGGGCGAGCCAGCAGCTCCGCCGCGGCCAGCATGGCCAAACCGCAAACTGACAAAATCACGATACTCTTTTTCAGGATTTCCTTCAATTCCCCATGGTTCCCGGCGCCATCATGATAACTGATGACAGGCGAGGTTCCAATGGAGTAACCGATAAAGGCCCCGGAGAAAATCATGCTGACATACATCATCACGCCGTAAGCCGCGATGCCGTCATCTTCGGCGAATTTCAGCAGCTGGAGATTGTAAAGCATCCCCACCATGCTCATAGAAACGTTGCTCATAAACTCCGAGGAGCCATTGGTGCAGGCTTTGAAAATAGCTTTTCCATCGAATTTTGTCTTTCCAAGCCGGAGAATACTGCTGTTTTTCCTGAAAAAGTAGATAAGCGGAACAAAACCGCCCACAAACTGGCTCATGGCGGTGGCAATCGCCGCACCGGCCAGCTTATACTGCCGGGGCAGCAGAATCACCAGCACCGCATCCAGCACCATGTTGGTCACTCCAGCCGCCACAATCACCAGCAGACCCAGCCGGGGCTTTTCCGCCGCCACGAAGAAGCTCTGAAACAGAAATTGCAGCACCTGAAAGGGCAAGGCGCACAGGATAATTCGGCCATAAATGACCTAATTTTCGAGGATTTCCCCCTCCGCACCCAGCAACTGCGAAATAGGCCGGATGAACACAGAGGCAGCCACCGCAAACAGGATGCCCAGGCCGAAGGTCACATAGGTGAACAGGGAAAAATAACGGTTGGCCCGGTCCTTGTCCCCCTCCCCCAGCGTATTGGCCACGATGGCGGTGCCACCGGTGCCGAACATGAACCCCACCGTGGCCACAATCATCAAAAAAGGCATGATCAGATTGACCGCCTTGAAGGGGATATCGCCGGCAAAATTCGACACAAAGAATCCATCTACCACGCCGTAAATCGATGTAAAAATCATCATAACGATAGACGGCAGGGTAAATTTCAGCAGCTTTTGATAAGTAAAATGGTCAGAAAGCTGGATGCTCATAGGTTTCTCCCGAACCAGCGGTTAACATAATCCGCCACAGCCGGTGCCAGCTCCCGCATCTCCCATTCGGAGGTATTGACGCACAGGTGGTAGGCCTCCCGCTGCCCCCAGGGGGTGCCGGACAGCAGCTCCCGGGTTCTGGCCCGGGTTTTATCGATGTCCTTCATGCGGCGCAGCAGCTCCTTGTCGGAAAGGTTCTCCCCTTCCTTGGCCCGCTCCTTGCAGCGGCGCAGCTTCGCCTCCAGGCTGGCGCAGACGAAAATATTGAACGGATGGTACTGCTCCAGAATCACATCGGCGTTTCTGCCCACGATGACGCAGTCCTTCCCCAGAGCCGCAATCTGCTCAATCACCTTTTTCTGCTGGACCAGCAACTCAATCCTGCTGGCCGCCAGGTAAGCCGAGGAGCCGATGGTGCCCCGATAGGAGATGGTAAAATCCTGCCAACCATGGTTATCCATGCACTTTTCCACATAATTCTGGTCCATGCCGCTGTTTTTCGCCACGGCGGAGATGATTTCGCTGTCGTAGTAATCCACGCCCAGGATATCCGCAATCCGTTTTCCCAATTCCCGGCCTCCGGACCCAAATTCCCGGCTGATTGTTATGATTTTCATAGGCGCTCCTTTCGGTGTGTCGTAATGGGTGTATCATACCGCATTTTCACCGGATTTGCAATGCCAGATTCCAAAAAGGATGTCGGTCCCCCGAAGGAATGATTCGAAAAGAGAGCAAATGAAACGACATCTTTCCAGAGACAAACTGGCGGCCCTGCTGTTACGCAGGGCCGCACATATCCCATTAGCAGCCGAAGCCACAAATCCGGCTGAGAATATGCCAGATGGAGTTGCAATCGGTGTTACAACTGGTATTGCAAGAGAAGAAAAACATCGTGCGACCTCCTTTTCAGAATTTGTCTCGCGAAGACATTACGAATTATATCCGCCATATCACAATTTATCAAGCTGTAAATATTACCACACCCTATCACAGGACTTAGTCAAAATCAATTATTCATCAGCGTAGCGGTTTCATCATTCATTATTCATATTGAATCTGTCGCTGCCTTCGTATTGGCAAATCGCAACATAGCAGATTTCTTTTGCCGTTCCCGGGTTCTCATCATCCCACGGATTGACAGTAAAAGCAAAGTTGCCCCGCTGTGTGTATTCAAGGACCTTTGCACCATC
>JAFTHT010000046.1 GCA_017457285.1 Oscillospiraceae bacterium | reverse complement strand
GGAGATTGACCAGACGATTTATGTCTGCGCGGTCTACAAATCCGGCGGCGTGGAGTACACCACCGGTGTCCGGGCCTACAGCCTGGGCTACTACTGCCAAAACAAGGCCGCCGGCACCTCCGCCATCAAGGACTTCGCCGCAGCCACCGCCGTCTACGGCTACTACGCCAAGCAGTACTTCGCATCCATCGCATAAAAAACCACGAGGGAGGGGCAACGTAGACTGCTCCTGTAAAAACGGACAATAGACAAAAGCCCCCTGATGTAGGATAATAACTACATCAGGGGGTGTTGTTATGCAATAAAGAAAATATACACATTTTAGAGAGATTGAGCCGTAAATCCCTTCCGAAAACCTGCGCTTTCGCAGTGATACAGCGTTCCGTGATCTAACCTGGTCGTAGGGGCCGATGCACACATCGGCCCCTACGAAATACCTTGATAATGATTCCTTATTTATTTTCCGGCCACCGACAGTTTTTCCACCAGCACGGTGGGGGCCCCGAAGGCGGTGGTGCCCAGGGGTTTCGGAACCTGAGTGTCGCTGCCGACGGCGGTGATGGATTTTAGCATATCAAAGAAATTGCCGGCCACTGTGAAATTCTTCACATGGTTGGCTTTTTTGCCATTTTGGATCAAATATCCGGCACTTTGCAGGGAAAAATCTCCGGAAACCGAATCCGCACCGGCGTGCAGGCCCGTCAGGGAATCGATGTAGATGCCCCCCTGGGCCTTTGCCAGGATCTCCTCCGGGGGCAAATCGCCGGGGGCGATGGTCATGGTGAAAGGCCGGATGCCCACCGGGGATTTGTAGCTGCCCTTGGCGGCGTTGCCGGTGGTGGTTTTGCCCGCCAGATGGGCGTTCTTCAGGTCGTAGAGCAGGGTGTTCAGGATGCCTTTTTCCACCACGAATTTGCGCCGGGTGGGGCTGCCCTCGGCATCAAAGGGCTGGGGGCAGGGGCTGTCCGGGTGGAAGGGGTCGTCCACAATGGTCACAATGTCCGCTGCGATGGCTGTCCCCTCGGCTCCGGCCAGCTTGGACAGTCCCTTCCGGGCCGCCTCGGCGGAAAAAATGCCGCTGAAGGTCTGGAGTAAATCTGCCATGGCCTCCGGGCCGAAGACGATGGGGTAGAGGCCCGTTTCCGGCACTTCGCCCCCCAGCTTGGCCTTGGCTTGGGCTGCTGCCTTGGCGGCCAGAGCCTCCCGGTCGATGGCTGCAAAATCTCCCAGCTTGATTTCGGCGGCGTTGGCCATTTCCGCCCCGTCGGAAACCACCGCCACCGCCACCAGTCCGGCAATGTGGTTTACATAACTCAAATCCAATCCCCGGGAATTATAAATCGCGGTGATACTTTTCTCGCACAGTGCCTGGGTGGAGCTGCCGTCAATGACGGCAGGATCGGCGGCGTAAATGGCCTTTTGGGTGGCAAGACCGGCGGTAATCAGCGTTTCCGTGGAGGGCAGGGGATGGAGGGTAGGGGTAAAATCCTCATAGCGTTGGCCGCCCTCCCCCAGAAATTCCGGCTCCGCCGTCTCCAAAGCGGCAGCATTGTCGGCGGCGGTGTCCACCAGCCGGAGAGCCTCCGGCTCGCTCAGCTCTTCGGTGGAGGCGTAGCCCATTTTTCCATCCACGATGCACCGCAGGCAGACTCCGCCCTCGGCATGGCTGGAAAACTGGTTGATCTCCTGCTGAAAAAAGCCCACGGATGTAGCCTCCGCGGCCTGGTAATAAAGCTCATAATCGGCAATCCCCAACGCACCGCACCGGGCAATCACCGCTTCTTTGAAAGTTTGAAAATTCATATATTTCTCCTGTTTTGAAAGGGTATTCACCGTCCGCCGACGGTGATGGAGGCCACCCGGATCAGGGGCTGGCCCACGTTCGTGGGCACCGAGCCGCTGGAGGAGCCGCAGACACCCTGGCCCATGTCCAGGTCCGTGCCCACCATGTCGATGTCCATCAAAATCTGCCGCCCGTTGCCCACCAGGCTGGCCCCCCGAACCGGCTCACAAATCACGCCGTTTCGGATGATATAGCCCTCGTCCACCGCGAAATTAAATTCACCGGTGACAGGGTTGACGGAGCCGCCGCCCATTTCCTTGGCGTAGAGGCCGTATTCGATGGAGCCGATGATGTCCTCGTTCCTGTCCGTTCCCGGGGCGATGTAGGTGTTGGTCATCCGGGAGGTGGGGGTAAAGGCGTAGCTCTGGCGGCGGCCGCTGCCGGTGGGGGCCATCCCCATCCGCCGGGCGTTGAATTTGTCAATCATAAAGGATTTCAGAATGCCGTTTTCAATCAGCACGTTCCGCTGGCTGGGGTGGCCCTCGTCGTCGATGTTGATGGAACCCCAGGCCCCGGGGATGGTGCCGTCGTCAATGGCGGTGACTTTTGGATTGGCGATTTGTTGGCCTAATTTGTCCCCGAATTGGCTCCGGCCGTAGGCCACGGAGGTGGCCTCCAGGGAATGGCCGCAGGCCTCGTGGAAGATCACGCCGCCGAAGCCGTTTTCGATGGCCACAGGCATGACCCCGGCGGGGCAGTAGCCGGCATTCACCATGGTCACCGCCTGCTTCGCCGCCCGGATGCCCACGGCCTTGGGGTCGATGGTTTCGAACATTTCAAGACCCATCCGCCGGCCGGGACTGAAGACTCCGGTCTGGGTCTGGCCGTCCTTTTCGGCGATGGCGTTGAGGCTCAGCCGGGTGCTGATCTGCCGGTCCTGGGTGTAGAGCCCCTCGGAATTGGCGATGAGGATGTTCCGGTCGCAGTCCTTCAGGGTGCCGCTGACCTGGGAAATGCAGGGGGCATATTCTTTTGCAGCGAAATATCCATCCTTCAAAATCGCCACTTTTTCGGCATTTTGGACGGAAGACGGAACAATTTTCGCCGGATGTACATTCCCGAAGCACCGCTCCCGCAGGACGATGTTCATGGGGGCATCCCCCTGGCCAAGGGCATCGGCGGCCTGCGCGGCGCAGCGCAGGAGCCCAGCTTCAGACTTGTCCACGGTGGTGGCCATGACGCTGCGCAGCCCCTTGTACACCCGCACCGCCGCACCGGAGGTGATGGCATCGTTGATGGAATCCACCCGGCTGGAGATCATATGGATGGCATGGTCAGCGGTATGCTCGGCGAACAGCTCCGCATAATCCGCCCCGGTGGCCAAAGCCCGCCCCAAAACCCGGCGGCAAAGTTCGAGTGAAATCATAAAATTCATCCTTTCGGGAGGTGAATGATTGTTTAGCGGTGCATTTGAATTGCGGCGGCCTACGGCCACCGAGCGCCCCGAAGGGGCGCCATGGCTTCCCCCGGGGGGAAGCTGTCGCCGCCGCAAGGCGGTGACTGATGAGGAATGCGGGCGGAAATGTTCGATTTTATACCATGTTCAGGCTTTTTAGCAGGTAAGATTTCAGCAAGTCTTTACGGATTCATCATCTTAAGTTATCGCCCGCATTCCTCATCCGACCCGGCTTCGCCGGGCCACCTTCCCCCCGGGGGAAGGCATGGGCGCTAAACAATCATTTACCATCTCAATCAATTTCTCACTTATTCTACCACAAATACACCTGTGGTACAACCCAAATTACGAAACACTGACGCTTTTTCGCATGGCCGATATGGCCCCCTTCTCCAGCCGGGACACCTGGGCCTGGGAGATGCCCAGGACCCCGGCCACCTCCATTTGGGTTTTTCCGTCGTAAAACCGCAGGGACAGGATCTGCTTCTCCCGGTCCCCCAGCGCCCGAAACGCATCCCGCAGGGCGATGTGCTCCATCCAGTTTCCCTCGGTGTTTTTGGTGTCCCGGACCTGATCCATGACGGTCAGGGGGTCGCCGCCGTCGGAGTACACCGGGTCGAAGAGGCTCACCGGAGCGCAGACCGCGTCCAGGGCCTGGCTCACATCCTCCACGGGCAGCTCCAATTCCTTTGCAATCTCCTCCAATGTGGGCTCCCGGCCCAGCCGCAGCAGCAGCGCCTCCTTGCATTGCAGCACCCGGTAGGCCACATCCCGAATGCTCCGGCTGACCCGGATGGGGCTGTTGTCCCGCAAATACCGCCGGACTTCCCCCGCAATCATGGGTACCCCATAGGTGGAGAATTTCACTTGCTTGTCCGGGTCAAAGTTGGCGATGGCCTTCATCAGGCCGATGCAGCCCACCTGAAACAGGTCGTCGGGGCTCTCACCCCGTTTATCGAAGCGGCCGATGACGCTGAGAACCAGCCGCAGGTTGCCCTCAATGAGCTTTTCTCTGGCTTTTTTGTCCCCGGCCTTCGCCAGCCGGAGCAGGGTATCCATTTCCCCATGGGTCAGAGTTTTCAGCCGGGCGGTGTTCACACCGCAGATCTCTACTTTTCCCTGCATGGTCAACCTCCTTTTTTTCTGTAAAGGAAGTATTTCCATTCCGGAGATTATCATACAGGGCGAAAATGGCACTGGGCCTGCTAACTGACAAGCCCAGTGCCATTTTGTTTGCGGAACGGATATGCGTTTCCCAACTCCGATAAGTTGGCAGAATTTTATCGATGGATATACATCCGGGTCATATCAGGCTCGCCGTCGCCTTGGACCATGCACAGGAATTCCCAGCCGTACCGCTCATAGAAACCAATATGGTCTGTCACCAGATAGGCTGGAGAGATGCCTTTGGAGCGCAAATCTTCCACAGCCATATTCAGCAGCTTCCCGGCAATACCCTGGCAGCGGTGGCTTTCCTCCGTGTACACGGCGCAGACATTGGGGGTCAGATCGGGTCTGTCGTGGAAGTCATTTTCAATCACACCCAGACCGCCGACGATTTGGCCATCATCCAGACAAAGATACCAACCTAATTCGGTGTCCTGATTCAGATAAGCCTCCATGCACTCCAGATAGGCTCCCTTGGGGACGCCCCACTTGCTGTGAAACCATTCTGCGGCTATGTTCATAAGTTCAGGGTTTTCTCTTAATGTAATAAACTGGAATTCTGTCATCGCCAGCACCTTCCTTTTCGGTTTTTGTTATATTATCACAGAAGAAAATTGAAAGCAATCCCCATCCTTTTTTCGGAAGAGAGATTTTGGGTTGACAGAAGAAAATGTAAGTGCTATATTTTTGGTATAAAGTGTCTGCATGAGCAGACCGGAAAGGAGCTTAAAAGTATGATTGTTCGTGAGGTCACTACCGGCTAACTGAATATGGGCGCCTAAAAAGATGGGGGTTCAGACCTCCTGATTTGGTGCGCCGTTTTTGAGTAACTTTCGTAATATTGCTAACCGCAGGATGCAGCCATGGACGAGAGCTACAATCTGCGGTATTTTTGCGCCCATTTTCAGTTAGCGGTATGGAAAGGAGTGTTGTTCTATGGGATTATTTGTACTTTCAAAACCATTACAACTGAATTTGGAGGAAATAAAACTTGAATATAAACGATTACAGCGTCGTGCCGAATACACAAAACCTGCCGGGGATTCCTGCCCGTGTCACCGCTGTTCATAAGGAGCGGTATGAGATCGTCTGCGAGCATGGGATCACCCATGCAAGACTGAAAACCAAGGAATATTTCGTGGACACCCAGGATTTTCCCACAACGGGAGATTTTGTAATGATTAATTACATCGACAACGGGGACAGCCAGATCATCGCTACTGTGCCCCGGCGAACGTTTTTCTCCCGTCGGGAGCCGGGTCCCATTCCGAGGGATCAGGCGGTGGCTGCGAATTTTGACTATGTGTTCATCATGCAGTCCCTGAATATGGACTTTAATCCCAAGCGGCTGGAGCGGTATCTGACTCTTGCATGGCAGTCCGGGGCAACCCCGGTGGTCCTGCTGACGAAAGCGGACCTGGTGGAGGATTACTGGGAGTACCTGACCCAGGTAGAGCGGGTTGCTGCCGGCGTAAACACCCATGTGGTCAGCGCCCATACAGGGTATGGGCTGAACCGGCTGAAGGCCTATTTGCAGCCGGGGAAAACCGTGGTGTTCCTCGGTTCTTCCGGCGTGGGCAAGTCCAGCCTGGTCAATGCCCTGGCCGGGGAAGAAATAATGACTGTGAACTCCATCCGGAAGGATGACAGCAAGGGCCGCCATACCACTACCCACCGGCAGCTGATCCGGCTGAAAAGCGGCGTGATGATCATCGACACCCCCGGTATGCGGGAACTGGGTATGTGGGATATATCCGAAGGACTGGGCGATGCTTTTGCGGATGTGGAAGCGTTTCTTGGAAAATGCCGATTTTCTGACTGCCGACATGAAAGCGAACCCGGATGCGGCATCAAGGCCGCCATTGCCTCCGGCGAACTGGATGCTTCCCGCTGGGAAAGCTATCAAAAGCTGAAAGCGGAAGCGATTGACAAAGCGGAGATGCTCCGCCGCAAAAACGAGTGGCACAAAAGTCTGCGCAAAGGTGAAAAGCTGAAGAAAAAGGAGATTTGGTGACATGAATCGTTATCAGAATATGCTCTGCGTTATGGAGGATAATGCCCATTTGATCAGCATGGTCCCGGTTGAAGAATTACTTCGCTTTGGTTACGAAATTGGACTGAAACCGGGAATGAAAGTCATGAATCTCTGCTGCGGTTACGGAACGGTGCTGAAGATCTGGCGGGAAAACTTTGGAATTCAAGGGGTTGGCGTTGACCGGGAAAAGAGCTTTCTGGAGATCGGCGCGGAACGCCTGGAAAAGCATGGCATTGAGGGTGTCCTGCTGATTCACGAGGATGTGACGAAGTACCAAGATGAAACCCGATACGATGTGGTTATTTGCAGCGAAACCATCGACAGTATTGAAAACACCTTTTTACTGGGCAAAAAGTTCCTGAAGTCCGGCGGCACCCTCTGCTATCAAAAGCTGTATGCCAAGGTGAGCGAGCCTCCTCAGGAGCTGATTGATTTTGACGGTGAGGTACTGCCTTTATCCGCATTAAATCGCTGCTTTAATGACCTGGGCTGGTATATGACCGCCATGGCAAGCGACACGCCTGGTATGTGGGAGCATTATGTTGTGAACTGGTGCGGAAAACGGCTCTGGGAAGAAGGTGCCGCCCCTGCGTGGATCAAAACATGGTATGATATGTACTTCGACTATCGGAGACAATATGAAGGGCAGGCAATGTTTGCCTTGCGGGAGATAAAGGAGATCAGAAAATGAGAATCATCAAATCTATGGAAGAAAAATATCTGGTTCCCGCGTTGGAACTGGTGGAAGCGGTATTTACGGTCTCTGAATGTGCGGAAAATGGAAAACTGGTTCGCTCTCTGGTGGAGGAAATTCGCGCAAAGCGGTTTTATCTGCCGGAGCTGGAGCTGGTTATGGTGGATGAGGCGGATGCGGTCATCGGCTATGTGATGTTTTCACGGTTCCATTTGGATGGAAAGTACGAGGATGAATTGCTGCTCTTGTCCCCGGTGGCGGTGAAAACCGAACTCCAGC
This sequence comes from Oscillospiraceae bacterium, assembly GCA_017457285.1. Lineage (GTDB taxonomy): Bacteria > Bacillota > Clostridia > Oscillospirales > Oscillospiraceae > Faecousia. The sequence continues at coordinate 40,496 of JAFTHT010000046.1, read as the reverse complement.
GGCAGCATATTTCCAAAGAACTGATCGAATACGGCTTTGCAAAGGCAAAAACGCTGGGCTACAAGGCTGTCATTGTGGAGGGCAACCCTATGAACTATCGCAACCGCGGCTTTGTTACCTCCGCCGACTATGGCATCACCGCCCACGAATCCGTGGGTCTGCCTGCGCCGGAATGCCTGATGGTCAGAGAACTGGTACCCGGTGGCCTGGCTGGCATCCACGGTCAGGTGTGCTACGCCGATTACGAGTGCCTGCGGTAAATATCGCAAAATCGGAAATGGTTTCTCCTTTTTTGTATGCTATGATTCATGCGTAGCTACAAAACGAACAGGAAGGAGGGGGAAGTATGGACAACCGGACGATCATCCAGCAAAGTCTTGATTACATCGAAGATAACCTGCAAACGGAGATCACTGCTTCAGAGTTGGCGGAAATGGCTGGTTTTTCGCTGTTTCACTATTATCGGCTGTTTCAGCAGGCAACAGGTCTGCCGGTGATGCAGTATATTCTGCGGCGCAGGCTGCTCCATGGGGTCTATGCCATGAAGCAGGGACGCACCAAGATCGATGCGGCGCTATTATATGGCTTCGATACCTATGCCGGATTTTACAAGGCTTTCTGCCGGGAGTTTGGCTCCACGCCCTCTGAATTTTTGCAGTCCAGTCGGGCAAAACGGCCTTACCGGATCGACATCACCAAGGAGGAACATATGACCATTACCCATAAAAAAGCCGCTCAGATTCTGAAGCACTGGAATCTGGAGAGCGAAACCATCACCGATATCTACTACGAGGGTACCGGGAATAAAAATGATAGTGCCTGCTATGTGGGCGAAAAATATGTGCTGAAATTCACCGCAAATTTGGGCAAGCTGAAGAAGCACATCGAGGTATCCAAGGCGCTCCACAGCATCGGTCTGCTGTCTGCTGTACCGGTTCCCACCACCGATGGTGCGGAATACATTCCCGATGGTGAAGTATATTTCTACCTGACCCGCCGTCTGCCGGGAGAGCAGATGGTATCCAATCGCTTTGGTGAAGGTGATGGTCGCTTTGTAGGAGAGATCATTGGTCAGCTTCATCTGGCGCTGTCCGGGATCGAGGACTGTGTCAGCGAAGCGGATTTGCTGGCAACCGTCCGTGAGTGGGCCTTACCCAAGGCGAAAGCGGCGCTGCACCTGTCCGACGCATTCTGCAAGGAATATCTGGATACCTTCGTCAACCTCTATCCCAACCTGCCCCGGCAGATCATCCACCGGGACCCTAATCCCGGCAACATCATCTGCGCGGAGGATCAGTGGGGGTTCATCGATTTTGAACTGGCGGAGCGGAACGCCCGGATTTATGACCCCTGCTATGGGGCAACAGCGGTGCTGTCCGAAAGCTTTGGGGAGGATAATGACAAGTGGTTGGAGGTGTACCGCAATATCATCTGCGGCTATGACAGCGTGGCGCGTCTGACAGAGGCGGAACGACAGGCCATTCCTTATGTAATTCTCGCCAATCAATTCGTCTGCGTGGCGTGGTTTGCGGAACAGGACAAGTATGCGGAGATTTTTGAAATAAATAAGCGCATGACTGGATGGCTGATTGAGAAATTTGAAGCACTGAAAGATTTCTAAACCTAAGAGCCAGGAGCAATCCCGGTTCACATTCTTACTCTAACCACACGCTGGACATTTTCAGAAAGGATTGCGTGACATTATGACAAGTATGATGCAACTGGTGCGATGTACTGTGGCGGAGTTGGAGTTGATCCGGGAAATGCAGAAAGAGGCCTTTGGGCCGCTGTTGGAAAGGTATCAGGATTACGATACAAATCCAGCCAACGAATCCCTCGAACGCATGACGTGGAAGCTTCAACAGCCGGACAGTTATTTTTATCGGATTGAGGTGGACGGCAAAGTGGTTGGCGCTATCCGGGTGGTGGATACCGGAGATGGTAGCAGAAAACGGATCTCGCCGCTGTTCATCCTGCCACGGCACCGGGGAAAAGGCTACGCTCAGGCGGCGATTCAGGAAGCCGAGAAACGCCACGGTGCCCATAATTGGGAATTGGGCACCATCCTGCAGGAAGCCGGCAACTGCTACCTGTACGAAAAATTGGGTTACCGCCAAACGAGCAGACGGACGGTAATCAATGATAAAATGACCATTGTAGGCTATGAGAAGGATTGAAAAGAGGTACTTATGGGGATTACAGTGCGCAGATTCGTGGAAGCAGATGCCGCTGAGGTATCAGCATTGATTACGAAAACCTTAAGAATTACAAACAGCAGGGATTATTCCCCGGCGTTCATCGAAAAGGAGGTGGCGCAGTTCACCCCGGAAAAGGTGATCGAGCGGGCAGGCTGGACCCATTTTTATGTATTCTGCGATGGAGAAAAAATCGTCGGCTGCGGTGCCATCGGCCCCTATTGGGGAAGTGAAACCGAAAGCAGCCTGTTCAACATCTTTGTTCTGCCGGAGTATCAGGGAAAAGGTGTGGGCAGAAAGATCATCGAAACCCTCGAAGCGGATGAATGCCCTCCGGGCAAAGCGGATCGAGATTCCGGCATCAATCACCGCTTGCGCCTTTTACCGAAAGATGGGCTACGACTATAAAAATGGCATCGATACAGTGGATGGCGAGCAGCTCTATCGGTTGGAAAAATTCAGAATGAACCACAAATTATTCATCATCGAGGGCTTGCCCTGTTCCGGAAAAAGCACCACGTCAAGCTATGTTGCCGAACTGCTGAAAGCACACAGCAAGGTCTGCTATGTGGACGAGGGCACAGGAAATCACCCTGCGGACTATGAATTCCATGCCCTGGCCCCGGCGGGAATGCTGTCAGAGAAAGCGCAAATCGTATCGCTTAAGGATTATTCTGGCGAGATGTTTGACCGGCTTTTGCAGTACAAACTCTACGATTTCCTGCCCTGGGAAACCGAGAAGCCTCTTATGCTGGATAAATGGTGGCAGTTCGTCCGGGATGCGCAGGAAGATACGGTCTATGTATTCAACTGCGTTCTGCTGCAGAACCCTATGTGTGAAACTATGATGCGCTTTGGCTTTGACCAGGAGGAATCCCGGCAGTATATCGCGCAGATCGCAGAAATCATCCGTCCATTGAATCCGGTGGTGATTTATCTGAAGAATGATGACATTGCGGATTCTGTGCGTAAGGCAGCAGCGGAGCGTCCCGGCTGGCTGGAAGGTGTAGTTGACTACCATGTGCAGGGCGCTTACGGAAAAAGCATCGGCGCAGAGGGTTTTGATGGCTACATCCAGTGCCTGACCGAACGTCAGAATCGGGAACTTCGGATTCTTTCCGCGCTTCCAGTGGAAAGCTTTGTGCTGGAGAATCCCCAGAGAGACTGGGAGATCGCCAGGAAAACTGTGAAAGAATATTTAGAGGATAAAGAAAATGCTGAGATTAAGACCCTATAAGCCCTGTGATGCCAAAACAATCCTTGGCTGGATCAAGGATGAGGATGCTTTTCGGAAGTGGAGTACGGACAGATATCCCCACTATCCCATCACGGCGGACGATATGAACTACAAATACATGGACTGCAACGGCGACTGCGCAGAGCCGGACAATTTTTATCCCATGACTGCTTTTGATGATAGCGGCATCGTGGGGCATCTGATTATGCGTTTTACGGATGCGGAAAAGACCATTCTGCGTTTTGGCTTTGTCATTGTTGACGACTCCAAGCGGGGCAAGGGCTACGGAAAGCAGATGCTGGGGCTGGCTCTCCGGTTTGCTTTTGATATTCTAAAGGTTCAGAAAGTCACATTGGGTGTACTGGAAAACAATCCCGGCGCCTACCACTGCTATAAGGTAGCCGGATTTAAGGATGCTCCCATGGACGAGCCTGCGTATTATCACCTGATGGGTAAAAATGTGAATTGTTTGGAATTGGAGATAACCCGATGAATTACACAATAAAGGAAGAACGGCTCACTGCCGAAGAATACATCGAATTTCTGAAACACACGGATCTTGGTTCCCAGTATCCCAAAGAGCGGTTCCGCCAGCGGATCGGAACATTAGTCAACCGGGCTTCTATCAGCCTTGTGGCAAGAAACGAAGCAGGCTCCATCGTCGGTGTCTGCTTTGGCATTACGGATTTTGCATACTGGCTGTTTATCACCGATCTGGGTGTGGTGCGTGAGTGCGCCGGTCAGGGCATCGGCACCGCGCTGGTGAAGAAGCTACACCAGGTGGCAGGCGGCGAAGAAAATATCATCATGTACACCTGTTTTAACGAAAATGCCTACGGCTTCTATGAAAAGCTGGGCATGCACAAGCCCGACGATGTGGTGGTTCTGAACAGAATCGAGTGGACGGACTTTACCGTGGAGTGATAGGATGGAAATCTGGGACGCATATTTACCAAACGGAATCCTTGCCGGATGTGATTTGATTCGGGGAGAACCAATCCCTAACGGTCTGTACCATCTGGTCAGCGAGATATTAGTCCGGTACATAGACGGTGATTATCTGCTGATGCAGCGGGATCCCCGGAAGCCTAACTACGGCGGATACTTTGAAGCCACAGCAGGCGGTTCTGCCCTGAAAAGCGAGGATGCTTATTGCTGCGCAAAACGGGAACTGCGGGAGGAAACCGGCATCAATGCAGGAACACTCACAAACATCGGTCGATTCTTATCCCACGATACGATCTACGAAACCTTCCTCTGTGTCACCGACTGTGACAAGAATTCAATCACACTCCAGGATGGAGAAACAGTATCCTATAAATGGATCAGCGAAGCAGAATTTATTGACTTCGTAAACTCCGATGCCATGATCGATGTTCAGTTCCAGCGCTACGAGCCGTATCTGAAGCAGATGGGATATATCAAATAACAAAGCAAGCCGCCGATGCGTCATGCACCGGCGGCATTTTTGTGTCAAGTTCCTTGGCGGAGAACTTGCAGATATTCCTCGTAGGCGAAGACGCGGTTACAGGCAGTGAATCAGGGGCAGCTCGTCGCTGAGATTCTGCAAAAGCCGGACTTCCTCGGCATATTCCGGCAGCTGGGACAGGTGGGTGATTGCTCTATGTAGAGCCTGTTTTCTTGTCATAGTAGAAACTCCTTTTTTGCCAGTATCTCCATCTGGCGGGCAAACATACGCCGCCGGCGATTTGGAGGAATTCACAAAAATTCCGGCCTCCTTCGTGGAAAAAACCCAAAAGGGGAGAGGGAGCAGCCAGGGGATTTGAACTTTTTCAAGTAAAACGGCCAAATTCCGAAGGGGTTCCGATGGTGACGTAACACCCTGTTTTTCAATTATTGGAAGCGTTTATCCATGGGCTTATGCACTTTTTGCAGAGGGGTCTGGCTTTGAAAATGCCGGAGTACCTGTGGAAAACTCGAACTTTTCCACAATCTCCACAGGTTTTTCCACAGGGGTTTTCCACAGGGGAAAGAATGGTGATATCCATTTTTGGTCAACATAACATTCCTCGTCCTGTTTCGACAAATTCCCCACTTTTCCGGCTGTCAAAAAAACCACAGACCATGGATAGAACGATGAAAAATTGGGACTTGACAAGGGAGATTTCCACAAGGGGGAATAATCCGATGGTAGGGGTGACACATCAATTGCCCACAGAATGTTGAGAAATGCTGTCATTGCAAGGAAGCCGTGCGACGTGGCAATCCATTCTTTCCTACAGCGCAAAGGAATACGGATTGCCGCACCACTTCAGCGGACCGGTTCGCAATGACATCCCTCCGGTTTTGCAATGGGAAGTTAAGACAATTTTAATATTCTCCGGGAAAAGTGCCGAAAGGGGTGCTTCTTCCGGAGAATTTTTCGTGATTTCAGAAAAAGTTTCAAAAATGGGTTGTAACTTTTGTAAATATGATGTAGAATAGTAGAACCAAAATACTGCAAAGATATCGATTTCAAATCGTTTTGGAGGTAATCTCATGGAAAAACCCATTGTATTAGTCATTATGGACGGCGTCGGCAAGGGTGACGGCGGCAGCGGCGATGCTGTTGTGGTCGCCAAGACCCCCACTCTGGATCATCTGCTGGCCACCTGCCCCCATACTTATCTGAAGGCCCACGGCACCGCCGTCGGTCTGCCCTCTGATGAGGATATGGGCAACTCCGAGGTGGGCCACAATGCTCTGGGCTGCGGCCAGGTCTATTCCCAGGGCGCCAAGCTGGTGGGCGAGTCCATCGAAAACGGCTCCCTGTTCCAGTCCGCCACCTGGAAGGAACTGGTGGCCAACGCCGATGGCAAGGCCATGCACTTTATGGGCCTGCTGTCCGACGGTAACGTCCACTCCAATATTGCCCACCTGATCGCGCTGCTGAAGCAGGCCCACGCCGAGGGCGTGAAGAAGGCCTACTGCCACATTCTGCTGGACGGCCGTGATGTGCCTGCCACCTCCGCCCTGGAGTATGTTTCTCAACTGGAGGATGTGCTGAAGGCGCTGAATACCGACGGCTGCGACTACGCCATCGCCTCCGGCGGCGGCCGTATGCAGGTGACCATGGACCGCTACGAAGCCAACTGGGGCATGGTGGAGCTGGGCTGGAGAACCCATGTCCAGGCCCAGGGCCGTCAGTTCGCCTCCGCCACCGAGGCCATCGAAACCTACCGGGCCGAGACCGGCTGCATCGACCAGGATCTGCCTGCCTTCGTGGTGGCGCGTAACGGCGAGCCCGTTGCCAAGATCAACAACGGCGATTCTGTTATTCTGTTCAACTTCCGTGGCGACCGGGCCCAGGAGATTTCCCTGGCCTTCGACCGGAAGGATTTCGACAAGTTCGACCGGGGCGATTACACCGGCGTCAAGTTCGCCGGTATGCTCCAGTACGACGGCGACCTGAACATCCCCGAAAATTATCTGGTCCAGCCCCCTGTCATCACCAACACCCTGACCGAGGTGATGGTGGCCGCCGGCATCAACGAGTATGCCCTGTCCGAAACCCAGAAGTACGGCCATGTGACCTATTTCTGGAACGGCAACCGCTCCGGCAAGGTCAGCGAAGAGCTGGAAACCTATGAGGAGATTCCCTCCGACGTGATTCCCTTCGAGCAGGCCCCTGCCATGAAGTCCCGGGAGATCACCGAGAAGATGGTGGAGAACATGGCCTCCAAGAAGTTCCAGTTCCTGCGCTGCAACTTCCCCAACGGCGACATGGTGGGCCACACCGGCGTCATGGATGCCGTGGTCTACGCCATGGAATGCGTGGATAACGGCCTGAAGGCGATCATCGAGGCCGCGGACAAGTACGGCTACACCGTGCTGATTACCGCTGACCACGGCAACGCCGACCAGATGACCGAAACCAAGAAGGGCAAGACTTCCGTCCGCACCGCCCACTCCCTGAACCCCGTCCCCTTCATCATCTACGACAAGGATCACGACTGGCAGATCATCGATGGCGCATACGGCCTGGCCAACGTGGCCCCCACCGTGGTCAAGATGATGGGCCTGACTGCCCCCGCCTGCTGGGAAGAGAGCATGGTGTAAGCTCCGTTACCGGCGCAGTGAAAAGATAATAGTGAATAGAGAAGAGAAAAGGTGTGGGCCAAGGCGCACGGATCTCAATCGTCCGCGAAGCGGACACCTTACCTTTTCACTCTTCGCTTTTCACTCTTCACTTAAAAAACAGGAGGTTTTTTTATGATTCGTCACAACAATGAAAATGGTTCTGTGTGCATCAGCACCGGCGTTTATACCGATATCGCCGGCACCGCCGCCACCAATTGCTTCGGCGTCAAGGGCATGGCGGCCCGTTCCGTTACCGACGGCGTTTACCACCTGCTCCGCAAGGAGTCCATTGGCAAGGGCGTCCGCGTCCATTTCCACGAGGACGATACCATCTCCATCGACCTGCACATCATGGTGGATAACGGCGTGAATCTGTCCGCCGTGGGCGCCTCCATCATTTCCGAGGTTCGCTATGTGGTCACCAAATGCACCGGCACCGAGGTCCGGGCTGTCAATGTCTACATCGATTCTATGATGATCGGCTAATACGGAGGTAAAGAAATTGAGACAAACCATCAACGGGTCTGATTTTCGCAGACTTATCATCAGTGCCGCCGCTTCCATCGAGATCAACAAGCAGGCCCTGAATGACCTGAACGTGTTCCCTGTTCCCGATGGCGATACCGGCACCAATATGTCCATGACCATCAATGCCGCCGCCGCCGACCTGCGCAAGACCGAGGACCCCACCCTGGATAAGGCTGCCGGCACCGCCGCTTCCGCCATGCTCCGGGGCGCCCGTGGTAACTCCGGCGTCATTCTGTCCCTGCTGTTCCGTGGCATCTCCAAGAAACTGAAGGGCGCCGCCAATTGTGACGGCGTGCTGTGGGCCGAAGCCCTCCAGGAGGGCGTGGATGCTGCCTACAAGGCCGTCATGAAGCCCGCCGAGGGCACCATCCTGACCGTGGCCCGTCTGGCTGCCGCCAAGGCAAGACGTGCCGCCGAGGAGAACAATTACTTCGAATTTGTCCACGAGGCCGCCATTGAAGAGGCCAAGGTGGCCCTGGCCAACACCACCAACCAGAACCCCGTGCTGAAGAAGGCCGGCGTTGTGGATGCCGGCGGCAAGGGCTGGCTGGTGGCCCTGGAGGGAATGCTCTGCGCCCTCCGCGGCGAGGATGTGGTGGCCCCCGAGGGCGGCGCTGCCGAGGTAAAGGAATCCGCTTCCTTCGACGATTTCGACACCGAGGACATCACCTTCACCTACTGCACCGAGTTCATCATCTCCCGGGAGAATGACATGGATCCCGAAAAGCTCCGGGAGTTCCTGTCCAGCCTGGGCGACAGCCTGGTGCTGGTGGACGACGAGGAGATCATCAAGGTCCACGTCCACACCAACGACCCCGGCAAGGCCCTCCATGAGGCCATGGACTACGGCTCCTTTGTCACCGTCAAGATCGAGAATATGCGCCTGCAGCACACCGAGAAGGTCATGAGCGAGGCGGAGAAGGCCCCCAAGATCGCCGAGCCCGAAAAGACCTTCGGCGTGGTTTCCGTCTGCGCCGGTGCCGGCATTGCCGACGTGTTCACCAACCTGGGCGTGGACGGCATCATCTCCGGCGGCCAGACCATGAACCCCAGCACCCAGGATATCCTGGAGGCCGTCAACAAGGTCCCCGCCGAGACGGTCTATGTGCTGCCCAACAACAAGAATATCATCATGGCCGCCGAGCAGGTGGATGCCCTGACCCCCAAGAAGGTCATCGTCATCCCCAGCAAGACCGTGCCCCAGGGCATCACTGCCATGCTGAGCTTCAACCCCGAGGGCTCCGAGGAGGAGAACACCGCCGCCCTGACTGAGGCCCTGCCCCTGGTGGATACCATGCAGATCACCTACGCCGCCCGGAACTCCGATTTCGACGGCTACGACATCCACGAGGGCGACTATCTGGCCCTCTTCGGCAGCCAGCTCTTCGGCACCAGCCAGGATATCAAGGTCCTGCTGAAATCCCTGGCCCAGAAGGTCCGGGACGATGGTCGGGAATACATCACCATCTACTACGGCGCCGATGTGAAGGAAAAGCACGCCCAGAAGGCCGCGGACCTCTTTGCGGAGATCTGCCCCGATGCGGATGTGAATCTGATTAATGGCGGCCAGCCGGTGTACTATTATCTGATCTCTGCGGAATAATATTTTCGTAGACGCAAGGCCCGCTGCCCCGCGCAGCGGGCCTTTGGCAATTTCTACAAGATTTTGTAAGGAGGTTGGTCATGGAACAGCGTAAAAACTGGAAATTATTTCAGTGGTGCCGCCGGATTGGGCAGTTTCTGAAGCCCATGAACATCTCCATCCACAGCGCCTACACCAGTTTCTTCATTGTATTGTCGGTCTTTCCGATTCTGGTGATTTTGTTCAGCCTGCTGACCTATACCACTTTCGGCATCCAGGAGGTCATGGCGTTGGTGTCGGAATTTCTGCCGTCGGCATTTGTGCCAATGGTGGAGAAAATTATGACCGGTGCCTATGAAAACAGCTCCGGCGCGGTGCTGTCCATCTCGATTCTGACGGCCCTGTGGTCTGCGGGCCGGGGCATCCGGGGGGTGCTGATGGGCCTGAATGCGGTCTACGGCCTGGAGGAGGACCGCAGCTATCTGCTTACCCGGTCGATTAGCGTGGTGTATACCTTTTTGTTCCTGATTGTGCTGCTGCTGACCATGGTGCTGCACGTGCTTGGGACGATGACCCTGGACTATTTACGAATGACCACCAGTCCGCTGCTGATGTTCCTGATGGACATCGTGGATGGCCGGTATCTGCTGACGCTGGCGTTGCAGACGGGGCTGTTTGTGGCGGTGTATTCCGCGCTGCCCAGCAGGCGGCACAGTTTGAAGCAGAACATCCCCGGCGCACTGCTGGCAGCGGTGGGTTGGACAGTTTTTACAAGACTTTTCTCGATTTATGTGGAATTTTACCCCTATTATGCCAACATTTATGGCTCTGTTTACGCAGTCGCTCTGGCGATGCTGTGGCTGTACTGCTGCATCTGCATCGTCTTCTACGGCGGCGCATTGAACCGCTACCTGATGGAGCGCAGATGGAAAGAAATATGATTGATTACGATAGCACTTCTTGCCCCCCTCATTTATGAGGGGGGTGCCCCGAAGGGGCGGGGGGAGTATACCATTCACAGCGTTTCGGACTCCCCCCGACCTTCGCTACGCTCGGTCACCCCCCTCATAAATGAGGGGGGGCAAGGGGGTCTTCCTAATCATTTACCCCACCAACACGAAAAATTTACGTCCAGTTCATAAATTGGATGTATTCTGGATAAAAACCCGGAAAGGGGGCGCCTGGATGTTTGGATTTGTGACAGCCAGCCTGTCGGAGCTGTCGGAGGAGCAGAAAAAGCGCTACAGCGCCGTCTACTGCGGTATCTGCCGCCGGATCCGGGTCCAGCATTCCCAGCTTGCCCGGCTGGGGCTCAGCTACGATATGGCCTTCCTGGCTCTGCTGCTCATGAGCCTCTACGAGCCGGAGGAGCAGCAGGGGAGCCGCGCCTGCCACCTGCATCCCATCAAGCCCCGGCCCTGGCTGGATAACGACTGCATCCGCTACGCCGCCGACATGAACGTGGCTCTGTCCTACTACAAATGCCTGGACGACTGGCGCGACGACCGGAAGCTCTCCGCCAAACTCATAGCATCGGGCCTGAAAAACCGGATGGGGGAGCTGGAAAAACGCTACAGCCGGCAGTGCGCCGCCATTGCGGACTGCATCCGGGAGCTGGCCGCCCTGGAAAAGGCCCATTGTCAAAACCCCGACGAAACCGCCGGCTGCTTTGGAAGGCTCATGGCGGAGCTGTTGGTGTGGAAAGAGGACTTCTGGGCCCGGGAGCTGCGGCAGATGGGTATGGCCCTGGGCCGGTTCGTCTACCTGGCCGATGCCGTGGCAGACTGGCACCGGGATCGGAAAAAGGGAAAATTTAACCCACTGCCCGGAGAAGACCCCCAGCAGTGGGACGACTACCTGGTCATGGCCATGGGCCGCTGCACCGCCCATTTCGAACGGCTGCCCCTGGTGCAGGACAAGGAAATACTCAATAACATTCTGTACAGCGGCGTTTGGACATCGCTTCGGCAGAAACGGAAGCAGGAGGACAAGGAAGATGGAAGACCCTTATAAGGTGCTGGGCGTCAGCCCCGATGCCTCGGAAGAGGAAATCAAGCGGGCCTACCGCAAGCTGGCGAAGCAGTATCACCCGGATTTGAACCCCGGGGATGAGTACGCCGCCCAGCAGATGCAGCGCATCAACGCCGCCTACGAGGCCATTCAAAACAGAGGTACCGCCGCTGGCTATGACCCCTTCCGGGGGACGGAGGAGCCATCGGATGGAGCTCGCTATCAGCAGGCCGCCTACCAGTACATCCGCTACGGCCGCTACCGGGAGGCCCTGAATACCCTGAACAGCGTGGAAGAACGGGATGCCCGGTGGTATTTCCTGAGCGCTGTGGCCAATGATGCCCTGGGCAACCAGGTGACGGCCCTGGAGCATATGCGCCGGGCGGTGTCCATGGAGCCGGACAATATCACCTATCTGCGGGCCCTGGAGGAGCTGCAAAACGGCGGCCGTGTCTACCGCCAGACCGCCGGGAACTACGGCGGCTTCGAAACCCGCGCCGACCCCTGCACCAATTTCCTGCTGTGCTGGTTCATGAACGCCTGCTGCTGCGGCGGCCCCGGCCCCTGCTGCTGATTTGCCGCAAAAAAATTTTCAAAAAGGTATTGATTTTCTGGGAAAACTGCGCTATAATGCATAACTGTATGAAAGTTTGAGAACAGGAGGTGTGAACATGCCCAACATCAAGTCCTCTAAGAAGGATGTCCTTTCTTCCAAGATTGCTTACGAGAAGAACAAGGCCAACAAGTCCGCTCTGAAGACCACCGTCAAGAAGTTTGACGCCGCTCTGGTCTCCGGCGACAAGGCCGCTGCCCAGGCTGCCTACGGTGCCGCCATCAAGGCTGTGGATCAGGCTGTCAACAAGGGTCTTCTGCACAAGAACAACGCTGCCCGCAAGAAGAGCAGCATGACCCTGAAGCTGAACAAGCTGGCTTGATTGATTCTCTGAAAATATCTCCCTCCCGTTTCCCGGAGGGAGTTTTTTCATATCTTTTACCCTGTCATTGCGAGGGCCGCAAGGCCCGTGGCAATCTCCTGAAGATATCGGAAACCTTTGGAGATTGCCACGCCAGTGTGCGCACTGGCTCGCAACGACATGAAATCGAGGTGATCCTATGGCAAAGCTATCCGATTCTATCACCGTCCTCAAGGGCATTGGGCCGGCGAAGGCCAAGGCCTTTGAGAATTTGAATATTTTTACCCTCCGGGATTTAATCTGCCATTTCCCCCGGGGCTATGAGGACCGAACCAGGCTGGTGACCATCGACAAATTGGAGGTGGACAAGCCCGCCTGTTTCCGGGCCATGGTCATGAATCACCCCCGGACGAATCACATCCGCAAGGGGCTGGATCTGACCAAGGTCCAGGTGGCGGACCACACCGCCCGGCTGAATCTGACCTTCTTCAACAACCGCTACGCCGGCGATGCTCTGCAATATGGCAAGGAATACATTTTCTACGGGGCGGTCAGCGGGGATTTCATCGGGTACAATATGACGAACCCCGTCTTTGAAACTCTGGATTCCGCCCCGGTGACCACCCGGCGGGTGCTGCCGGTGTACCCCCTGACGGCGGGGCTGAACAACGCCAGCGTCCTGAAGGCCGTCCGGCAGGCTCTGGCCATCTGCGACCCACCGGCGGAAATCATTCCGGAGGCCGTGCGGCGGCAGTATGGCATCCTGCCGGCGGAGCGGGCCTACTACGCCATCCACGAACCCGGCTCCATGGAGGAGGCGGAGCTGGCGAAACAGCGGCTGGTGTTTGAAGAATTTTTTGTCTTTTCCGCAGGATTATCCCTGCTCCGGGCCAGCCGGGCGGGGAAACAGACCGCGCCCTATGAAAATGTGGAGCTGCAGAGCTTCTATGGGGCGCTGCCCTTCCAGCTCACCGGGGCCCAGAAGCGGGCCATTGAGGAAATCCGGGCCGATGTGACCAAGGGGGCCCCCATGAACCGGCTGGTGCAGGGCGATGTGGGCAGCGGCAAAACCATGGTAGCCGCCGCTGCGGCGTACCTCGCCGCCCAGAACCACCGGCAGGCGGCTCTGATGGCCCCTACGGAAATTCTGGCGGAGCAGCATTATCAGTCTTTGTCGAAATTATTCGAGCCCCTGGGACTTCGGGTGGCGCTGCTCACCGGCTCTATGAAGGAGAAGGAAAAACGCAGCATTCGGGAGGCCATCGCTCTGGGCATGGTGGACCTGGCGGTGGGCACCCACGCCCTGCTCTCGGGCACCACAGTATTCAACGATCTGGGTATGGTCATCGCCGACGAGCAGCACCGTTTCGGCGTGGCCCAGCGCAGCAAGCTCTCCGCCAAGGGGGCGGACCCCCATGTGCTGGTCATGTCCGCCACCCCCATCCCCCGGACTCTGGCGCTGATTATGTACGGCGATTTGGATGTGTCCATTCTGGACGAGCTGCCTCCGGGGCGGCAGGCGGTGGACACCTTCCTGGTGGGAGAAAGCTACCGGGCGCGGATCAACGCCTTCATCCGCAAGCAGGTATCCGAGGGACACCAGTGCTTCGTGGTTTGCCCGGCGGTGGAAGAAAACGAAGAATTGGGCATCAAATCTGCCGAGGTCTGGGCGGAAACCCTGCAAAAAACCGTATTTCCCGACCTGAAAGTTCTGCTGCTCCACGGGCAGATGAAGGGGACGGAGAAGGAGGCGGTGATGGCGGCCTTCGCTTCCGGCGCAGGGGATGTGCTGGTGGCCACCACGGTCATTGAGGTGGGCGTGGACGTGCCAAACGCCACGCTGATGGTCATCGAGGACGCGGACCGGTTCGGCCTTTCCCAGCTCCATCAGCTCCGGGGCCGGGTGGGTCGGGGCAGCAGCAAGAGCTACTGCATCCTGACCTCCCACAACCGCAACGCCGAAACGCTGCAGCGGCTGAAGGCCCTGTGCAAGACCACCGACGGCTTCAAAATCGCCGAGGAGGATTTGAAGCTCCGGGGCCCCGGCGATTTCTTCGGCAGCCGGCAGTCCGGCCTGCCTGCCTTCCGGGTGGCGGATTTGAGCTATGATTTGCAGACCCTGAAGGATGCCCAGGCCGCATCGGCCCAATGGATCGACCTGTCCGGCACCGCCGACACCCCGGAAGCCATCGCCCTCCGGGAACGCATCGGCGACCTGTTCCACCGGGCAGAGGGGACCATGAACTAAAAAAGCACCGGGAGGGCAAAGGCCCTCCCGGTTGTGTGTAGATTGGGATGCAGATGATTGTTTAGAAAAGGAAACATCCCTTGCCCCCCTCATTTATGAGGGGGGTGGCCGAGCGAAGCGAAGGTCGGGGGGAGTCCGAAACACTGTGAATGGTATACTCCCCCCGCCCCTTCGGGGCACCCCCCTCGTAAACGAGGGGGGCAAGGGGGCATCATTTAACGCTCCAGCAACCCCAGCAAGCGGACATCGGTGAGGGCTGGGTGGGTGTAGGCGGCATCCAGAATGGTGTCTACATTTTCGGCGCTGTTTTCAATCTCCTTGGACCACAGCTGGGCGGTGGCCACCGGGTCGCCACCCAGATTTTTTATCAGGATACAGGCAGATAAAATCAGCTTCACCCGGCAAATCAGGTCAAAATCCGACACCGCCTGGAGCCAGTACCGCTCGATGCCATACCGGGCCAGTGCCCGAATCTCCTCCGGCCAGCGGGTCAGGGGCTGGGGATTGCGGAGCCGGTTTTCCCAGCGCTCCGTCAACAGCTCCAGGGATAAATAAAACCCCCGCAGATCCTCAGCCGTTCCCGGCTGGGCCATTTGCCGGGCAAAGGCCAGCTCTGCTTCGGCATCAAAGGCAACCGCTTCGCCGCCGTCCAGCTCATCCTGGACCCGATAGCCGTAAAGCAGCAGCAATTGCAACGCCTGGGGCACGGGATGCTGCTCCAGCAACGCAAGGGCCTGACGGCGGGTGCGAAGCAGAATGTCCATGATCTCGGCATCATATTCCGGTGTCTCGCCGCCGGGGGCCTCCCCTTCAACGGCGGGCCGGGCCGGGGCGGTCAGCAGAATCCGGGCGGCCTCGGGGCAGGATAGCTCCAGGCCGTATTCCACAAAATCCCCATAATCGTGGGTCAGCCGGGGAAATTCCCGGCAGGTCTTGCACAGGGCACCCTCGCCCAATTCGAATTGAATTTGACACAAGCCGTCTCCCCGCCACATGGGGCACCGGCGGTCGGTGATTTCCAGATACCAGCCATCCTCCTGCTTCAGCTTTTGGCGGAGCCGGTCGCCCAATTCGCCGGGAAGGCTGCGGTAATATGCGGCGGCATCCTCGTCCACCGCCACGTCCCATTCCTGACAGCAGCTGTCCGGGCAGCTGCCTGCGATGCAGCGAAAGGCATCAAAATACGCATTTTTTCGGATAAGCATAGGGCACCTCATGAACATGATTTCAACACATAGGGGCCGATGCCCACATCGGCCCACCTTCCCATTGGGAATCTAAAGATGGGCCGATGTGGGCATCGGCCCCTACGGCAGTGATCGTTCGAAACTGTTATTCCTCCGGCCGGATGGCGTAAAGGCCCGCGGCGGCATCCCGGAGGGACTGCTTGCTGCCGGTGACGGCCTGCTGCAGGGCAGTCAGCTGGGCGCTGACCTGGTCGGAGATGCTGGCGATTTGCAGGGCAGCAGCATCCACCTTGGCGCTGGCTTCGGAAATCACGGCGGTGGCCTTCTGATACATGGCATCGCTGCGCTCCTTGGCCTGACGCTCGGTGCGCTCGGCCCGGCGGTAAGCCTCCAGCTCGGCGTGGTTGCCGGGCTTGGTTTCGGACTTGGCAGCATCCCGCTGGGCGGTCATATCGGCCAGTTCCTTTTCCAGGCTGTTGATGCGGTCAAAGGCGGCCTGCAGCTCGGATTCCAGTTCCTTGACCTTGGCCTCGTTGTCGGGCTTGGCCCGCAGGTCCCGGTTCTCCTTCTGGGCGGCGTCCAGGTCGGAGCGGAGCTGGTTGAGCTGGGTATTGTGCTTGGAATTGACGTATTCGATGTAATGCACCACGTCCTCTTTATGGAAGCCGTTGAGGGCGGTGCGGAAATTGTAGGATGCAGCCATGGGGGTATTCCTCCTGTTTCGGCGGATTTTTTTTGATTATAGCACACTTTGTCAGAGAAAACAACCGGGCGAATTGCAGAAATTTTTAATTTTCCTCTTTACAAACGGAAGAAAATGCGCTATAATATCTAGGCTGTCAAGCAATGCACCGGTGGCTCAATGGATAGAGCATCGGATTCCGGTTCCGAGGGTTGGGGGTTCGAGTCCCTTCCGGTGTACCAAATAGTACAAATCCGAACTTTTTACCAGTAGGTGAAGGGTTCGGATTTGTTGTTTTCTTCAAACAGGGACTCGAAAAATAAAATGTGGCGCGGATGAGCGCCACTCGCGACGGCTCGACGGAGCGAAACCTTGATTGCACTCCTCCGCTTTGATCCAAATTGTAGCGCTGAATCTCCGGCTGGGTACTGACCTGACAGTAAGCGGTCGCTTTACGGTGCATTATTGATTTCGGCAGTGCCCCTACCGGTCGCATAGTAACTTTCATAAAAAGGACCTCCTTTTTCGTTAGCTATGGTATTACCATAAACTTTCGAAATTGGAAGTCCTTTTTTGCTTTTCTACCTTATGGACAAAAGCTAAAATCTATCCAATGATTATTAGCCTTTTTTCTTTTCGTTTTCATATACAACTGCATCTACTTGCGATATTTTCCTTTTCAGATCATTTAGATGCACCCTGTTTTCTATCATATTGTCATCACCAATCCATGGGAGTTTTCGAGCGAAGACCTTAACAAGGACAAGCAGGACGATGCAAATAGCCAAAGGGAAATAGTTAGGATCTGTTTTATTGATGAAATCAGCAATAATATCAATTGTATATGGAATAATTGCACCAGCAATGACGGTAGAAAGATCGAATTTCCGTTTTAGAGCAATTGAGTTTGCCTTGTCTTTAATTAGTGCCCAATCGTTCTCCATCAGCGAGATTTCATTGTGATTTGTGGGGCGCTTAATCGTTACCGTTTCGTCTTGCTCTACTTTTTTTATTTCTCCAGGGACGGATGAAATATCAGGGGTAGCGGAAGGTTCATAACAAATCTGTCCGGTACTCATTTTACTCACCCCTTTTCTTGTGTTTTCACGGGCGCAATTGAGTCGTCATTTTTTTGGGGGGTATCCATTAAATTGGAAACAAGGGCATTTATAAAATATGTATTTCCGCAATTCATGCAGGTTAATGGTAGGACTGGGACAGAAGCACCACCTAAAATAAATCCACCAGGCTCGTACTCCATTACCTGGAATACTTTATCACTAATTCTCCATTGTGTTCCTCTGCATAAAGGACACGCACCACCGCGAATTTTTGTCAAATAAGCATCTAAGCGATCTTTTTCTATTTTCATGGGTATATCCCTCCTTGTTTTTATTATAACATAAATATATGGCAAATTCAACATTTTCCGACCATGGCAATTATACACCTTTCATGTATTAAAAGAAATTTATGCTATAATAAAACAAAAGGGGTGAGGTTATGGCAGAAAAGAAAGAAAAACAATATGGTTATCTGGAATTGGTAGCCGAAGCGATCATAGTAGCTGTTCCAAATGCACACAAAAGAAGAAGCAATAAATGTATTCGCCGTTCACAATTTGTTATTTATTTCTGACGAGAAATTCCGGTGAGGACTAACGATCAATCCTCACCGGAATTTTGCTTTTAGGGGTACTGTGGGGCGTTCTGAGGCGTTTGTTGCGTTTGGGCAAGATTCCACTCCTCGTACTCTTCACGACCCTCTACGGTCTCATAAAAGGCTATTATGTCCGGCAGAAAGCATCGAGCCAGTTCGTCGAGAATGCGTTTAGGGATTTGGGCGGATGCTTGCTTGTTCCCAAGGATGCTGGTAATCAGCCGCTTGGTATCATCAAGCCAAATGTACAGGCGCAGCAAGAATTTATCTAACATGGTTTTACCTCCCTTCTTGCTTTTTAAGGAACCGCCCCGGTATCCCCGGGGCGGAGGAAAGGATGTACCGCCCCCAGCACAGCACCCCGGGAGCCATCCGGGGCACCCGCCCGACACTGGCGGTGCCGGGCCTGCTGGGATAGTACACTATTATTATGAGTTCCAGGGTACTTGCACAGCAGAATCATTTCGTCAGGTAGTTGCGGATCGTGGATGTATCTTCCCAATGGGACAAGGCGTACACCGATGCGATCCGCACAGCCACCCGGTCATAGTCCGTCGGGCGGCCCAATTGGAGTGCGCGTTCTTTATTGCCTTCTCGGATATAGATTCTGGAAGGGCGCATTAAATCGGCACGGTATTGCTGAATCTGCGTTCTTGTTGCCATAGGGTGGGCGGCAGCGTATTTCTTCACGATTTTATCAACCCATTCCTGCTTTTCTCTCTGTGCCTGCGCACGGGCAGTATTACGAGCTTTGCGTTGTTCTGGGGTGCGGCTGGGCATATTAATCCATCCGTTGAATTTCTTCTCAAAATGTGCCTCAAGGCGTTGCGCCCGTTCAATGCGATATTTGGAAAAGGCAATTTGCTTCAAATCTTTCGCAGAGAAAGGCCGCTGGCCTTTCTCCAGAGGTTTTCCGTCTGCGTCCTTCGTCAGGGTATCACGCACAAATTCCACCTCGTGAGGCAGGATCAACTGGATACTCTCCTTGCCGCCCTTGTCGCGGATAGCGATGATGTGGTCGCCATTTTCATCCACTTTTAAATTGTCAGCGGTCAGCCGTGCCATGGCCCTGGGGCGCACTGTCACCACCTCCGCAAAACGTACGATGCGCGCATTGCAAGGATCTGCCGCCTGCCGCGCCCCAGCGGCGTTCTGATGGGCTTTGGTGTTTTTTACGATGTCCTTGGACAGGCGACTTGGTTTGCTGATTTGCTCCATACCCGCGCCCAGTCCCTTGCACACGGGTGCAAGATATGTATGGATGCTGGTGGGCTTCAAACCCTGAGCTACCAGATGATCCGCGTATTTCTGGATCAGAGAAGTATAAGAATACCCCTTTTTCACGACATCCCGCTCCCTGCGGATGCCATGCTCCTTTTCTGCCCAATCGCAGAATTTGTCGATGTTCCGGCGATAGGGTTTTATGGTCTGCTCATTACTCAAGCGGCCATTGACTTTCGTCTCGTTTTTCATAACGTTTTCCCGCATGAGAATGTCAAGACGATGCGATCGAGACATGATAATATCCTCCTGTATTGAATTATCGATGCCTGTGCCGGCGGTTATCTCGGCACTTACGGGCGGCATCTCCCGCCTTCTGTGTTCAACTCGGCTCACCCACATGCGAATTCATCGCGCCCCGGAAAATCGGGAGGTGCCGTAGGAGCACCAATACCATTACGCAGCTCGCCGCGACTTTCGGCGACCGTGGCGTAACCACGTCCGGTCGCACTTGCGTGACAGTAGGCGATTGTGCTGTCATTCTCCGATCATTCCTATGACCAATGACAGAAAATAACCACGCAGGAATCGACGTAACTCCTTTTCCGGCGGTTATATTACTACGTAATATAACCACCGGATAGAGAACGCTCCCACCTCTGCCGGGCTCTTCCGCACTGGCTGTGCGGCTCGAGCTGACTGAGATGGTCGCTTCATTCGCCGCGTAAAGCGGCTGTCGAAACCCACGTACGCAATCTTCAGACCCCATCGCCCAAGGTTTCGAAGACTGCGCTTTTGATTGGTCACACCAATGGCTCTCTGGTGTGACCAATCGGCGTTCGCAAAAAAGCAGAACGCAAAAGCTGTGCTGGGGCGGTTCGGATCATCGGTACTGCGATGATCTGACACCCTTTCCTTTTATCACTCCATTTCGTCAAGAATTTTCCCTTCACCTATATAATGATAAATGGGCACGAGTCACAACAAAAAAGATTTTGGGCATAAAAATTGCAGATTGGGAATACAATCGATGATTACATAATTGTGTAACATCTCGTTAGATGAAGCGAAAGTAATTTATGCCAATATGCAGTGAGCCGGGAGTAGTCCCGGCTCTTTTGCACGATTGATTGACAATCAATCGGTCTGTGCTATAATTCTGTAAGATAAACTTGAATTTGATGAGGTTTTTGCTATGGGAAACGAAAATACAAATTGGGGACAAAGTGTTACAGGCGTAGTCATTAAAGAAGATAAAGTATTGCTTGCACGTCATACATATGGCGGCGGCAAAGGAATGCTTATCATTCCGGGTGGTTATGTGAATTTTGGTGAAACACCGCAAGAAGCGTTAGTGCGTGAATATATGGAAGAAACTCAAATCGAAGTTAAGCCGATGGACATTATTGGTGTTAGGTTTAATATGCATGATTGGTATATTGCATTTCGTGCCGAATATGTGTCGGGAGAGGCAAGTTCTGATCATGATGAAAACAGTGAAGTTTTATGGATAGATGTGAACGAAGCATTATCAAGAGATGATGTTCCAGAACTTACTAAAATTTTAATTAAAAGTGCTATTTCGAAAGATAGTGGGTTAATCTATAAGGATTATCAAGGTAGCACAAAACATGCTCCTTATTCCCTATATTGTGTATAACCGTTAAATTCGAATATGTCAAACAGTTACTGATTGCAAGGAACCGAACCCAATCCAGGCTCAATCTTCTTTCAGAATTTTAGGGGCTATCATCATGAGAAAATTTCTTGTAACAGGCGGCACGGTGTTTGTCAGCCGGTTTGTTGCCAATTACTTTGCCCAAAAGGGCGACGTTGTGTATGTGCTGAACCGGGGTTCTAAACCCCAGATTCCCAATGTGACACTGATCGAGGGCGACCGGAACAATCTGGGTGATAAGCTGAAGGGTTATGAATTTGACGCAGTATTGGATATTACCGCCTACACCCGGGAACACGTGGAGAATCTGGTGAATGCTCTGGGCAAATTCGGAGATTACATCATGGTTTCTTCCAGTGCCGTTTACCCGGAAACCAATCCCCAGCCCTTTACGGAAGATCAGACCTGCGGTCCCAATTCTATCTGGGGCATCTACGGCACCAACAAACTGGCGGCAGAGGAATATCTTCGGAAGGCAGTTCCCAATGCCTACATCTTGCGCCCTCCGTATCTGTATGGCCCCATGCAGAGTGTGTACCGGGAGCCTTTTGTCTTTGAATGTGCGGAAGCTGGACGGAAGTTCTACATCCCCAACGGCGGCAATATGAAAATGCAGTTCTTCCATGTGGAGGATCTGTGCCGCTTTATTGAGATTCTGCTGGAAAAGCACCCGGCGGAGCATATCTACAATGTGGGTAACCCCGATGCTGTGACCATTTCTGATTGGGTCAAGCTCTGTTATGATGCCGCAGGTGCCGAGTTGAAAACAATAAGTATGAAAGGTCATCCCCAACGGGCCTTTTTCTGCTTCCATGACTATGACTATTATCTGGATGTAACCCGGCAGACTATGCTGATGCCTGATGTAAAGCCCCTTGCTGAGGGCTTGAAGGAATCCTACGAATGGTTTCGGCAAAACCGGGATGCCGTCATGCGTCGACCGTATATGGAATATATCGACACCAAAATCTGAACTGAGCCGGGCATCGTCCCGGCTCTTTTGCGTAATTGACAGGCAATTGTTTTGCAGTATAATACAGTTAGATAAACTTGAATTTGTAGGACAGTGGAATTGATGTTTTAGGGCATTGTAAAAGGATTTTTACATGTTTTTTTCGTAATGTAAAAGCAAATTGATAGAAAAATATTCATAGATTTTGTATATTGAGTATGCTTCAAATAGAAGCAAAAATAAAATAAGGTGGATAGAATATGAAAATAGGAAGTAAGCTCAAAAATGCACGAAACGAAAAAGGAATAACTCAAGAACAAGCGGCCGAGTTACTTGATGTTAGTAGACAGACTATCTCGAATTGGGAGAATAATAAGTTTTATCCCGATATTGTTAGTGTCATAAAAATGAGCGACATCTATTCTGTAAGTCTTGACCACCTACTCAAGGAGGAAAAATCAATGAATCAGACTTATCAAGAATTTTTGGAAGAGAGCACAAACATGGTTAAGGCAAAAAGAAATTTAGGAAAGATTATAATACTTTCTGCCTATTTTATCATATGGGTTGTGGCAATGATTGTTTTTTGGAATAAAAGGGAACCTATCACTTCGGAACTTGATATCATTTTTAGATGGATATTATTACCTCTCCTTTTACTTGTATCAACATTAACAGTGGCAAAGAATGACTACTGGGGAAAAGGTAACTGGTTTTGTGTTATAGGTGCAGCCATTACATTTCTTACAGTTCCATATACGGAATTTGTAGAGGAAATGGGCACAGCCACTTTTACCTTCCGATTTCCTAATCTTATGTATATGGTGGTAGGCATTATTGTATCCATTTGTGGTATTGGAATAGGGTCTCTTTGGAAAAGAAAATTTCTTCAAAAGAAAGATTGTAAACGAAATACGTAGAACAGACGAAAATTTCAGTTTGTCTGTTCTACCAATTCCAATTTATTGAACGCTTCTTCCTTGACAAAAAGGTTGGGGTATGGTAGAATTTGCGAAAATCCTGAAAGGAGAATTGACAATGTTCGGCATTTGCTTTAATGCATATCGCAACCAGTCCGTTACCCCTATGCTGTGGTATCGTAACGGGCTTACATTGTCATACTCTTTTTAGGATAATCTCATAGGGATTCTATAAAAAGATGCAGTGCAAGCCGAAGCGTTTTGATCGGCTTGCACTTTTTGCTTTTTGGAGGTAAAATGATGGAAACACAGAATATTTTGAGCCAGTTCTACGAGAATTACGACGAGGATAACCGCTTATCCTCCCGATATGGCATGGTAGAATACCTGACCACCATGCGCTATATTGAGAAGTATCTTCGCCCCGGGATGCGCATTCTGGAAATCGGTGCCGCCACAGGCCGGTACAGCCACGCTTTGGCACGGCAGGGATACCGGGTAGATGCTGTGGAACTGGTGGAGCACAATATCGAGATTTTCAAGCACAATACACAGCCCGGTGAAGACATCACCGTTACCCAAGGAAACGCAAAGGATCTTTCGGCTTTTGCGGACGACACCTACGATATGACACTGATCCTCGGTCCTATGTATCACCTGTTCACGGAGGAAGATAAATTGCAGGCTCTTTCGGAGGCGATTCGGGTAACGAGGAAGGGTGGTCTTGTGTTCGCTGCCTACTGCATGGGGGATGCTTCCATTGTGCTGTATGGTTTCCGTCAGGGGCAGATACACAATATCATCGACAAGTGTATGCTTGACCCGGTGACATTTGAAACCTTTTCTCAGCCTTGGGATCTGTTTGAGCTGCATCGCAAGGAGGATATTGACGAACTGCGCAGCCATTTTGATGTCACACAGCTACATTTT
The DNA here is from genome assembly GCA_017457285.1 of Oscillospiraceae bacterium. Taxonomy (GTDB): domain Bacteria; phylum Bacillota; class Clostridia; order Oscillospirales; family Oscillospiraceae; genus Faecousia. The sequence goes on along the minus strand of JAFTHT010000046.1, from coordinate 16,473 downwards.
CTCGCCACCGATGGGTATGCAAATCATATGCGGCAGACCCTCGCGGAAATGGACGAAGCCACTTTCCAGCTTTTCCTGCTGTACCATTTTGCAACCTGCGAGCGCTTAGACTTGGTTGGCTACTCCAACCACACATTGGACATTTTCAGAAAGGATTGAACGAAAATGCTGCTAAATGAATTTGATCCGGAGAAGCAGGCAATCATCAACCCGGACATGATGTTTCACAAGGTGCCGGATTTCCCGGAAACGCTGGTGTCTGTGTTTTCCCATCAGCTGTTCAAGGCGGTGCTGGACTTTCTGGGCGGCAAGGTGATCGCCGAAACCGCCGATGTGGACGGCATCTGGCCTGTTTATGAGGTGACCTACAAGGACAAGCGTTTTGCCTTTTACAAGGCTCGACTGGGTGCGCCGGCCTGTGTCGGGTGCTTTGAGGATGTGATCCCTATGGGGGTCAAGCGAATCATCCTGCTGGGCAACTGCGGCGTGCTGGATAGCAATATTAAAGATTGCGGCATCATCATTCCCACCCGTGCCATCCGTGATGAGGGCACTAGCTACCATTACGCCCCCGCAGCAGATTACATCGATGTGAACAAGAAGTATGTGGATGATTTTGTCGCGGTGCTGGAGGAGCTGGGCTACCCCTATGTCCGGGGTATCACATGGACCACGGATGCCTTCTATCGGGAAACCAGAGCTAAGGTGGAGGCCCGGAAGAAGATGGGCGCAATCTGCGTGGAGATGGAATGCGCCGCTATGCAGGCATTGTGCGACTTCCGTGGCGTGGAGTTTTTCCAGTTCCTCTATGCAGGGGATAATCTGGACCATTCGGGCTGGGATCCCCGATCCCTTTCCGGCACAGCAAAACTGGACGAGAAAGAAAAAATCGCCTTGCTGGCCTTTGAACTGGCTTGCAGGATTGCGGTTGGTTGATAGATAGTAGCTTTGTAGTATAATGCTGTTAGATAAACTTGAATTTGGAGGATTAGCATATGTTAGTTCATGAATTTGTCGATGGACACAAACCTATTATGGTTTTGGTGCATGGCGTTCTTACTCCATGGCAAGTGTGGACACCGCAGATTGATGCATTTAGAGCGCATTACAACATTTTTGCAATAGCCCTCAATGCTCACACTGAAGAGGCTGCAAGTGAATTTGTTTCTGTATTGGATGAAGCAGAAGAAATAATACAATATTTCAAAAACAATGGTATTGCGACCATAGATGTTCTTTGCGGCTTGTCACTTGGTGGCAAGATTGCGCATGAAATTTGGAAAAGTGGCAGGATAAGCGTCCGTAATCTCATTATGGACGGGGCACCTTTAGCGGCATGTCCTAAATTCGCAATCAATATTATGATAAAAAACTATAAGAACATAATAAATAAATCGAAGAAACGGGATGAGAAGCTGTTTGCAAAGTTTAACAATTTCCTTCCCGAAAAATACTTGAACAGTTATCTGAAAATAGCAGATTTATTTACGGACAGGTCTGTAGAAAATATTGTTAATTCTGTCTTTGCGGGCGGAAAAATAATAGGCATTGACAATCAATGCAGAATCCTTTTTATCCATGGCACAAAAGCAAACGAGGTTCTTTCCAAATATTCGGCAAAGCTAATGAAGCGATATTACCCTGATGCTGAGGTGGTTTGCTTTCGTGGAGATGCCCATTGCTATAAAGCGATTTACCAACCAGAGAAATGGATAGAAGTTGTGACGGTTTTCTTGGAGAATCAGTAATGCGCGGTAACTAACAAATTCCAATATAGTGAACAGTTGCTGTGAGGTGGGCGGCAAAGTGGTTGATGCTATCCGGGTGGTGGATGCTGGAGATGGTAGCAGATAGCGTATCTCGCCGCTTTTTATCCTGCCCCAACATCGTGGCAAAGGCTATGCAACTGCCTGCCTGAACTACGCAAGGGAACTGGCGCAGAAGGAAAACTGCTACAAAATGATGCTCCTGACCGGCTCAAAATCCCCGGAATTCCTGGCATTCTATCAAAACGCCGGGTATAACAGCACGGACAAGACGGCCTTCATTCAGTGGCTATAAGGAAGTGACGTATTTATGTTTATTACAGTTCGGAGATTTGTGGAAGCAGATGCCGCTGAGGTATCAGCGTTGATCACGAAAACCCTGAGAATTGCAAACAGTAAGGATTATTCCCCGGAGTACATCGAAAAGGATGTGGCGCTGTTCACCCCGGAAAAGGTAATCGAGCGGGCAAGCTGGACGCATTTCTATGTATTCTGTGATGGAGAAAGAATAGTCGGCTGCGGTGCTATCGGCCCCTATTGGGGTAGCGAAACCGAGAGCAGCCTGTTCAACATCTTTGTTTTGCCGGAGTATCAGGGAAAAGGTGTGGGCAGAAAGATCATCGAAACCCTAGAAGCTGATATCTACGCTCTCCGGGCAAAGCGGATCGAGATTCCGGCATCCATCACCGCCTGCGCATTTTACAAAAAGATGGGCTATAATTACAAGAACGGCATTGACACCGTAGATGCCGAGCAGCTCTATCGGCTGGAGAAGTTTCGTTAAGAAAGGAATTTGTTAATGCTGAGATTAAGACCCTATAAGCCCTGTGATGCCGACACGATTCTTGGCTGGATCAAGGATGAGGATGCATTTCGGAAGTGGAGCACGGACAGATATCCCCACTATCCCATCACGGCGAACGATATGAACTACAAATACATGGACTGCAACGGCGACTGCGCAGAGCCGGACAATTTTTATCCCATGACTGCTTTTGATGATAGCGGCATCGTGGGTCATCTGATTATGCGCTTTACAGATGCTGAAAAGTCTACCCTGCGCTTTGGCTTTGTCATTGTTGACGACTCCAAGCGGGGCATGGGCTACGGAAAGCAGATGCTGGGTCTGGCTCTCCGGTTTGCTTTTGATATTCTAAAGGTTCAAAAAGTCACATTGGGTGTACTGGAAAACAATCCCGGCGCCTACCGCTGCTATAAAGCAGCCGGATTTAAGGATGCTCCCATGGACGAGCCGGAGTATTATCACCTGATGGGTGAAGATGTGAAGTGCTTGGAATTGGAAGCGATCAGATAACAGCGTACTGGGAGAGAATGTTATGATACCTTCACTGCAAGGTTGTCTGGTCGTGGGAAAGACCACTGCAGTCCGTTACTTACAGGAACACGCCCCGGAAATCCATATTAGCTATGAGGATAATTCCGATGTGATTGCCCAAATCAAAGCGAGGAATCTGGATAAGACCAAATATGAAAACTATCTAGAAATGCAGCGGCTGTGGCATCGAAAAGCACAGCCGTTGGAATTTACAAAAAGTTTACATTTTAGCTTCGGCAAAATAGACAAAACCCTGCTGCAATTCGTAAGGATTAGCGGTGGGGTTTTGTGCGTTTTGAGCCGAGTTATGTCCGTGAGAAAAATTGCTTGGAGGGGTATGGTATAATGTAAGAAAAAGACAAAAAGGAGGGCGATTTATGAAGGGCGTTATTTATGCGAGATATTCGTCGGATAATCAGCGCGATGAGAGTATTGAGGGTCAGATTAGAGAGAACAGGGCGTATGCGGAACGAAAAGGAATCGAAATCGTAGGTACTTACATTGATCGGGCATACTCTGCCCGGACGGACAAACGGCCGGAATTTCAACGAATGATTAAGGACAGCGCAAAGAGAAAATTTGATGTGGTCATCGTTTGGAAGTTGGATCGCTTTGCCCGAAACCGTTTTGATTCCGCCAAGTACAAGGCTGCGCTGAAAAAGAACGATGTGAAGGTGATTTCCGCTACGGAGCCCATTTCCGATGATCCTGTGGGCATTTTGGTCGAGGGCATGCTGGAAGCTAACGCTGAGTATTACTCCGCCAACCTTGCGGAAAATGTAAACCGCGGCATGGAAGAAAATGCTTTGAAGGGAATATTCAACGGAGGTGTTGTGCCGCTGGGCTACACCCTTGACCATGAGAAACACTTTCAAATCGATCCGATTACCGCACCGGCAGTGTTGGAAATGTTTACGATGTATGCTGAAGGCACACCGATGAAGCAAATTGCGGATTATTTGAACGCAATGGGCATCCGCAGTGCCCGAGGGACACCGGTTAACATTAACGGTGTTACCAGGATGCTCCACAACCGCAAATACATTGGCGAGTATCGCTTTCAGGAAACGGTTATGCCTGATGCTATTCCGGCCATTATTCCGCAGGAGCTGTTTGAGCGGGTGCAGGAACGTCTGGCGTTGACGAAAAAGGCCCCGGCTAAGAATAAGGCTGAGGACGAATATCTGTTGACAACCAAGCTAATCTGCGGCGATTGCGAGCGCATGATGGTGGGTGAAAGCGGCACGAGCCATACCGGAGAAACCTACCGTTATTACAAGTGCATTGGTGTCAAAAAGCACCTTGGGTGCAAGAAAAAGAGCGTCAAAAAGGATTGGATTGAAGGTCTGGTGCTGACCCATATTCGGCAAGTCATTTTCGATGATGCATTTATTGAGAAGCTGGCGGATCGCATCATGGAGGAGTTTGAAAAGGAAAACGTCGTGCTGCCCGTGCTGCGCAAGAATTTGGCGCAGACGGAGCGAGGGATTGAAAATATGCTCAATGCTATTCAAGCGGGCATTTATACTTCTTCTACCAAACAACGGCTGGAAGATTTGGAACGCCAGCGTCAGGAGTTGTCCTTGCAGATTGCACAGGAAGAACTGGCCCAGCCTGCACTGACGAGAGATCAGATCGTTTTCTGGCTGCATCGTTTCCGCAAGCTGGATACGAGCAAGGTAGAGCATCGCCGTCGGCTGATTAACAGCTTTGTCAATGCTATTTATCTGTACGACGATCATTTGGTGTTTGTCGGCAACTATAAAGACGGTTCGAAAACCGTCACCTTTGCAGAACTGGAAGCCGCTGGCTTAGGTTCGGATTTGACTGCGTGTGCGGTACCATGAAAAGGGTTATCCCAAATGGGATAACCCTTTTCATATTGCATGAGGAAGGGACTCGAACAATAAAATGCGGCGCGGACGAGCGCCGCCGGCGATGGCTTGACGGAGCCAAACCTTGATTGAACGAGTCCCTTCCGGTGTACCAATAAAAGACGCAGTGGATGATAGATTCACTCCGTTTTCTATTTATGCATTGGAGTAGGGACTCGAAAAAGTATATTGCAAGGCTACGTTGTACCCTAAATCGACATTCTTCGTAATAAGGATATCGATTTTGCTTTTGGTAGGATAATGTGTGGCGATAGATTTACACATATTGACAATAATTAGGGAAATGTATATAATTATCATGGATTATATCCAATCGAGGAGGTTATTTACTATGAGAAAGGGTAATAGATTTCTGGCTCTTCTGCTGGCCTGTATGATGCTTTGCAGTTTGCTGGTGGCTTGCGGCAAGGGCAATGATGGTTCGGATAAGGATGACAACAAGCGGAACACTGTTCCGACTGTATCCACCAATCCCACCATTCTTACCAGTCCGACTGTTTCCACCAGCCCCACCGTTCCCACCAGCCCCACCGTTTCCACCAGCCCCACCGTTCCCACCAGCCCTACCATTTCCACACCCCCCACTCTTCCCTCTATCCCGGATCACGATCATCAGTGGAGCGACTGGGAAATCACGGGCGAGGCCACTTGCTATGAGGAGGGTGTACGCATCCGTAATTGTGCATGTGGAGAAACCGAAACGCAGTTCACCCCCAAAACCGCACACACAGAAGGCGACTGGGTGACCATCAGTAGGCCTACCGCCACGACCCAGGGCGAGCAGGCGCTCCTGTGCGCCGTTTGCGGTGGGCAGATGCAGGTTAAGCCTCTGGAGGGCAGCGCCGAGTGGACCTATAAAACCGATGACGCAGGCTACTGCAGTGGCTTTGCTCGTGTAAACGGCGACAGTCATGATGTAATTTTCGATTCCTTCGGCGATGTGGTTTACACCGCCGCGGATAGTGAAACAATTGAAATCTACGCCAACGGCTACTTCATCTCCAGGGGTGACGGAAGTCCGTGCCTGAAAAAGGCTGATGGTACAGTTGTTTGCTCTGCCGAATCCCTGGGTATCACCGGCTTCGGACTGACGGAGAATTACGAGGATTATATCCGTTTCCTCTATGATGGGTATGTCCTGGCTTACAAAATTACCAATACCTACAATGGTACACAGTTCCAGATTGGCATCCTGGGCACCGATGGCCAATGGATTGTTCCCCTGTCGGCGGATCATCCCATTATTTCCTCCGGTGCGGATTATTCCGCAAAAACGCTTTCGCAGCATTCTTATATCTATGCCGGCGATGGCATCCTGATTCTGCCAGTCTATAACGCCGCGTATAGCTACAAGCTGTACAATATCAAGGATAATGCGGTCTACGATATCGTTCCTGATGTTGCGGATTGGAATTTGGATTATTATATCTCCATCGCATCTTTCAAAAACGGCGTGGCCCATGTCACATCCGGCGACAAGTTGTACATTGTCTATGCCAATGGCAGTGTAATCAATACCTGGCTCCCTGTTACCAAGAAGGGCTTCTATGCCGACGAGGACGGCACCCGTTATACCTTCGGTCAATCTGCGATTTACATCAATGACGAGCTTCACAAGGAACTGGATTTTACCGTAACAGGTGCTGTGTGGGTTGGCGATTCCTGGTTGGTTCGCATCAAAAATCCCGCCGGAGTCTACTACTACACCTATGTGACGATGGACGGCGAGTTCCTTTTTGAACCCATTGCAACGAATGCTGTGTATATTTGCGACGTCAGCGGAGTTGGTGTGGGCAACAATCGTGGCGAGGGCACCAAGGTGGTCGTCAATGCACAGGGCGATATTCTTTATTCCAGCGCAAGTAAAGATGGTAACATCTATGTGAACAAGGGCGCTGTCTATGAGGAGGTCAAGCACGCATTCTCCTCAGACCGGACCTATACCTTCCTGTCCGACAATTAAATCTGAAGGGGACCTCTAAAAACTTCTTTTCGGCGAAGCGGCGTATCTTTTGCCGCAACTTTTCGCCCCCAAAATGCCGAAATACATCCAGTATTCCTGGCATTTTCGTGACTTCAATTTGCGACAAAATATCCACCGCCCGCTCGAAAATCAGTTTTTAGAGGTCCCCTGAAGACAATGCCAATAGGCGCATGGAACCAAATTTCATTGTATCTAATGGAGCGGTTTATGCCAAAGGAAAATCCTGCCGGTTTTTCGGCGGGATTTTCTTTTTACTTCTCCGCAAAAGACAGGGATATTGATAAGAAAGAAACGATACGCATTGATCGAGCCCTTCAATCTTCGGCATTGCGGTCATTGCGCTGCCCTCTTTCCTTTTTTTATCTGCCGTTTCTCAGGTATGCCTCCGCGCCGGCGGCGGCCTGAGCGCCATCGGCCACAGCGGTGACGATTTGGCGGAGCTGTTTGGTCCGGACATCCCCCGCGGCGAATACCCCGGGGATATTGGTCTGGGTGGATTCCCCGGCCAGAATGTAGCCTGCGGCATCCAATTCCAGCTGATTTTTCACCAATTCGGTGGCAGGCTGCCGCCCGATGCTGACGAAAAGACCCGCTGCGTCGATGTCCCGGGTTTTGCCGGAAACCAAATCCTCAACGGAAATGGCGGTGAGCTTTTCCGTGCCATGGAGGGCCGTCACCCGGCTGTTCCACAGGATTTCGATATTTTCGGCGTTTGCGATGGCCTCGTGGTAGGTTTTCGTGGCCCGCAGGGTATCCCGCCGGTGGATGAGAATCACCTTTTCGCAGATGCGGGACAGGTGCAGGGCCTCCGCCACGGCGCTGTTACCGCCGCCCACGATGGCAACGGTCTTGCCCCGGTAAAACATCCCGTCGCAGTGGGCGCAGTAGCTGATGCCCCGGCCGGTCAGTTCCTGCTCCCGGGGGAGCCCCAGCAGCCGGGGGGATGCCCCGGTGGCCAGGATGACGGTTTTTCCCAGAAGGGTGCCGCTGTCGGTTTCCACTTTCTTCGGCTCCGCCGTCAAATCCAGGGAAAGGACTTCGGAAAACCGGATCTCCGCCCCGGCCTTTTCGGCGCCGTCACGCATATCCATGCCCAGCTGAAAGCCGTCCACTCCGTTGGGGAAGCCGGGATAATTGTCAATTTGGCTGGTCAGAGCCATCTGCCCACCAATGGATAGCTTTTCCAGAACCACGGTATTCAGTCCGGCCCGGGCGGCGTACAAGGCCGCCGTAAACCCGGCAGGCCCACCGCCGATGATGATGGTGTCAAAAATGCTGTTCATAGCGAAACCTCCTTCGTGTGGATGGTGTGGTGAATGATTGTTTACGGTAGCACTTCTTGCCCCCCTCATTTATGAGGGGGGTGCCCCGAAGGGGCGGGGGGAGTATACCATTCACAGCGTTTCGGGCTCCCCCCGACCTTCGCTGCGCTCGGCCACCCCCCTCATAAATGAGGGGGGCAAGGGGGCTTTATCATCTAAACAGTCATTCACTTCACCATTGATTTCTTTCTTGTTCATATCATACCCCGATTTTGCCAAAACTTCCGTGACCTTATCACCGATTGACTTTCGGAAAAAATGGGGATATACTGATAGTATCAAGGAGGCGGGATTTATGGATCTTGCGAATTATTTACCCATTTGGAACAAACTCACCGCCGAACAGCAGCAGCGGCTTTTGGGGGTGACCCATCCCCTGAAGGTTAAGGCCGGCACGGTGGTGCATAACGGCAGTATGGACTGCCTGGGGCTGCTGCTGATCCGCTCCGGGCAGCTGCGGGTCTACGCCCTCTCCGGAGAGGGCCGGGAAATTACCCTGTATCGGTTGTTTGAGATGGATATTTGTCTGTTTTCGGCCTCCTGCGTCATGCCCAGTGTCCAGTTTGAGGTGATCGTGGAGGCGGAGAAGGACACGGAGCTGTGGGTCATCCCCTCCTGCCTGTTCAAAAACCTCATGGAGGAGTCCGCCCCGGTGGCCAATTACGCCAACCAGCTGATTTCCAGCCGTTTTTCCGAGGTCATGTGGCTCATGGAGCAGATTATGTGGAAGAGCTTCGACAAGCGTCTGGCGGCATTTCTGTTGGAGGAAAGCAATCTGGAGGGGGGCAGCGTCCTGAAAATCACCCATGAAAAAATCGCCAACCATATGGGCACAGCCCGGGAGGTGGTGACCCGGATGCTCCGCTATTTCCAGAGCGAAGGCATGGTCAAACTCACCCGGGGCGCCGTAGAGCTGGCGGATCCGGAGAAATTGGAGCAGTTGAGCGAATAAGAAAGTACGCCTATAGGGCTCCCCTTCCAGGGGAGCTGTCAGCGAAGCTGACTGAGGGGTGTGTGATTTGCTGCGCAAATCACACACCCCTCCGAGCCGCCTTTCGGCGGCCCACCTCCCCTCAAAGGGGAGGCTTTGGGTGCTGCTTTCATAATGATGACTGCGGAAACTTACGGCAGCATGGCCAGAATCTGGGCCTTGGGCTTGGCGCCGGAGGAACGGGAGAGGATTTTGCCATTTTCCACCACCATCAGCGTGGGAATGCTGACGATTTGGAACCGGGCGGCCAGCTCGGGATTCTCGTCCACGTTGATTTTCACTACCCGGATGTGCTCATTTTCCTCGGCGATCTCGTCCAGAATCGGCCCCACCATCCGGCAGGGGCCGCACCAGCTGGCCCAGAAGTCCACCAGCACCGGCACCGGGCTCTCCAGCACCTGATTTTGAAAATTGTCTTTATTCACAGCAATGGGTTTCATGTCGATCCCTCCTGTTTGTTTTTTTGTACCTTCATTTTACATTGGACATTTGTGGATTTCTGTGATAAAGTTACAATATACATAGAAAAAGGAGAACTGCAATGTTTATCACCAACGACATCAAATATATCGGCGTCAACGACCACAATATTGACCTGTTCGAGGGTCAGTATATTGTGCCCAACGGCATGGCCTATAATTCTTATGCCATCCTGGATGAGAAAATCGCCATTATGGACACGGTGGATAAGAATTTCACCGACGAATGGATGGGCAATCTGGCCGCCGCCCTGGAAGGCCGGAAGCCGGACTATCTGATCGTCCAGCATATGGAGCCCGACCATTCTGCCAACATTGCCAATTTCCTGGCGGCCTATCCGGAGGCCACCGTGGTTTCCTCCGCCAAGGCCTTCGCCATGATGAAGAATTTCTTTGGCACGGACTTCGCCGACCGCCGCATTGTGGTGGGGGAGGGGGACACCCTGAGCCTGGGCAAGCACGTTCTGACCTTCGTCACCGCTCCCATGGTTCACTGGCCCGAGGTCATCGTGACCTATGATGCCGCCGACAAGGTGCTGTTCTCCGCCGACGGCTTCGGTAAGTTCGGCGCTCTGGATGTGGAGGAGGATTGGGATTGCGAGGCCCGCCGGTACTACATCGGCATCGTGGGCAAGTACGGCGCGCCGGTGCAGACCCTGCTGAAGAAGGCCGCCGGGCTGGATATTTCCATTATCTGCCCCCTCCATGGCCCTGTTTTGAAGGAAAATCTGGGCCATTACCTGGAAAAATACAACATTTGGTCCTCTTACGCCGTGGAGAGCGAGGGCGTGATGATCGCCTACACCTCCGTCTATGGCAACACCAGGGCCGCGGTGGAGCTGCTGGCCCGAAAGCTCACCGAGAAGGGCTGCCCCAAGGTGGTCGTCAATGACCTGGCCCGGTGCGACATGGCCGAGGCCGTGGAGGATGCCTTCCGCTACGGCAAGCTGGTGCTGGCCACCACTACTTACAACGGCGATATTTTCCCCTTCATGCAGACCTTTATCCACCACCTGACCGAGCGGAGCTACCAAAACCGCACCGTGGCCCTGATGGAAAACGGCTCCTGGGCCCCCACCGCCGCCAAGGTCATGACCAAAATGCTGGAGGGCAGCAAGAACCTGACCTTCACCAACACCACCGTCAAAATCCTCTCCGCTTTGAACGAGGCAAGCATCGCCCAGATCGAGGCCCTGGCTGAGGAACTGATTTGAATTAAAAAACTGCCACGGATCGCAAAATCCGTGGCAGTTTTTTGTTGGGAAATTTGGAGTGGGAATGATTGGTTAGCGGTGTAACAAACAACGTATTGCGTAGGGCGGGGATATTATCCCCGCCGCAGTGTGTCCAAAAAGTAATCTGTCATTCCGAGGGAGCGAAGCGACCGTGGAAATCCGTTTCTAAAAGTTGTGTTTTATCCAATAAATTCGTTGATTTTGGAATCTTTTTAAGAACGGATTGCCACGTCGCTTTGCTCCTCGCAATGACAAGGTAATCTTACACAGCCATCATCACTCGCTGATGGCCCACATGATGCGGACTTGGTCGGAAAACTCTTCAAATTCCCACAGTTTTTCGGAGTTTTCGTAGCTGTTGGGGTCGTTGACCTTGAATTTTCCATCCTCATACCCGGTCAGCAGCAGGTAGTGGCCCACGGTCGTAAAGACGCCGGGGCGGACATTCATCACAATCACCTTGCCAGCCTGGAGGGTCTTGGCGATATAGCTCTCGGTCTGGCTCTGCTCCAGGGTCAGCTCCTGAACGCTCAGGCCCAGCTCCTGGGGACCCTTCTGGAAAAATGCCCACTGGGTGCCGGAGCCGTTGACGGCATAGGCCTTATTGGACATGGCAAATTCCATCATGTAAACAGGGGTATACTGGGGGTTCCGGGTGAAGTGGTAGGCCACCATGGACATACAGGTGGGGCCGCAGGCGGACAGACCCGCCAATTTTCCCGCAAAATCCACATAGCCCCACTGCTGGTCCCATTGGATAAACAGGGGGACACCCTCCTGGGTAGCGTAGCCGGAAATATCGACGGTGTGCTCCTTATCATGCTCCAGCGGATAATTCAGCACAAATTCCTGCGCCTCCGGATTCCGCTCCAGCAGCGCAATCAGTTCTTCGGGGTAATCCGCCAGGGTTAGCCCATGCTGAGCGGCGAAGTCGGCAATGATATCCGCTGCGGTGGGCTCGGAAGGAATGGTGGGTTCAGAGGGGAGGGTGGAGGCCGACGGTGTGGTGGCGGCAGGCTGGCTGGTGTTGGGCACACTGGGTTCCGGGTCGGTGGGCTCCGGGGTGGTGGCCGTGGAGGCAGAGGGCTCGGTGAACCGGACGGAATCTGCAACAGCCTTCTGCTTGCTTTTCAGCATGGCCATAAAAACAATCAGTGCAATCAGCACCGCGATGGACAGCCCCATCAGCACGAATACGGGGTTCAGCGGTTGCCTGGACTTGGGGCGCGGGGGTGTTTTTCTCGTCTCGTTCATAGTCATTCCCCTTTATCTAATTATTTTACCGTTGAGCACGGCTTGGGTCAATTTGTCGCCATCATAGCGCAGGGTCAGCAGGAAGAAGGGTGCATCCCGCCACAGCAAATCCAGGAAGATTTTGTCCCCCTCCCACTTGGGCAGTTCGTCCAGAAATTCCCTACTGACCCACTGCAGGTCCCCTTCGTCGCAGTCTTTCAGCTCCCCTTCGAAGCCGTCGGCGGTGAACAGGTACATATATTCCCCTTCACACAAGGTGTTCAGGAAGGTCACGATGCCCCGGCACCGCCAATAGGTTAGCGTCAGCCCCGTTTCCTCTTTGGCTTCCCGGAGGAGGCACTGGTCGGGGCTTTCGTTTTCCTCAAATTTGCCCCCGATGCCAATCCATTTATCTTTGTTGATATCGTTTTTCTTTTTGACCCGATGGAGCATCAGAACATCGTTGCCCCGGGTGATATAGCACAGCGTGGAATTGATCATGGTGTCACCTTCTGCATCAGCCGGATGGCGTGGTGAAGATTCTCGGCTTCGATTTGGTCTGTTCCCTGGGCCCGTTCGCCGTCCAGCGTCCAAACCAGCCCGGCATCTGCCTCGATGGTTGCCTGGGAGGCTGGCAGGAAGGTGAGCATCCGGCAGTTATATTTCTGGCTCCGCAGAGCCCGGATACACTCGGCAATTTCGGATAAATCCTTGGGCGCACGGACCAGCAGCAGTTCAAACAGACCATCGGACATATCCACCTGCTTCGGGTCCAGGGTCAGAATGCCCCCCAGGGAGGTGGAATTGCTGATGGCACCGAAGATGAAATCATCCTCGATGACAGTTCCGTCGCCCAGGGTAAACCGGGCGTGGGTCTTGTGGATTTGGCCCAGCTCGGAGATGCCCTCCAGCAGGTAGGCGGTGTGGCCCAGAATGTTTTTCATACTCTGGGAGGTGGCGTAGCTGGCCCGGGTGAAGGCTCCGAAGGAGGCCACATAGGCAAAATACCGCTGGCCGAACCGGCATATGTCGTAGGCCATCGGGGTACCATCCACAATGGCCCGGGCGGCCTCCAGATGGTCGGCGGGCAGCTTCAGGCTGGCGGCGAAATCATTGGTGGAACCGGCGGGGATATAGCCGATGGGGACATCGGCCTTGCTTTCCAGCAAACCGTTGACGGCCTCGTTGAAGGTGCCGTCGCCGCCGCAGCAGACCACCAAATCCACCGACCCGGCCCGCTCCGCCACAACCCGGGCGCAATCCCCGGGGCCGGCGGTCATATGGACGGATACCTGGAACCCGGCCCGGTTGAAAATTGTCAGAATATCCGCCAAATGCCGGTTGGCCTTCCGCTGCCCGGCAAAGGGGTTCATCACGAATAGCATATTGTTCATGGTACATCACCACTTCCATTATATCACAGTTATAGGGATCTGCAAGAAAAAATTCTGTGAACGATGGAGTAGATAAATCCCACTTGAAAACGGTCCTTGTATGATGTACAATAAAAAGAGTGATGACATGAAGAAAGGAACGATTATGACCAAACAGAAAGACGCCCCCAGATTGGGCGAGAACAAAATGGGTACCATGGGCGTGGGCAAGCTGCTGGTGAATATGGCAATGCCCATCATCATCGCCATGCTGGTGCAGGCCCTTTACAACGTGGTGGACAGCTATTTCGTGTCCAAAATCGACACATATGACGGATATACCGATGAAAAGGTCATCCGGGAGAGTGCTATTGCGGCCATGTCCCTGGCCTTCGCCATTCAGAATATCCTGATTGGCTTCGCCACCGGCATCGGCGTGGGTGTCAACGCCCTGCTGAGTAAATGCCTGGGCCAGGGCGACCAGGAGCGGGCCAACCAGACCGCTGGCAATGGCGTGGTACTGGCGCTGCTGGCCACGGGGCTGTTTATGCTCTTCGGCGGCTTCTTTGCGGACGATTATTTCCGCATGATGTCCGACTCCCCCTTGACAAGGGAGTTTGGCACCCAGTATATTGCCATCTGCTGCATTTTTTCCCTGGGCATCTTTGTGGAGGTGCTGGGGGAGCGGCTGCTCCAGTCCTCCGGCCGCACTGTCTATACCATGATTACCCAGGGCACCGGTGCAATTATCAACATCATCCTGGATCCGGTGCTGATTTTCGGCCTTGGCCCCATCCCCAAGATGGGCATCGCCGGCGCGGCCATCGCGACGGTGATTGGCCAGTGGGTCGCTGCGCTGCTGGCGGTGATTTTCAATCTGAAGTTCAACCCGGATGTTCATTTTTCCCCTCGGTGCTTCAAGCTCAGGCTGGATATTGTTAAGCCGATTCTCACCGTGGGCGTTCCCGCAATCGTTATGAACAGCATCGGCTCGGTGATGAACATGGGTATCAACAAAGTTCTCCAGGGCTTCCGGCAGTATGGCGAGGTGCCGGTGAACGTGTTCGGCATCTATTTCAAGCTCCAGAGCTTCTTCTTCATGCCGCTGTTCGGGCTAAATAACGCCACCATTTCCATCGTGGCCTACAATTATGGTGCCTGCAGGCCTAAGCGGATTATCAAGACACTGAAGCTGGCCAGTATTTCTGCCCTGAGCTTTATGCTGCTGGGATTGGCGGTGTTCCAGCTGCTGCCGGATTTGCTGTTGAGCATCTTCGATACGTCGCCGGACTTCCTCCACCTGGGCCGCAACGCCCTCCGGATTATCAGCTGGTGCTTCCCCTTCGCGGCGGTGTGCATCTCCCTGGGCGCCAGCTTCCAGGCTCTGGGCAACGGCATTTATTCGACGATCGTTTCCCTGTGCCGGCAGATGGTCGTGCTGCTGCCTGCGGCGTACCTGCTGAGCCTCAGCGGCAACGTGAATCTGGTCTGGTGGGCCTTCCCCATTGCCGAGCTGATGAGCTTGGCTGCCACCAGCTTCTTTTTTATCCGAATCTACCGCCAAAAGATTCGCCCTATGATCCAATAATCAAAAAAACGGACACTTCGGGTGTCCGTTTTTTTGGTGAGTAGTTGTGATATAGCACTGGCGCGGGAGCGCCTGGCTTCCCCCTGGGGGGAAGCTGTCAGCGCAGCTGACTGATGAGGGGGCTGCAGTGCGATCACCTGAAATGTTTAGAAAAACCTGCTGCATACCCCTCATCCGCCCCTTCGGGGCACCTTCCCCCCAGGGGGAAGGCTTTCGCGTGCTTCGTTGCGGTCAGGGCGAGGGTGATTTGGCTGGGGAGGTAGAAAAACCAGGCCAGGTTGAAATCCATGAAAATCAAATCATGGAGCCAGTTGCCCTCGGAAATGGGCAGGTATGCCCCGGCGGCCACCTGGAGGCCAATGACCGTGTCGCACAGTAAAAAGCATACCAAGCCCATGGGCAGCAGCCGGTTTTGGCGAAATTGGGTGAAGGATACAATGATATTCATTATCAGGTTTACATAATAATAAATAGAAATGATCGACAGCCAATCGGTATTGCGTTTCAGCACCAAAAAGGTGACGAGGATGGCCAAAACTGACAAAACGCCCCGGGCAATCAGAAGCGTCCGGTTGGGCCGGTTCCGATGGAGCCGGAGGGCATACAGGCTCTGGGCCACCAGAAAAAACACCATCCCCCAAAGCCGCCGCACCGGCGAGAGAACAACCAAACAAAAATCCGCCCCCACGGTGCAGGCCAGTCCGGCAATAAACAGCCGATCCTTTCCCCAAAACAGGGCGTACAGAAAGCACCCCACAATGGAAAAAAAGGAGCTGTAAACCAGCACATCCCCACCGGCGGTGAGAATCAGATAATAGAGAAAAAGTTCGATGATTAGGAAAATAATGGCCGAAATCCGCACTTTTGCCATGAAATAAAGCCTCCGAAAAAATGAAGTGCCGTTAGGTAAACTTAGTTCAAAAGGGTGCGTTGCAAAGAGATTTGCAACGCACCCTTTCGTGGCATATCACCCGACGAGTGATACAATTCGCAATTCTTCTTGGGGTGGGCGCAAATCATTTCTTATACCAAACAGCATTTACAGTTTCCTTATGAATCTGTTTGCATTCCGCTGTGGAATCCCACAGCCAATCCTGTAACACATGGAAATCTTCGTCACACCAAAAAACATTGAATCTGTCGCTGCCTTCGTATTGGCAAATCGCAACATAGCAGATTTCTTTTGCCGTTCCCGGGTTCTCATCATCCCACGGATTGACAGTAAAAGCAAAGTTGCCCCGCTGTGTGTATTCAAGGACCTTTGCACCATC
>JAFTHT010000045.1 GCA_017457285.1 Oscillospiraceae bacterium | reverse complement strand
TCCATAGATTTTGGTGCGAATTAGGACCAAAGTTGTACCAGGAGATTGCCACGGCCTGCGGCCTCGCAATGACACGGTTGTTGAGATCGGCGCGTCGTTTTAGGCCGCTAAACAATCATTTACCACTTTATCGACACGCTGCGGGCGATTTGTGAATCGGCCTTGTGGGTGGACGATTATCTTGAGATTGCCACGGGCTGCGCCCTCGCAATGACAGAGGGGCGTTTTCATCGGAAAAAGTTGTTTACATTTTATAAATAATGTGTTACCATGTAATTGGTGAAGATTGGGCTTCTTTTGAAGTTCTTTTCTATATCTAAAATTCCATATATGGAGGTTACATACATAATGGCAAGAAAAGTTCAGTTTGTGGAGACTGTGCTGCGGGATGCCAACCAGTCTCTGATCGCGACCCGGCTGCCCTATGCCAAGTTCGAGCCCATGCTCGAAACAATCGACAAGGCCGGCTACTACGCCGCCGAGTGCTGGGGCGGTGCCACCTTCGACGTGTGCCTGCGCTACCTCAACGAAGATCCCTGGGAGCGGCTGCGGAAAATCCGCGCCAAAATGCCCAACACCAAGCTGCAGATGCTGCTGCGGGGCCAGAACGTTCTGGGCTACTCCCACTACCCCGATGACTTCGTGAAGCTCTTCGTCCAGAAGGCTGTGGAGAACGGCATGGATATCATCCGTATCTTCGACGCCCTGAACGACGTTACCAACATGAAGACCGCCATGGAGGCTACCGTCAAGGCCGGCGCCATCGCCTCCGGCACCATCTCCTACACCACCTCCCCTGTCCATACCCACAAGAAGTATGTCCAGATGGTCAAGGAGCTGAAGGAAATGGGCGCCGCCACCATCTGCATTAAGGATATGGCCGGCATCATGGGCCCCCAGGAGGCCTACGACATGGTTTCCGCCATCAAGGACGCGGTGGACCTGCCCATCGACCTGCACACCCACTCCACCACCGGTCTGGCCTTCATGACCTACCTGAAGGCTGTGGAAGCCGGTGTGGACATCATCGACTGCGCCATCTCCCCCTTCTCCGGCGGTACTTCCCAGCCCGCCACCGAGACCATGGCCTACGCCCTGCGTCAGCTGGGCTACCAGGTTGACCTGGACGACAAGTGCACCAAGAAGATCGCCGACTACTTCAAGGGCGTTCGTGACGAATTCCTGGCCGACGGCACCCTGATGCCCAAGTCCATGGCCACCGACACCCAGTGCCTGACCTACCAAATCCCCGGCGGTATGCTCTCCAACCTGCTGAGCCAGCTGAAGCAGATGAACGCCCTGGATAAGTTCGACGAGGCCCTGATCGAGACCCCCAAGGTCCGCAAGGATCTGGGCTATCCTCCCCTGGTCACCCCCACCAGCCAGATGGTCGGCGTGCAGGCCGTGACCAACGTGCTGCAGGGCGAGCGCTACAAGAAGGTTTCCAAGGAAGTCAAGGCCTACTGCCGCGGCGAGTACGGCAAGACCCCCGCTCCCATCGATCCCCAGATTCAGAAGCTGATCCTGGGCGACGAGCAGCCCCTGAAGGGCCGCTACGCCGACACCCTGAAGCCCGTGGTGGAGGACACCCGCAAGAAGCTGGGCGACCTGGCCAAGACTGACGAGGATGTGCTCAGCTACATCGCCTTCCCCAACCTGGCCGAGAAGTTCCTGGAGGAGCGGAAGGCCAAGGAAGAGAACGTTGCCACCTACTCCATCGTGGAGTGCTGATAAGGAGGCAAGGATATGAATTTTCTTGCTGCCGCTCCCGATCTGGAGAATATCAGCCTGCTGAACGCCAGTATCGTGGCCGTTTTGGGCTATGGGATGGTGTTTGCTGGCCTGATCGTGCTGATGATCGTGGTCACGATGCTGGGTAAGGCCTTCTCCGCCAAGAATAAGAAGCAGAATGAGGCTCCTGCCGCCCCTGTGGCTGCCCCGGTGGTGAGCGCCCCCGCGCCCGTCGCTCCCGTGGTTTCCGATGCTGCCCCCGGTTCCGCCGGTCAGCTGAAGCTCTATGATACGCCCCCCAAGACCGCTGCCATGATTATGGCCATCGTAGCCGATAAGATGGGCAAGCCCCTGAACGAGCTGCGCTTCATTTCCATCAAGGAGGTCAAGTAACATGAAATATAAAGTGACCCTGAACGGCCGCACCTACGAGGTGGAGGTCGAGCTCGGCAAGGCCATGTGCGTCGCCGAATACGAGGCTTATGCCCCCGCTGCCGCCCCTGTGGCAGCTCCCGTGGCGGTTGCCGCCGCCCCTGTGGCTGCCGCTCCCGTGGCCGCCGCCCCCGCCGTGTCCGTCACCGGCGGCGAGACCGTTGCCGCTCCCATGCCCGGCAACATCCTGAAGGTCAACGTCTCCGTGGGCCAGTCCGTCAAGGAGGGTGACCTGCTTGTGGTGCTGGAGGCCATGAAGATGGAGAACGAAATTTACGCTCCCTGCTCCGGCACCGTCACCGCCGTGCCTGTGACCAAGGGCTCCACCGTGGATACCGGTGCCGCCCTGGTGGTCATCGGCGGCACCGCCGTGGCCGCTGCCCCTGCCCCTGTGGCAGCTCCCGCTCCCGTGGCGGCTCCTGCTCCCGTGGCTGCTCCCGCCCCTGTTGCCGCTCCCGCTCCCGTGGCCCCCGCCGCCGGTGAGGTGGTCAAGGCTCCCATGCCCGGTAACATCCTGAAGGTCAATGTTTCCAACGGTCAGGCCGTCAAGGAAGGCGACGTGCTGGTGATTCTGGAGGCCATGAAGATGGAAAATGAGATTATGGCGCCCAAGTCCGGCACCGTTGTCCAGGTGCTGGCACAGAAGGGCTCCTCTGTGGACACCGACGCGCCCCTGGTGGTCATCGGCTAAGGAGGCATTTCCATGATTGATATTGGTGAGGTTCTTCTGAACCTTTGGAACAGCTCCGGCTTTGCGGCCCTGTCCAGCGGCTTCATGGACGGCGGCTGGCAGAACCTGGTGATGATCGTCATCGCCTGCGTGCTGCTGTATCTGGGCATCGTTAAGCAGTTCGAGCCCCTGCTGATGTGTGGCATCGCTTTCGGCTGCCTGCTGACCAACCTGCCCAACGCCGGTCTGTACCACGACGAACTGTGGCAGGCCTTCATGAACCCCGACAGCCCCGCTTACCATAGCTACGGTGCTATCATGCAGAACGGCGGCCTGCTGGATATTTTCTATATCGGCGTTAAGACCAGCCTGTACCCCTGCCTGATTTTTATGGGCGTCGGCGCTATGACCGACTTCGGCCCCCTGCTTTCTAACCCCAAGAGCCTGCTGCTGGGCGCTGCTGCCCAGCTGGGTGTGTTCGCCGCTTTCTTTGGCGCCGTGTGCCTGGGCTTCAAAGGCCCTGAGGCCGCTTCCATTGGCATCATCGGCGGCGCGGATGGCCCCACCGCCATCTTCCTGACCACCAAGCTGGCCCCCCACCTGCTGGGTGCCATCGCTGTGGCGGCCTATTCCTACATGGCGCTGATCCCCCTGATTCAGCCCCCCATTATGAATCTGCTGTCCACCCCCGCCCAGCGGCGGATCAAGATGGTCCAGACCCGGAAGGTTTCCAAGGCCGAGAAGATCATCTTCCCCATCCTGGTCACTGCTTTCGTGGCTCTGCTGCTGCCCGACACCGCCGCCCTGATCGGCTGCCTGATGTTCGGCAACCTGGCCAAGGAAACCGGCCTGACCGACCGGCTCAGCGACACCATGCAGAATGCCCTGATGAACATCGTCACCATTCTGCTGTCCACCGCTGTGGGCGCCACCATGGTCGGCACCAACTTCCTCACCGCCCAGACCCTGAAGATCGTTGTGCTGGGTGTTGTGGCCTTCGGCCTGTCCACCGCCGGTGGTATGCTGGGCGGCCTGGTCATGTGCAAGCTGACCAAGGGCAAGGTCAACCCCCTCATCGGCTCCGCCGGTGTGTCCGCTGTTCCCATGGCTGCCCGTGTTTCCAACACCGTGGGCCAGAAGAACAACCCCTCTAACTTCCTGCTGATGCACGCCATGGGCCCCAACGTGGCCGGCGTCATCGGCTCCGCCATCGCCGCCGGCTTCCTGCTGAGCGTCTTTGGTTAATACGATATTATAATGTAAGGGAGAGGCCATGGGCCTCTCCCTTACTCAGTGTGTCGATAAAGTGGTAAATGATTGAGGACCTCTAAAAACTGATTTTCGAGGGGGCGGTGGATATTTTGTCGCAAATTGAAGTCACGAAAACACCAGGAATACTGGATGTATTTCGGTGTTTTCGGGGCGAAAAGTTGAGGCAAAAGATACGCCGCTTCGCCGAAAAGGAGTTTTTAGGGGTCCCCGATTGTTTAGAATAGGAAGCCCCCTTGCCCCCCTCATTTATGAGGGGGTGGCCGAGCGCAGCGAAGGTCGGGGGGAATCCGAAATATTGTGAATGGTATACTCCCCCCGCCCCTTCGGGGCACCCCCCTCATAAATGAGGGGGGCAAGAAGTACTATCGTAAACAATCATTTATATGTGCAATCGCTTTTTCGACAGACTGAATGCAAGGGAGAGGCCATGGGCCTCTCCCTTACTATTTTTCGGTGCAAAATAAACGGTTATCTTTCACCTGCACAAACACACGATGCTTTCCACATGGCTGCACCGGGGGAACAGGTCTGCCGCCAGGGCGTTTTTTAGGGTGTAGCCCCGCTCTTTCAGCAGGGCTACGTCCCGGGCCAGGGTGGCGGGGTCGCAGGATACATACACGATCCGCCGGGGGGACATCCGATGCAGGGCTTCGATGGTGTCGGCGTCCAGGCCCTTCCGGGGCGGGTCTACTATCGCCACGTCCGCCCGGATGCCGTTTTTCTCCAGCTCCAAGGCCGCCTGGCCTGCGTCGCCGCAGAAAAATTCCGCGTTTTCGATGCCGTTTCGCCTGGCGTTTTCCCGGGCATCCTCCACGGCCTGGGGCACCACCTCCACGCCGATAACCTTCCCGGCGGCTCCCGCCATGGCCAGGGTAATGGTGCCGACACCGCAGTACAGGTCCAGCACCGTGTCTTCCTTTGTGATCTCCGCCTGAGAGATGGCGGCTTCGTACAGCCGCTGGGCCTGGTGGTGGTTCACCTGATAGAAGGACCGGGGCGACAGCCGGAAGGTCAGACCGCAGAGGGTATCCGCAATGGTGCCGGGGCCGTAGAGGGGAATGAATTCGTCACCGAGAATCACATTCCCCTTTTTTGTGTTTACGGAGAGGACTAAGGTGGTGAAACCGGGGATTTTTTTCAATTCCTCCACCAATTCCGGGGCGTGGGGGTACTGCCGCCCGTTCACCGCCAGGCACACCAGCACCTGGCCGGACACCACGCCCCGACGGACGTAAATGTGCCGCACCAGCCCCTGGTGGGCCGTTTCATCGTAGGCCGGGATCCGGAACCGGTTCATGTGGGCGATGACGGCCTCCTTCACCCGGTCCATCTCCTCCGGCAGAATCAGGCACCGGTCATTTTCCACCACGCTGTGGGTGCCGGCCCGGAAAAATCCAGCATAGGCCCGGCCCTTTCGGCTGGACACCGGGTACTGGGCCTTGTTCCGGTAGCCATGGCAGGTGGGGGCAGACAAAATCGGCAGGGTTTCCAGATTCTCGCCGCCGATCCGGTTCAGACAATTGCGGACCCGCTCCGCCTTCAGGCGGGCTTCCTCCTCATAGTCCATGTGCCAGAAATCGCAGCCGCCGCAGAGCTTCGCCACGGGACATTCCCGGTTCACCCGGTGAGGCGACCGCTCCAAAATCTCAACAATTTTCCCGGAAGCCCAGGTTTTTTGAGCTTTTTCGATTCGAACTCGAACTTTTTCACCAAAAATGGCATTGGGAATGAACACGGCGCAGCCCTCAATTTTCGCCACCCCCTGCCCCTCGGAGGTGTAGTCGGTGATGACCGCTTCGTAGATTTGATTTTTAATCAGCATAGGCTCCTCCAATGGTTGGGTGGGGAAATGATTGTTTTGCGGTGTAATTGAATTGCGGCGGCCTACGGCCACCGAGCGCCCCGAAGGGGCGCATCCCTTCCCCCGGGGGGAAGGTGGCCCGGCGAAGCCGGGTCGGAAGAGGAATGCGGGCGATCACCTAAGATGTTGAATCCGTAAAGACTTGCTGAAATCTTACCTGCTAAAAGGCCTGAACATGGTACAAAATCGAACATTTCCGCCCGCATTCCTCTTCAGTCTCGCTTCGCTCGACAGCTTCCCCCCGGGGGAAGCGATATGCGCCCTGCGGGCGCTGTCGCCCCAGAGGGGCGACAAATACAGCACCGCTAAACAATCATTTACAGCGCTGTTTCCAGCATGATATTTCTTGGCCGCAGGCCCATTTTTTCATAAAAGGCCATGGCCCGTCCGTTGCCGCACCAGACGTTCAGGATCACGAACTGGCAGCCAATCTCCCTGGCGTAAGACTGGGCGTGGGTGTACAGGGCCTTCGCCACCCCGGTGCCCCGGGCGTTTTCGTCCACGCACAGGTCGTCGATGTACATCTCCTTCCGATGGGTGGATACGCCGGTGCCATCGTAGAGCCGGAGCTGGCAGAAGCAGTAGCCCTGGACCTTTTCTTCGGAAATCCCAACAAAAATAGGTCTGTTTTCGTCCTTTAACAGCTCCAAAAGTTCATTTTCCGTATATTTCAGGCAGCCGTCCCGAAAAATGTCGGGGCGGATTTCATGGTGTACCTGACCCACCTGTAACAGCAGGTCGGTCAGTCCCGGAATGTCCCCGGGGGTCGCAAGCCGAATTTCCATGGGAGGTCTCCTCTCGTCGGTGATTGTTTGGCACCCAAACCCTTCCCCCTGGGGGGAAGCCTTAGAGTACGAACACATTCATTACCTCCATTATACCCCCAACGACTTCACTTTGCAAGCATACAGATGATTTCCGCGCATAGGTTGTACCATTGGAGGGATGAATGTGAAACGGATCGGGATTATTTTGGCGATTGCTTTGCTCCTGGGCTGCCTGCCGGTGCGGGCGGCGCCGGCGGAGGTGAAGGCAAAAAGTGCGCTGCTGATGGACGTTGCCACCGGAACTGTCCTCTATGAGCAGAATGCCCATGAAAAACTCCACCCGGCCAGCGTCACCAAGGTGATGACCATGCTGCTGATCATGGAGGCCATCGAGGACGGGCGGATCAAATGGGAGGACACCGTCACCGCCTCCGAAGCGGCGGCGGCCAAGGGGGGCAGTCAGGTTTATCTGAAGGTGGGGGAGACCATGACCGTCACCGATATGCTCAAGTCCATTGCCGTGTCCTCCGCCAACGACTGCGCCTGCGCCATGGCGGAGCATATCGCCGGCAGCGAGGCGGGCTTCGTGGACATGATGAACAAGCAGGCCGCCGAGCTGGGGATGGGGGACACCCATTTTGTCAACTGCACCGGTTTGGACGACGACCCGGAGGCAAACAATCATCTGACCTCCGCCCATGATATCGCAATTATGAGTCGGGAATTGCTGAAAAATTACCCGGAAATCAAGAAATTCACAACAATTTGGATGGATACCATTCGAAACGGCACCTTCGGGCTCAGCAACACCAACAAGCTGGTGCGATTTTACAACGGGGCCACGGGGCTGAAAACCGGCTTCACCGCCAACGCCGGGTACTGCCTGTCAGCATCGGCGATGCGGGACGGGATGGAGCTGATCGCGGTGGTCATGGGCAGCGAAACCTCCGCGGACCGGTTCGGGGCCTGCAAGCAGCTGCTGGATTATGGCTTTGCCAGCTACGCCTTGGTCCAGCCGGAGGCCGCCGGTGGGACGGTACCTGTGAAGCTGGGAACTTCGGCAATGGTGAAGGCCGTTCCCGGCGAGACGCCGCAACTGCTCATCGACAAATCCCAGCGGGGTTCGGTCACATCGGAAGTCAGCCTGGAGGAATCCGTCACCGCCCCGGTGAGCAAGGGCCAGCGGCTGGGGACCCTGACGGTACGCTGCGGGGAGCAAATTTTGTCTCAAATCCCCCTGACCGCCGCACAGCCGGTGCCAAAACTGACCTGGGGGCAGATGTTCGGGAAGATTTTGCGGAGAATTTCCATGGCAAAAGCCTGAAAATCACAAAAAACGCGCCCAAAGGGTGCGTTTTTTGTTTGTGGAGGTATAGCGGAGAAAATGTAAGATGTATGTCATCCTGAGCGAGCGTCAGCGAGTCGAAGGATGACAGAACGGTAGGTTCGTACGCGAAACAATCATCAGCAGTCCTTGACAAAGATGCTGTGGCGGTTGCCGGTGATGGTTTTGATTTTGCTGTCGGGGCCGAAAACGTAGGGGCCGTAGTAATTTTGGTTCCAGTCGCCGTAGGGGTGGTAGCGGGGGGCCAGGTCTGTGTCCGGCAGATCGTACTGGGACATATGGATGACCAAAAGGCCGTTTTTATTCAGCAATCCGTCCAATTCTTCAACTTTTTGCTGGAATTTTTCAAAGGGGTAGATTTTCTTCAAATCCCGGATTTGCTTGTCCTGGATGGTGCCGGGGGTCCGCTGGAGGACTGCCATGCAGAAAATCAGATCATAGGGGCCCTGGGCGGCGATGTTCTCCGGGGTGGATTCGATGAAGCGCACCCGGTCCCCCAGGGTCAGGCTCCGGCAGATGCGGAGGCTGTTTTGGTTGATTTCCGCTCCCACGATCTCGGAATTTGGGAAATAGCGGCACAGTGTCACCACTTCCTCGCCGGTGGAACAGCCGAAGGACAAAATCCGCGGGGGCTTTTTGTCCAAAAAATAGTCCCGGGCGGCGGCGAAAATCTCCGGATACCGGTCCAGGCAGGTGGAGGAGGTGGTTTGGTGGATGTTTTTCGAGTTAAACATTTTATTATAGTATATGGAGCGGGTATCCCGGTTGGTAATCAGCTTCCAGGTGACCCGGAGGAACTGCACCACAGCATCGAAAACGCCGATGCCGAAGCGGAGTATTTTATTCTCCCCCCGCCGATGCCGGGCCAGCCATTTTTTGAAACGTCGAATCATAGTATCATCTCCCGGTGTGTATCATATCATCTTTTCCCGGGGGAGGCAATAGGGTTTTTGGAGAGATAATTGTTTATCCTCTCAGCCCTTCTGTAGGAGAACCTCAGCGTGTCGATGAAGCTATAAATGATTGTTTAGTGGCGCATTTGAATTGCGGTGGCCTCCGGCCACCGAGCGCCCCGAAGGGGCGCCATGGCTTCCCCCGGGGGGAAGCTGTCGCCGCCGCAAGGCGGTGACTGATGAGGAATGCGGGCTGAAATGTTCGATTTTGTACTGTGTTCAGGCTTTTTAGCAGGTAAGATTCAGCAAGTCTTTACGGATTCGTCATCTCAGGTGATCGCCCGCATTCCTCATCCGACCCGGCTTCGCCGGGCCACCTTCCCCCCGGGGGAAGGC
>JAFTHT010000005.1 GCA_017457285.1 Oscillospiraceae bacterium | reverse complement strand
TGGTATGAACCATGTATTCGCCGCCGCCGGAAACGTAACCGGGGATAACGTCAACGGCATTTTCATGGGTGCCGTCGGCCAGCTTCTCGGTGAAGGTCACCAGACCCATTTCCACAACGGAGGATGCATCATCAACAGTATAGTAAATATTGTAGAAAATCTCATCCTCAAAGGACAGGCTGGTGCCGGTGACGGTCATGGTGGGCTTGATGACGGTGGAGGGCTCTGCCTCGCCGCAGCTTTGGCAGGTGCCGCCGACATAACTGTGACCGGTGGCAGGAATCACTTCCTCGTAGCTGTCGCCGCAGGAGCCGCAGGTATAGGTGGTGCAGCCGTCGCCGGTGCAGGAGGGCTTGATGGTGTAGGACTCGTAGTTATGGTCCGCCAGAGAGGCGTCCACATAACGGTAGACCGTTCGGGTCTCCACCTGGCGGGTGTCGGAGGCGGTGACTTCCTCATCGCTCCAGTCGGACCAATCCGTCCAGCGCTCATAGGTGAAGAGGTTCTGATAAGTGGTGGACTGCTGCTCATAGACCGCCACGGGCCAATACCAGTTGCAGCTGGCGCAGGCGGTGCTGCCGGTGAGCTTGTAGCTGCCGTCGCTGGTGTCGTAACCCGAAGTA
This sequence comes from Oscillospiraceae bacterium, assembly GCA_017457285.1. Lineage (GTDB taxonomy): Bacteria > Bacillota > Clostridia > Oscillospirales > Oscillospiraceae > Faecousia. The sequence continues at coordinate 13,593 of JAFTHT010000005.1, read as the reverse complement.
TCCACCCCCGGGACCTGGGTGCTGTAGTAGGCATGGAAGGTGGTATTGTTGCCGGATTTACTCACCACGCTGGTGGCGGAGGAACCGGTACACCAGTGGAACCACAGGTAGCCCGCCACCTTGTCGGAATCGATTTCCACCTTGGTGGTATCGGTTTCGGAGGCAGTGACCTTGGAGCCAACCTTGTTATACTGGGCATAGAGGGCGCTGGTGGTTTCGAAGCCGATGTTCCAGGTGGGAACATAGGCAATGGTAGTGGTATCGGCGGCCACCCAGGTGCTTCCGGTCAGGATATAGCCCTCCAGAGCGGTTTCATAGGAGGTGGTGGTTTCATAGTCGCTGAATCGGTACTGGGTCTTGCTCTCAATCAGGCTGGCATCCACATCGGGATAGGCCGTCTGCCAGTCGGAGAGGACGGATTCATCATAGACCATGTAGTAATCGCCGCAGGTACCGCAGGTGTACTCGGTATGGGGATGGTTCTGGCAGGAGGCCTCCACCCGGTTGGAAGCATAATCATGGCCCAGGGCGGGGATGGTTTCGGAATAGCTGTCGCCACAAGAGCAGGTATAGACGATGCTGCCGTCCTCGGTACAGGTGGCTTCGGTGGTAACCGCTTCGTAGCTATGGCCGGTGGTGGGGATCACCTCGGAATAGGTATCGCCGCAGGAGCAGGTATAGACGATGCTTCCGTCCTCGGTGCAGGTAGCATCAGTGGTGGTGCTTTCGTAGCTATGGCCCACAGCCGCGCCGCAGGTGTTGCAGAGGCCGTCGGCGCTGTGGCTTTCATGAGGGCAGATGAATGCTTCGTAGCTCAAGGCCAGGGTATCATCCGCATTCAGGGTCATGGTGAAGGTAATTTCCACGCCGCCGGGGACGAAGAGCTTATTGGCATTATCGCCCACAATGGTGGTGCTGTAGAGGGTGGCGGAGGTCACTTCCTCCCCCAGCCAGCCATCGGTCATGTACCAGCCACCGTCGTTGGTTTTGATGGCGACGTAGCTGTTTTCGGTGAAGGTGGCGATGAGTTTCCCGCTGCCGAATTTGTATTCGCCCAGGTCGGCGGCGTTTTCCTCGCAGGCGTAGTTGCCGCCGTTAATCCAGCCAAAGAGGTAGTATTCCCGCTGGAAGCCACAGGTGCCGCAGATGTCATTCTCATAACTGTGGGTGCAGACCGTGCCGCAGGCGGCGCAGGTGCCGGCGGTCCAGCGATGGCCCAGGGCATCAGTGGCGCTGTCGGTGTAGGTATCGGAGCAGACGGCGCAGGTGTGGGTGGTATAGCCCGGTTCGGTGCAGGTGGGTTCCGTCACAACACTGTCATAGCTGTGGCCTAAGGCAGGGATGACTTCGGTCTTGACATTACCGCAGAGCCCGCAGGTGTAGACGGTGCTGCCATCGGCGGTGCAGGTGGGGTCGGTGGTGACGGTCGTATAACTATGGTCGCAGCCGCTGGCGCCGCAGACAGAGCAGACGCCGTTCACGAAATCATGGTCGCCCAGGGGGGCATCGATATAGCGGTAGAGGGTGCGCGTCTCCACCTGGCGGGTGTCGGAGGCGGTGACTTCTTCATCGCTCCAGGCGGACCAGTCGGTCCAGCGCTCGTAGGTGTGGGTATATTCAGAAGTCACGGATTCCTGGGCGTAGACCGCAACGGGCCAGTACCAGACGCAGCTGGCGCAGGCAGTGCTGGCGCTGAGCTTATAGCTGCCATCGCTGCTGTCGTAGTCGCTGGTGTTGACGCCAGGGACATCGGTGCTGTAGTAGGCGTGGAAGGTTGTATAATTGCCGGATTTGCTCACCACGCTGGTGGCGGAGGAACCGGTACACCAGTGGAACCACAGGTAACCCACCACCGAATCGGACGCGATTTCCGTTTTGGTGGTGTCGGTTTCCGAGGCGGTGACTTTGCTGGCCTTGTTGTTATACTGGGCATAGAGGCTGTTGGTGGTATCGAAGCCGGAATTCCAGCTATTCACATAGGTGACGGTCTGGCGGCCGGTTTCGACCCAGGCGCTGCCAACCAGGGTGTAGCCATCCAACGTGTCGGTGGAGGTCAGGGTTTCATAATCGGAGTAGCGGTACTCCTGCTTGGACTGGATCAGGCTTTCATCGATATCGGTGGGAGCGGTTTCGCCCCAGTCGGTGTACAAGCTGTCGGCATAGGTGATGTAGCTGTCGCCGCAGGTGCCGCAGATGTACTCGGTGCAGGGGTGATTCCGGCAGTCACCGGGCAGCGCAATGGGGGCATAGTCGTGGCCGGTGGCCGGGAGGGTCTGGGTGTTGATTTCGCCGCAGGCGGTACAGGTTTGGGTCTGGGCGGCGGGTTCGGTGCAGGTGGGGGTGTCCCCTTCCCAATCGCCGAAGCTATGGCCCAGGGCGGCGGTGGTTTCGGTGTAGACATAGCCACAGGTGCCGCAGGCGTGGACGATTTCGCCGGCGTTGGTGCAATCCGCCTGGGCGGTGGTGGTATCGGAATAGCGATGGGCGCAGGTGGACTGGCTGACGCTGGAGGATACCACCACGAAGTATTCTTCCACCAAATCGAGGGTGCCGGAGTTGGACTTGATTTCGCCGTCTTCTACATAATAGTTGATGTAGTCAGCGGAGATGACGTAGGTATTCTCGCCCAGGGGAACCTTGTTGAAGGCGGTGGCATTGTCGATATTGCTGCCCTTCAGGGTGTAGGTATTGCCGGCAACGGAATCGCTGGCACCAGTGACGGGGGTACCGGTTTGGCCGAAGCCGTCGTAGATATAGACTGCGGCGGTGCTGAGCTTATTGTACTGGGCGGCGATGGTGCCCTCCACATAGAAAATGTTGCCGCTGACATGGCCGTTGGGGGTGGTGGCACCGGTGATGGTGATGTCGGTGGTGATATCATCCACATAGATTGTGCCGGAGGCACTGATATAGCCGGTCTGATTATCCGCGGTGATGATCTTGTACCACTGCTCCCCCAGGGTGTTGACGTACAGGCCCACGCCGGTGACGGTTTCGCCGGTGGCAACGTCGGTCACCAGGGTGGACTGGCTGTCAACCGTGGCGTCGCAGGGCAGACTGCGGACATCGGTGGCGGCGGTGACACCCAGGGTGCAGTGGGCGGCATAGCTGGTGCACTTGGAGATATAGCTGCTGACAGGAGCGGCAGGGACGGTGCCGGTATAGCGCTGGATGGTGTACTCCGCCGCGTATTTTTCAGCCAGCTCTGCGGGGGTATAGTAGGAGCGCTTCAGCTGGGGCGGGGTCTGCTCGGTGATCTCGATCTCGATCAGGTTGCCCATGGCATCGTAGCTCAAATCCGTGCAGAGGACCACATGGCCGGCGCTATTGGAGTTCAGGGCATCGCCAAGCTGGAGGTAGCTGCGGATGTTGTTCTCGGTAGCATAGCCGTAGTTGGTGGAAATTTGGGGGATGGAATAAGTCGTATGCCGGGTAGCACCCCAACACCAGGAGACGTAGGCGGAGCAGTCGGTGCCGTAGTATGTAGAATCCCAGTTGTTATAGGTGGACATTTCTGTGTAAAACACGCTGCCGGCTGTGGCGGCGGCCTCCAGGAAGGTCTCGATGGTGACGCCGTAGCCGATGTAGTAGCCGGCGTAGATGGGCTGGGCATAAGGGAGCCGGTAGGTCTGGCCCTTTTCGAAGGTGTACTGATAGCGCCAGCCGGGAATGGTTTCCTGGGCCACCCAGGTCAGGTTATACATATAGTTGGCCCGGTCAACGATATTCTGCTGGTTCTGGGTAGCGGCGTGGACCGGCCGGGGCAGCAGAGGAACGAAGCTCAACAGCATGGCCAGCACCAGCACAAAGCCGGTGATTCGAGACAGAATTCTTTTCATAACAATTCTCCTTTGACGTGCAGCATCATCAAGATGTACAATATTCGCTTGAATTTTCTTTCCGATTTATTGCAACATATCCATTATACACCTTCTCTACCCCTAACGCAAGATGTAAACAAAAAAAGAGTGACCGGCGCAAACCGGTCACTCCTGAGTATAGATTTGATAGTCGTGGGCAGGCTCGTCAATCTTCAAGCTGCACGATCAATGATAGAATCCGCAAGCTCGGTAGGAATCGTGAAATACGGACGTTCTGTACCGGGGTTCGGCTCCAGAGGAGATTCTCCCTCATTGGAGCTTTCCCAGCCGCCGATAATCCAGGGCACGTCGGCAACAACCCACGAATCGCCGACCTTCAGCAGATTAATCGTGATCTGCTTCGAACGCACGCTATTACTTCCCGTGTGAATGGAGATTGGGACAGTATATTGTATATAATCCGTAACCTCAAGATTATACAAAGTCCGATACTGGCTCATGATATCTTCCTTCTGGGCATCATTGTAGGGGAAAGCGACGGGCGTATCGATGGTATAGGTAAATCCCTCGCCATAACCGGAATTCTGGTACTCCAAATCCTTGCCCAAATCCTTCGTATATGCCGCCTTGTCGGATGCGGAATAGCCCCGATTCATGCCAACGATGCTACCCGAGAGAATACTGTCAGGAATCATGGACACGATGCCTTCGGCATCATTCTTCATGCTCAAATCCGCATACTTCTGGGCCACTTCTTCCGAAGTCATGCCGCTGGTGACAGCGGAATTGGTTTCGTCTTCCTCTTTGTCGCCACCGCTGCCGCCGAACCAGTCGAAGGGATCGGCAATCAGAAGCCAGGCGCCCAGGCCAATGACGATTGCCAGCGCAACGGCAACAATTCCAATAATCAGGCCCTTGCCGGATTTCGCGGACTTCGCCTTCTTGACCTTCACCTTCTTGGCCTTCTTGGTGGCCGTGGTAACGACGGGATCCGTCACGGACACCGCAGGCGCAGCGCCGGACAAATCGCTGCCACAGCCATTACAGAACCGGGCTTCCGCAGGAAGTACATTGCCGCAGGTGGGACAGGTTTTCGTTGCCGCAGGAGGCATGAAGTCCCCTACGGGAGCCACCATCGGCATCTCGAACACAGGCTCTGCCACGGGTGCGCTCAGTTTCTTACCGCAACCATTGCAGAATTTGGCAGTCACATCCAGCACCTTGCCGCAATCCGGGCAGGTCTTGCCGGGGGCCGGTGTGTCAATCACAATGGGATTCTCCACAGGGGCCGGGGCAACGGGAGCTGCCACGGGAGCCACAGGTGTAGGCACCGGAGCCGGGGCAACGGGAGCTACCACGGGAGCCACGGGTGCAGGCACCGGAGCCGGGGCAACGGGAGCCGCCACGGGAGCCACGGGTGCAGGCACCGGAGCTGGAGCAACGGGAGTCGCCACAGGAGCCGCGGGTGCAGGCACCGGAGCCGGAGCAACGGGAGCTGCCACGGGAGCCGCGGGTGCAGGCACCGGAGCCGGAGCAACGGGAGCTGCCACGGGAGCCACAGGTGCAGGCACCGGAGCCGGAGCAACGGGAGTCGCCACGGGAGCCGGAGTCGGTGTGGCTACGGAAGGGCCACCCAAATCGGGTGCCTTGAAAAATGCCGGGCTCATCTGAGGGGTCGGACGAGATTCCACCCGTTCGGAACCACCGCAGACACGGCATACACTCGCACCATCGGGTATCTTGCAGCCGCAATTCTTACATACCATATGAATCACTCCTTTATCAGGTTATCATCAAGCGATGTACCAGAACATATCAATCTTGACCAGCACAATTGTTTCGGTAATGGTTTTTTCACACTTGGGGCCGGTGAGTTTGACCTCGACCTCAAAATTTTTGACGGCATCGACGGACAAGCCATAGGAATCCTCGTAGATTGTCTGGATATCCTGCAGATTTTTCCCGGTATCGTTCCATTGATCCCGGACGGTGTAGGACATGGTCCAGCCCTCGCCACAGGCCAGGTCGTACATGGCATCCATCCGACTGCCCTCGTTGGTCAGGACGGATCGGTACTCATATTCCGTCATGCCGGCATCCTTCAGATAGGTGCTAACCACCTTATCATGCCGCATTTCCAGCACATCTGCCCGGTTGCCGCCATAGCGGCAGTCCAGATAATCTTTCACCAGCGTATCGCAGTCTTTTCCAAAGGGAGTGAAGTCCGCCCCGCTCAGGGCGATAACCAGCACCGCCACCACCGCCACCACCAGCACCGCCAGGATGCCGGGAATAGGGCTTGCCTTTTTGATTTTTTTGGTTTTCATCCCCGCTGCGTCTACCCGGGTACCGCATCGACCGCAGAAGGGCTTGCCCGGCAGAAGCTCCGTGCCGCATTTCCCACAAACCATAAGCAACGCTCCTTATCAAAGGTCGCCCGGAGAAAAGAACGGATTTCCGCCGGCCTTCACAGACGTGGGCACGGGCTCAGGCTCCGGCGCGGGGGCAGGAACAGGCTCCGGAGCCGGGGCTTTGGCCCCCAGGAAGCCACGGAACACCATTTCCGCCGTAGGCCGCTGCTCCGCATCCAGCAGGAGCATCTGCCGAATCAACCGCAGCACATCCGCCGGAAGGTCTTCCCGCAGCTGCAGCTCCTCCCCTGCCGCCACGGCCTCACCGGCGCAGTTAAACTGCTCCGGGTCGAAGGCGGGCAAATCCCCGGAGAAATACTGGTGGAACAGCACGCCAAGGGCAAAAATATCCATTTTACAGGTCAGAGGTACTTCGTTGCCCATCATGCTCAGGCAGGCCTCCGGCGAAAAATAGACCTGGTCGCCGATGATATTCTCTCCTGGGGCGGGGGTATTGCTCTCCAGGAAGCTGGAGTCGAAATCGATGATTTTCGCTGTGACATTACCGGTGCGGGTTTTCATGTACAGCACATTATCATGCTTCAAATCCGCATGAATGATATGTCCCCGATGTATGCCGGAGATGCCGTGGGCAATGATGGAACAAAGCCGCCGCTTCTCCTGTTCAGACAGGGCCACCACATCCGCCACCGTCCACGGCAGAGCCACGATTTTGGGCATGGTGATGTAGTATTTGGTGCCGATTCGGAAAAATTCCGTGACCCGAACAGCGTTGCCATCGGTATTGGCATTGAGCTGCTGATAAATCGACCGCTTCTGATCTTCAAACTTTTTACATTGATCTTTTTTCTTTTTCAGCCGTTCCGGGCTGGAAACCGTATCATTCTCCGGATATTTGGGGCTGAGGAACTGCTTGATGAAATAGTCCCGTCCGTCCTTTTTGCCGAAGCCCCACAGGGAGTAGCCAGCGTTCTCGCTGGATAAATGCCCGGTCAATTCATAGGTGCCCAACATTTCCATTACGACTGCCCATCCTTCAAAAATCTACAGTAATTATCCTGATACAGATTCCACAGCTCCGTCCGGGTCTGGCGATCCTCCAGCGGAAGCTGGGAGATGGTATCCAGACACTGGGCACAAAGGCTCTGGTAGCGTCGGGAAAACGCCCGCTTCATTTCGGTGAAATCCTGATAGCCAAAGGCCCCAAGGCACAGGGTATGATCGTCACCGGCGAACTGGCCGATGACCTGAGCCAGCTGCTCCTCCCACTGGGCCACGTTTTCAGAGACCATCAGGGTGTCCAGCAGCATACCTTCAAATTCCATGGGGGTGGACACATAGCCAAAGCAGCCATCCGTAGCAGCAAGGACCAGCGCAGGCTGGGAAACGGTCACGCTGTTCATCCGCAGCTTTGCAGCCTTCTCGGTACAGAGGATATTTCTCAGCACTCCGTCCTCATAGAGGTTCTCCATGGGATCCGGGACAGAGGTATCATCCACCGTCAGCTGGGCCAACCCCCACTCGTCCAGGATGTAGACCCGGGAATCGCCAGCCCAAATGGCATCCACCTGCATTTTGGAATCATCCAACTGCCGCACCAGCGCCGCAGCGGCGGTGGTAGGCAGGGTGCGGACCATGGAGCCCCGGATTTGAAAATCCGAATCCTCTTTGGGGGGCTGATAGGTTTTCAGGCATTCATTCACAGCAGGTGCCAGCACTTCCCCGACAAAGCGGGTTGCTTCCATATCCGACGGATAGCACCGCCGAAACTGGTCGTAAAACACGCCGGACACCAGCCGGGAGGCCACATAAGCCTCGGTCTGGCCGGAATAATGCTCATGTTTCCGGGCACCGGCACCACCGCAGCCATCAAAAACGCCCAGCAGTCCCACAGTGTCGCAGAAGGTATAGCAGTAGCAATCCTCGCCATGGCCCGGCAGGATTTCCTTACAGAAGGAAAGTATGAAATTCAGTGGAAGCTTGGTTTCCATCCCATCCACCTCATTATAAAGAATGTATTACACGGAATTGACGATTGCGTTCAGAATCTCGCCGTAGCTTTTCTCCGCCAAGCCGTTGCCCGCGGCGGAAGGAATATGAATGGTGTTATCCCAGTTCTGGGAGATGTAGCTCCAGCCATTCTCGTCGGGGGCGAAGAGAATCAGCCGCTTGGCGTTGCTGTTCATCTCATCCCACCAGTCGCTGAGCTGAGAGAGGTCCTGAGGCATACCGTTGGGGTAATGGGGAGAGCGGCGGCCATGACCGATGTCATGGGTACCGGCGTCGGTCCAGACCACGATTACCTGACGGCCCTTGGCGGTAACAGGGACCCACTTGGACTTGATGGCGTAGGCCAGGGCCTCCAGGCCGTCCTCGGGGATATCTCCGCCGCCATCGGCATGGATGCTCTGGATGCATGCCTCGAACTCAGCAGCCTGCTGGGGCAGCAGGAAGAAGTCGGTGACCATCATGGCATCAGCGCCGTCAGCCAGGTAATCGCGGAACACCACCACACGCACCCGGAGCTGGCGGACCTTCTTACCCTTGCGGTTCATGATGCTGTCGAAATCGCTGTAGAAGTTCACAGCGTTCTGCTTAACCATGTTGATAATCTTCATCTGGCTGCCGGACATATCCTCCATAGAGCCGGTGGCGTCGATGCAAAACACCATATCCACGGTATAGTCCATGCCCTGGGCGCCGCCGGCACGGAGATTTTGGCCATAAGAGCCCTGATTGATTTCTGCCATTTTTGTTTCCTCCTGTATGATATGTATTTAAGAATTCAGAATAAAATCTTCGGGTTCTCCCGTGAGGGTGATATTCAGCTCATTCACCTCGTCCAGCATCAGCTTGATGGTCAGACGCACGTTGCTTCCCTCATTGATAGATTTGAACCTGTCGCTATGCAAATTAATCCATGCTTCCATGGTCGTCGAATCTTTACTGTTCAATGCCGTATCACCGATAATAGCGAGGGTATTAGAAAGCTCCTTGATTCAGGTTCCTATGCTCCAAGTGTGTTTTGTCTGGTTATCAACAATCGTTTCCCCTTGGACAACATTTGGATTCGTACCCTTCTTCCAATGAAGCTCAATCGCTCAATTCTCCTCCTCTGTTTCCTGTGTTTCAGGACTCTGCTGCTCATCCGGAGGATTTGTCCATCCCGGAGTTTCCGTTGTGTCGGAGGGAGGATTCGTATCTTCGGTTGGATCACTCTCATTAGATTCAGGAGGAGGGGTGCTACCCTCCGGGTCAGTAGAATCCGTAGGAAGATTCGTATTCTCCGAGCCATTGATGGCATTCGAAGGTTGTGAGGAATTGACAATCGACTCCATCTCGCTCAGGTTGCTGGACACATTGTGAATCCGATTCTCATGGTCTGCCAATTTGACCAGAACCAGAACCTGTAACGCAAGAATCAGCAGCATCAGGCCGCCCAGTACCGCAATCCACAGCGTGGAGGTACGGGCAGGAGCCGGGACCTCCCGACGGGGTGCCTCCGGAGCAGGGGCCGGTTCCTTGGGCATTACAGGGGCAGCAGCCTTAGGGGCATGGGGAGCTAGGTCATAAAACCCACCGCAGTCCGACAGCGCCGGTGCCTGAAAGCCGCATCTGGCGCATTTTTCATCTGATGCGGAGATGGTTGCTCCGCAGTTTTTACAAAACATATCCGTTACCTCATTTCATCAGGACATTTTGTAGCCGCAAACCCAACAGAAGCGGTATGCCTGTGCGTTTTCCGCGTCACAGTCCGGGCAAAGCTGGATGCCGCTGTCGTAGGGGAATTCATAAAGCGTATTCTGCAAAGGACCGGTCACCTTCGGCTTGCGGCCAGAGGTCTTTGTCGTGGTCCTGGTGACAGGTTTGGTCACCGCAGGTCCAGGAATCGGCGTGGGGGCCGGAGTTGATGTTGCTGCCGGTGTCGGTGTGGTTGTGACCACCGGTGTTGGTATCGGTGTGGATGTCAGCACAGGCGACGAATCGAACCCAACCGCAGCAGTTGCGGCCCGCTCCTTGGCCTTTCGTGCCCGGGAAGCATGCCTTACATAGTAGATGATTGTCAGCAAAACCACCAGACAGGCAAATGCGATTAGCGCGATTTGTATAGTATCCATTTCTCAGCCGCCTTTCCAGCCCCGGGATCTGCGCCCGCAGCCCCCGAAGTCACTATCTTATGGTATTTTATCACAGATTTTTCTATGTTGCAACAATTTTCTTATTCAAATTCCCAGCCAATAGGCACAAACCACCAAAACCCGCCATAAGGCGGGTTTTGGTCAGTTATTTTTGGCGACCTCCCGGTCGAAAACCTTTTCCGTCAGGTGGCTCTGAATCGTCACAATAATCGCCGGCACCACCAGAATCAGCACCGGCAGGGTCATGATACACAGCACGCCCACAGCCAGAATTCCCAGCAGCGCGCCGGTGGTAGGCAGGTGGATGAGGCTAAAGCTCAGGGCTGTCTTGTTGACCGCCCAAAAGCCCTGGACGAACCGGGACTCCAGCGGAATCAGCCAGGCCAGCAACGCCAGCGGAATCAGCATCGTACCGGCATAAATCGTGGTATAAATTTGCAGAAAACCGTTACCCTTGGCCATTTCATTAAGAAAAATAAAACTGGTCACCAGCACAGCCGCCACCGCCAGCCACAGCACGGACAGACCGATACCCCGGAGCAGCACCGTCTTAAAGGTGGAGAAGAACCGCCGGCACACCCCCTCCTCATCCCCATGGATGCAGGCCACCGTGCAATCATACAGCGCCACGCAGGAGGGGATTATGGTGACCACCGGCAGGCAGCACGCCACCCAGAGAACACTTAGCAGCAAAAATAAAATCAATTTGGATGCCCATCGAAAAATTCCGCTTTGGGTAAAATCATTCATAGCTATCGACCATCCTCGCAGTCCGTTGAAAGATAGAACTATCATAACACAGATTCGCCCATTTGTCACCCCTGCATTTCTCCGGATTCGCAAAAAAGACGGCACCGAGGTGCCGTCCTAAATCGTGCAAAGCCAGTATATCACCCCATAAACTACCCCAGCGGCGGTGCCGTAGACAATCACCGGTCCTGCAATGGTGAACATTTTTGCCGCCACTCCAAGAACGAAGCCCTCTGCTTGTGTACAGTTAGGACGCAGTAAATTTTGTCAAAATGGCTCGAATTCTATGGAAACAAGTTGAATAAACAAAAATCTCAGTTTGAACGGGCCAAAACACGGACTTGCGTAATTACATCTCTCAATCTATCTTTTCCTACCATATATTCCAGGGCATCATCCGCAGTTTCACATACCATTTCTGTCTCAGGGCGATTGGCAATGTAAATTGTGATCTTATTGTCTGTCCCATACCGAACAACACCATAAGTGATGCCGTTCCATTCAAATTCAATTTCTGCTCCCCAGTTAATACTGCGCTTAAATTCGCTAATCGTTTCAAAATTCAAGCTTCCGTCCGGTACAATAGTTGTATCGTTCATAGTAGCCATTCTCCTATATCGCTTAAACTCAGGTGCCCCATCAGGGCAATTGATTGGCGGCCCCGGCATTGGATGCCCATCCATTTCATCCCAACCAATTTCGTGGTCGTGTGGATCTGTGTGCTTGTCCCCTCTTCCGTGATTTGTTTCATGGCGTTCCATTTCTGCACGGCCATCTTCACCGATCTTGGTTCTATATGTTTCGCCATTAGGCATAACAGTTGTTTTGATCTCACCCGGATTTCCGAGATATCGCTGATCCTGCGGTTTGTTCGGATTAGGCCGCCATTTTCCACCATAAGCACTGCCCATGCCTTTGTCTGCGGAAATTAGGCATCCTCTTTTGATAATAATACCACTATTTTCCGGCAAAGGCAATTCTCCTGTGATATATTTTGCGTATGGAGAGGGGGTATATTCCTTCTCCTGATACTTCCAGGAAGAAAGTTCGTAGTCCACAAACACGATGTTTCCTTCCATCTCAGGGAATGGTGTGTTGTAGCAGATGATCCGCTCCGGTTCAATTCTGCTGAGCATTTCCCAGTACCCCTTCATAAAAATGCCTTCTGGTCACAGTCGTTATCATGTTCCGATACCATGTATGTAGATACCGCGACAGTACTTCCCTTTGGAATGCCCAAAAAGCAAAATTCAAAGGTGTTCTCATTTCCCCAGCTGACAGTCGGAATCACGCGCAGACCTTTATCCGCCCAGTATGCGCCGCACCATCGGTTTCGGAAAGTGTTGTAAAGCTGCATTGTTGGATTCATCTCCTGATACATACTGAAATCTGGAGACAGTACAGCTCGATAGTTCTTCAGCCTTTCCAAATCCTTTTTCGCATCCTTCCATATCCGTTCAAACTTGTAGTCGTACAGAAAGAAGTGTACCATACGATCGCAGTTCTTCTCGTCATCTTCCCGGGCACGGTCAAATCCGATCAGTAGCAGGTTTTCAAAATCTTCATCCGTAAAATCCGCTTTCGGAATAATTGGGGTTTGCAATATTCCCTCACCTTCAAATTGATTCCGCAGCATTGTTGGGCTCGTCCGATATTGATGGTTTTCTTCTGTCATTGCATTTGCTCCTTTCCTTTTCTCAGCTTCATTCTACACAGTCTGTGTAGAAAAGTCCGTCGAAGAAGCGTATATACAAAAAAGCAGGACTTCCCACTACGAGAAGTCCTGTATTTTACATCATTGTCCAAATCCAATAAATCAAACCATAGACCACCGAAGCCGATACGCCATAGACGATGACGGGTCCCGCAATCGTGAACATCTTCGCGCCGACACCGAGAATGAAGCCCTCGGTTTTGAACTCCACCGCCGGGGCGGCGATGGAATTGGCGAAGCCGGTGATTGGCACCAGGGTCCCTGCTCCGGCGAATTTCGCAATATCATCGTAAAGGCTCAGACCCGTCAGCAAGGCGGACAGCGCCACCAGGGTCATCGACATTGCAGTTGCGGCATCGATTTCATCCAGCCAAAGGCCGTAAAGATTCAGCAAGCCCTGGCCAAGGGTGCAAATCAGTCCGCCAATCAGAAACGCCCCAAGGCAGTCCTTCCACAAGGGGGAATCCGGGGACAATTCATCAACAAGCGTGCCATATTCCTTTTCCGTCATGTACATCCCTCCGCTGCTTTAGGATACCCAATTCCGCAGGAGGTTATACCCGCCGGGAAAATGATAAGGAATAATAAGCAAGGTATTTCGTAGGGCGGGGGTACTCACATTATAATCAAGGCCGCTGCGTTGATGCAGCAGCCTTGATTTATCTGTCATTAAAAGTTTGAGGGAGGGGCGTTGCCCCTCCCTCGTGGTTTTTTATGCGATGGATGCGAAGTACTGCTTGGCGTAGTAGCCGTAGACGGCGGTGGCGGCGGCGAAGTCCTTGATGGCGGAGGTGCCG
>JAFTHT010000044.1 GCA_017457285.1 Oscillospiraceae bacterium | reverse complement strand
GCTTCCCCCGGGGGGAAGCTGTCGCCGCCGCAAGGCGGTGACTGATGAGGAATGCGGGCGGAAATGTTCGATTTCGTAAAGATTTCAGGCCTAATAATGGGTAAGATTTCAGCAAGTCTTTACGGATTCGTCATCTTAGGTGATCGCCCGCATTCCTCATCCGACCCGGCTTCGCCGGGCCACCTTCCCCCCGGGGGAAGGCATGGGTGCTCCCGCACCAGTTCGCTAAACAATCATTTATCTTACGCATTCGTTTTTTGCTGTGAAATATTGAGTTGCACGTTTGGGTGCAACTTTTTTTATTTTCCGGCCTCGGGGTGAAAGGAGGAGGGGTATGAACGAGGGATCGCTGAAAAAAAGGATCCGGGAGGGGAATATTCGCAGGGCCGATGTGGTGCGCCGGATGGCGGAGCTGGCCTTCGGAAAGGCCAATGACTGCGTGCGGCTGGTGCTGGAGGATGAGCCCACCGTGGAAAAGCTGGATTTGAGCCTGCTATCCGAGGTCAAGCGAAACGACAAGGGCACCGTGGAAATCAAGCTCATCGACCGGCTCCGGGCGCTGGAGCAGCTGTCCCAGGCCACCGGGCAGGAGGAGGGGGATATGGAATCCTTCCTGCGGGCGTTGCAGGGGGCGGACGATGGGGTATGAGCGGTTTTCCCCCAAGCAGCGGCGGGTGCTGAGCTGGTGGATGCCGGGGCATCGGGACAGCGGCTGCGAGGCTATCGTTTGCGATGGGGCGGTGCGGTCGGGGAAGACCCTGGCCATGGGGCTGAGCTTTTTCCTTTGGGGCATGACCTGCTTCGATGGGGTGCGGTTCGGGGTCTGCGGCAAGACCATCGCTTCGTTGCGGCGGAATGTGTTGTCGGAAATTCTGCCCCGGCTGGAGGGGCTGGGGGCCACCTGGAAGGAGCGGCGGACGGAGAATATGGTTACCGTCAGCTTTCGGGGCCACCGGAATCAGTTTTACATCTTCGGAGGCCGGGACGAAAGCTCCGCCAGTCTGATTCAGGGCATCACTTTTGCCGGAATTTTGCTGGACGAGGTGGCCCTGATGCCCCAGTCCTTCGTGGAGCAGGCCTGCGCCCGGTGCAGCATCGCCGGGAGCCGGCTGTGGTTCAACTGCAACCCGGCGGGGCCCAGCCACTGGTTTTACAAAACCTGGATTTTGGAAGCGGAGCAGCGCAAATGCCTGCGGCTTCATTTCACCATGGAGGACAATCCCTCTCTGACCGAGGCCATCCGGGAGCGGTACCGGCGGCTGTACACCGGGGTGTTCTACCGGCGGTTCATTCTGGGCCAGTGGGCCCAGGCCGAGGGCCGGGTCTACGATTTCTTCGAGCCGGAGATGGTGGCCCCGGTGCCGGAGGGGCCCTTTGAGCAGTGGTATGTGTCCTGCGATTATGGAACCGTGAATCCAACGTCCATGGGGCTTTGGGGGAAGCGGGGTGGCATTTGGTACCGGGTGAAGGAGTTTTATTTTAATTCCCGGGCCCAAATGCGGCAGATGACCGACGAGGAATACGCCGGGGCCCTGAAAAATCTGGCGGGGGAGCGGCAGATTTCGGCGGTGATCGTGGACCCCTCCGCCGCCAGCTTCATTGAGGTGTTGCGGCGGCGGGGGTGGCGGGTGCGGAAGGCGGAAAATGATGTGCTTTCCGGTATCCGGCTGACCTCCGATGCCCTGAAGGAGGGGCGGGTCGTGATTTGCGAGGGCTGCAACGACTGCATCCGGGAGCTGGATGAGTATGTGTGGGATCTCAGCAGCGGGGCCAGGGACCGGGTGAAGAAGGAGCACGACCACGCCATGGACGATATGCGCTATTTTGTGGCAACGGTGCTGAACGAAACCAAAAGAGGCTTCACCGCCTGCGCGGTGGAGCGGAGAAGATGATTGAATTGTTTTGCGAATAATTAAAAACGTATCTGTAGGGGAGGGTCTTGACCCTCCCTCAGCGTAGGATGATTGAGTAGTAAGAAATGGTGGGATACAATACCCATTCACACAGAATCAGCAGCCCAGTAATCAGAGATTAAGGGAGGGTCAAGACCCTCCCCTACAGAAGGGCACTACGATACAAATGGCAAATTCGAAAGGAGCGAGTGTTTTGAGGAAGAAACGGAAGGAAAATGGGGCTGTTGGGGCGGCGTGTCAGCTGCGAAGCGGGGCCCAGCATCCTTTTTCTGACCTGCGGGGGTTTGTGCCCCTGGGGTTGGGGGAGGAGCGGGTTTACCGGCAGGTCCGGGAGGCGATTCCGGTGCTGGATGCGGCGGTGGGGAAGCTGGTGCGGCTGTCCGGAGGCTTCTCGGTGGCCTGCAAAAGCCCCGAGGCCCAGCGGCGGCTGGAGGAATTTCTGCGGACGGTCCCCTGTGGTCGGGGGCAAATCGGCATCGACAGTTTCCTCGGCGGCTATGTGGACAGCCTGCTGACCATCGGCCGGGCGGTGGGCGAAATTGTGGTAGCCGGAGGCCGGGTCCGGGGCGTTTGCTGGGGAGATGCGGCGCAAATCCAGGTCCAGGAGGGGGATTCCCCCATGGATGTGGTGCTGTGGGGGCCGGATGATTCCGGACGGCTGCGGCCGCTGCCCTACCAGCATCTGTTGCTCTTCACCGCCCGGGAGCCGGAGCCGGGGCACCCTTATGGGGTGAGTTTGTTCCGGGGAATGCCCTTTTTGGCGGATATTTTGATGAAAATTTACACCGCCATGGGCTCCAACTGGGAGCGGGCCGGGAATGTGCGATACAGCGTCATCTGCAAGGGCGGCGAGGATATGGACCCGGCCACCGCCCAGGAGCGGGGGGCGCAGATGGCCCAGGAGTGGGCCAGGGCCATGGAGGACGGCAAGAACGGCACCGTTCGGGATTTCGTAGCAGTTGGTGACGTGGAAATCAAGGTCATCGGCGGCGAGGCACCGATTCTGGATTCCCAGGTGCCGGTGCGGCAGATTTTGGAGCAGCTGGTGGCGAAAACCGGGCTGCCGCCCTTCCTGCTGGGAATCAACTGGAGCACCACGGAGCGGATGAGTACCCAGCAGGCGGACATTTTAACCAGCGAGCTGTGGGCCCTTCGGCGTACCGTGGAGCCGGCGGTGGCGAAAATCTGCCGGACATTCCTGGCTCTGGAGGGGTTGGATGACCGGGTGGAGATCCTGTGGAACGACATCAGTTTGCAGGACATCACCCAGGAGGCTCAGGCGGAGCTGTACAAGGCCCAGGCGGAGAAGGCAAGGAGAAATTAACAGTTGCCCTTGACAGGGATATTTGAAGGAGGTAATCCAATGCAAATCAAGAAGGAAACGGAAGTGGCTGGGGGCGGCGTGCCGACCGCGGTGCAGCTGGAGGCGATCAATGCCCAGGCCAAGGGGAAGCTGACGGCGGAGCAGGTATATGTGTTCTCTCTGCGGCTGTGCGATGACCAGGTGGACCGGGATGGGGAGCGGTTCGATACCGCCGCGCTGCCCGGCCTTGCGAAGCTGTTCATCGGCAAGACCGGCATTGTGGACCACCGGTGGAGCAGCGATTCTCAGGTGGCCCGGATTTTTGCCGCGGAAGTGGTGCAGGAAAACGGGGTCAGCTACATCAAGGCCTGGGCCTACATCCGCCGGGGCGGCACCGCCGACGAGGTCATCGCCGACATCGAGGCCGGCATCAAGAAGGAAGTTTCCGTGGGCTGCGCCATGGGACGGTCGGTTTGCTCCATCTGCGGCAGCGAGTATGGCACCTGCGGCCATCAAAAGGGCGAAAGCTACGATGGGGCGGTGTGCTGCGCCATTTTGAAGGAGCCCATGGATGCCTATGAATTTTCCTTCGTGGCGGTGCCCGCCCAGCGGGAGGCCGGGGTGCTGAAGGCCCTGGGCAGCCGCCGATGTCTGAAGGAATTGGCAGAGGAATTTGGGACCCAGGCGGAATACCGGGCGCTGGTTCAGGATGCCGAACTTGGCCGGCAGTATCAGAAGCTGCTGTGCGACGAGGTGGTGCGGCTGTGTCTGGCCCTGTCCCTGGGGGTGGAGGAGCCGGTGCTGCGGAGCATGATGGGCAAGGCCTCGGCTCAGGAGCTGATGCAGATGAAGTCCGCCCTGGAGGGCCGGATGGCGGAAATGTATCCGGTGAAATGCCAGCTCTCCGGTGCCGTGAAGGGGGATGTTGTGGAGAGCGGGTTTTTGATTTGATGATTTGCGTCATTGCGCGGCGATGTGCCGAAGATATCGGAAAACTCAGGGATTGCCACGCCAGTGTGCGCACTGGCTCGCAATGACAGAATAAAGGGTATCCCCAGGGAAACCTGGTTACCATATATTTACTATTTTAGGAGGAAATTGAACATGGGTTACGACAATCTGAGATTGGAAAAGGGTATGTACCGCCAGGAGGGCAAGAGTTTTACCCAGGTGCTGGAGTCCCTGGACCCCAGCGAGAATTACCGGGGCACTGCTTTGGAGGGCACCGATGCGTTCCAGCGGCAGCTGAAGCGCTTCGGCATTCTGGCCAAGGGGGCCGGCTCTTCCACTGTTGAGAAGTTTTTCCGCACCATGGACAGCGCTGTGCTGTTCCCCGAGTACATCGCCCGGACTGTTCGCCAGGGCATGGAGGAAAATGACATCCTGCCCGCTATCACTGCTACCACTACTGTCATCGATTCCATGGACTACCGCTCCATCTACTCCGTCCCCACCGACGAGGATAAGGAGCTGAAGGACGTGGCTGAGGGCGAGACCATCCCCGAAACCGAGGTCAAGTCCAAGGAGCATCTGGTGAGCCTGACCAAGCGGGGCCGGATGCTGGTGGCATCCTATGAGGCTATCCGGTTCCAGAAGCTGGATTTGTTCTCCGTCATGCTCCGCCAGATTGGCGCATACATTCAGAAGCAGCAGCTGGCTGATGCGGTCAATGTGCTGGTGAACGGCGATGGCAACGACAATGCCGCCGTCCAGTACACCGTCGGCACCAGCCCCATCTCCGGCACCAAGGGCACCCTGACCTACGACCAGCTGGTGGAGTTCTGGGGCCGGTTCGATCCTTATACCATGAACACCATCCTCTGCTCCACCGGCACTATGACCAAGATGATGAAGCTGCCGGAGCTGCAGAATCCCCTGTCCGGCCTGAATTTCCAGGGCACCGGCAAGGCCGGCACCCCTCTGGGGGCCCAGATTCACCGGACCTCCGCTGTGGCCGATGGCGTGATCATCGGTCTGGACAACCGCTACGCCCTGGAGCTGGTCCGGGCCGGAGACGTGCTGGTGGAGTATGACAAGCTCATCGACCGCCAGCTGGAGCGGGCCGCCATCACCTCCATCTCCGGCTTCGGCAAAATCTGCGACGGCGCCGCCGCAGTGCTGAACGTATGATTCTGACGGATCAGATTTACGCCCAGGCCCTCCTGCTTGCAGGGGGGCTGGAGGCGAAGCAGGAGGCCATGCTGAAAATCCTCTGCCGGGGGGCGGAATCCAGCCTTTCCAACCGGCTCCGGCCGGGGCTGACGGCCCAGGACTGCAAGGCGGATTTCATTGCCGCCGCCAGCTTGTACGCCCTGGCGGCTCTGTCCGGCATGGACGAAATGGACCGGCTGGAGCAGATTACTGCCGGAGATATTACCCTGAAACGCACGGGCTCCGATGCGGCGGCGAATTGCCTGCGCTATCAGGCGGAGCTGATGATTGCGCCTTATCTGGCGGACCGGTTTGCCTTCCGGGGGGTGTGAAATGCGGCGGATGATCGGGAAAATCCTGAACTGCTACGGCATCCCGGCCACCGTGGCGGGGAAAACGGTGCGGATTTTCTTCCAGCCCAGCTTGTCCAAAAGCTGGCAGAGTTCGGAGCCCATTGTGGGGCCTCTGGGGCAGATTCCCGGGGGCCAGTACCTCTACATCGGCCCGGCGGAGTTGGAAATTACCGCCGGAGCCCAGGTGACGGTGGCGGGGAAAAGCTACATTTTCCGCCGGTGCGAGGCCTACCGGGATGGGAGCGGGCCGGTGTATTGGTGGGGGCTGTGCGTTGGGAAAGGCGGTGAGGATACATGGGGAAGCCAAGCCTGACAGAGGCCATGGGCTATCTGACGGCGGCGGGGCTGCGGACGGACCGGGGCTATCCTGGGGCTGTGATGCCCCATTTGACCGGGGTGGTGGCGGCGGTGAATCTGCGGAATGCGACCAATACGGCGGTGACCTATGTGGCAGCCATTTGCAGTCCCCAGCGGCTGGGCGCGGCGGCCTGCGAGGATGCGGCGGAGAAAGCAGCTATGGCCTGGGCCGGCGCCGGGGCGGAATACCGCTACGGCAGCTACGATTTCGACGGCCAAAGCGCCACGCACATCCTGGAAGTCTTGGGCACCTGGGAAGACCCACCCCCCGTGGAGGAGGAACCCCCGGAGGAAACCCCGGAGGATACCACCGGGGAAACAACGGAATAAAATAAGAGCCTGCCGGTCCGGCAGGCTCTTTTACTGTTGAAAAAGGTACTTATGGGTGTAAATGATTGTTTAGATTTGGAAGCACCTCCAAAAAAACGCGTGTCATTGCGAGGGCGAAGCCCGTGGCAATCTCCTGGAATAACCTTACGCAATTTGAAACCCAAAGGGATGTGAAAAACCCCTTAAACCTGGTTGCATCCACCCGAAGTGGTTGTTTTCCAGCATTCTACCGGGAGATTGCCACGTCGCTTCGCTCCTCGCAATGACATGCTAATCTGATACGCTAAACAATCATTTTCCGCATTATCGAAAAACAGCGGAGTCACCAATGTTGATTTCAATTTGATCATTCGCTGTATTTACGCTTCAGGAAGAAGCCGCCGACACCGATGCCGCAGGCAACCAGGGCGATGATGACGATGGTGGTCCCGGAGCTGCCGCCCTCGGCCTCATCCTGGGAGGAAGAGGCTTGTGTGGCGGTGGTGTTGTCGGCATTGGTATCGATATCGGAATTGGAATCGGTGACCTTCTGCTTGCCGCACCAGGTGCAGACACCTTTGAGCCAGTTGTGGGCGGTTTCGTCTGTAAATTCCTCAGTTTTTTGGGTGGCACATAGAGTGCAGGTGTATTTTTTTGCGCCGGGGGCTTTGCAGCTTGGGTTGCGCACCGTGGCACCCTCGTCCCAGGTGTGGGCGTTCTCGTCTACCTCACGGGTCAGGCCGCAGGCATCGCAAAGGGGGTCACATGCTCCGGCGAAAACATGGTAGTCCGTGCCCGGGACGTAATCGTAGGTGATGGTGTCGCTGCCTCTGACGAAATGAGCTTCTCCGTAGAGGGCTTCCCATTCCTCTTGCGTACCGGCAAACAGGAAGTGGCCGACGCTGTTGAAGAAGGCGTTGCTGTCAATGTCGGACAATGTGGGGGGAATAAGAATGGAAACCAGACCGGTGCAGTCCTCAAATACGCCGGATTCCAGAGTTCTCAGGCTTTCTGGGATGGTTATTTCTGTCAGGGCGGCGCAGCCCCGGAAGGAATATCGGTCCAGCAGAGAGATGCCGTTGGGCAGCACCAGCCTGGTCAGCCCGGCGCAGCCGGAAAAAGCGTACTCGCCAATCATCGTTACGCTGTCCGGCAGAACCAGCTCCGTCAGCCCGGCGCAGAGGGAAAAGGCGGATTCGCCAATGATGGAGAGGCTATCGGGCAGCACGATGCCGGTGAGTCCGGTGCAGGCTATGAATGCCTCATTTGCGATGACCTCCACGCTGTCCGGAACCACAAAGCTACCGGCCTTGGCGGCGGGATACTGGAGAAGATAGGTCATGCTGTTTCCGTATAGCACGCCATCGGTGCTGCAGTAGCTTTTGTTCCCCTCCGTAACCAAAATATCGGTCAGAGCGCTGCAACGGGAGAATGCGCCACTGCCAATGGAGTCGGTTTTCTTTGGAATGGTGATGCTGGTCATGCCGGTGCAGCCATAAAAGGCGTGGTTGCCAATGGTTTTCAGGGAAGCGGGCAGGTCGACCTGTGTCAGGGCGTAGCAGCAAGAGAAAGCGTAGGTGTCGATTTTGGTCACCCCGCTGGGGAAATCGATGCTGGCAAGGGAGGAGCAATGGGAGAAGGCACCCTCGCTAATGCTGGTGACGCTATCGGGCAACGTTGCGCTGGTCAGACTGCTGCATTCGTAAAAGGCGTTGTAGGGAATGTCGGTCAGCCCTTCCGGCAGGACGATAGCGCTCAGGCTTTCGCAATAGCTGAAAGCTTGACTTCCCAGCCGTTGAAGACTGGTGGGCAGAGTGATCTGAGTTAGTTTCTCGCAGTCGCTGAACGCGCTGATGCCGATTTCTGTTACGCTGCTTGGGATCGTGATTTGAGGCAGCGCAGAGCAGTCGGCAAATGCGTAATCGTCGATGAAGGTGACGCTGTCCGGGAGACTGACGCTGGCCAGAGCGGTACAGCTGGTGAAAGCACCTCGGCCCAGTTCGGTGATGCCGTCTTCAACCACTACGGACGTGATGCTGCGGCGGATTTCCTGCGGTTCTTCGTAGCCGTCGTCCCAGGAGCTGCTGAAGGTGCCTGTGCCGGAGACGGTGAAGATGCCGTCGCTGTCCAGGGTCCAGGTGACGGTGGAACCGCAGGTGCCACTTTCGACGATTTCGGCCCTTGCCTGCTGAGGGAGCAAAAACAGGCACAATGCCAGCGTGAGAGATGGTAGAAGTTTTTTGATGAGTTTCATAGTAAAACCTCCTGAATGAAATGTTGTCAGCATTTTTCCGGACTTCCGATTGGAATGCTTTAGAATATTTTAGGACATATTGTCCATTTTGTCAATAGGACGATATGTCCTGCGGTAATCTAATCATGGTGATAAAAATGGAACTAAGGATTCGAGATTTACGGGAAGACCGCGACCTGAAGCAAAAGCAGATAGCTGCTTATCTGATGTGTGACCAGTCCCTCTATTCCAAGTATGAGCGGGGGGAGCGGCCTCTGCCTCTGGAGCTGGCGGAGAAGCTGGCGGACTACTATGGGGTCAGCATCGATTATTTGGTGGGCAGGACCGGCGTGAAAAGGCCGTACCCCAAAAAGTAGCCCTAAAAACCGGAGCCGTGGGATTCCATGGCTCCGGTGTTTGGTTATTCTGCTTCGAAATATTTGTCGATGCCGTTGGCGATGCCGATGGCCAGTTTTTGCTGGTATTCGTCGGTGGACATCTTTTCGTCCTCCTCGGGGTTGGACATATAGCCCATTTCTACGATGGTCACGGGAATCTGGCACCAGTTGATGCCGCTCATGGTATCCGTTTCCCAGACGTACTGCTTATTGGCACCGGTGGCGGCGACCATTTCGTCCAGCACGAGGGTGGACAATTCCTTGCAGTCCTTGTAAAGGGCGGAATTGTAGGGGTTCTCCTTGGTCTGGCAGATGGTCATGATGCCGTTGACGGAGCTGTCCTCGCTGCCGTTGGCATGGACCCGGATGAAAGCGTCGGCGTGGAGGTTATTGGCAACCTCTGCCCGCTCGGCGTTGCTGATGTTCACTTCGTGGGTGGAGCGGATCATGGCTACCTGATAGCCCCGCTCCTCCAGAATGGCCTGGAGCTTCAGGGCTACCATCAGATTCAGCTGATACTCCGGCAGGCCGGTGGAAACACCCTGGGTGCCGGAGGTGACCTTGGTCTTTTCCTCGGTAGCACCGGGGCCTACGGGCTCCTTGCCGTAGTTGGCCTTGGCCTGATGGCCGGCGTCGATGACAATCAGGTATTTCCCCAGCTCCCGGACGGTGCCGGCGGGGATATACAGCTCATCCTCGCCAATGAGGATGGTGACCCAATCCTTGTCGAATTTCACCACATCCACCTCGTTGCCGGCCAGCAGGGTGCCAATACTGCTGCTGTGGGCGCTGGGCTGGCGCATAACGGAAACGTTGGTCACCAGCCGCATTTTGGTGGTGGCAGGGGCCGGGGGCTCCGTGGAGGGCTCCGTTACCCCGGAAGAGGGCTCGGTACCTTCGGTGGTGGGGTCAAAGGGAACAGCGGGCTCCGTAGAGGGCTCCGTCACCTGGGAGGAGGGCTCTGTGGCTTCGGTGGAGGGGGTAGTAGGCTGGAAGGGGAACACATGGTCGGTAGTGGCGGCGGTGGGCTCCGTGGAGGACAGGGTGGAGGCGGTGGTTTCATTGTGGCTGTGGGGCTGGTTTCTGGGGCCGAATAATGCCCAGAACAGCAGTGCGAACAGCAGAATCGACAGGCCGATGATAATGCCAATCAGGGTGGCATTGCTCTTGTTGGGACGCTTTTTTTGTTGTGCCATAGGCGGTATCCTCGCAATGAATTTGATACCTTTTATTTTACCCCATCATCGGGAAAAGTCAAGAGCCGATCCAGCCCGGCATAGAGCCGGATGGCCAAAAGGCTGATGGGAATCCACAGCAGACAGAAGGGCAGGCAGATTTGTCCCCGGAAATTCAGGGGCACATTGCGGTAATCCCAGACGGTGTAGGAGCGGTTGAACAGCATACCGCAGCCCAACTCCAGCATGGTAATGATTCCGGCTCCCACCAGCGCCCGGGGCAGCAGGGGCAGGGGAGATGGCACCTGGTTCAGCCGCCCAATCAGGACAAAGCACAGCCCCCCGGTGACGAACATGGAGCCGTGGGTCCGGCCCCGCCAGCCCAGCTCCATGGCGCAGTAGGCCATGCCGCCCAGGTAGAACAGGAAAATGGGTTTCCAAATTTTCATAAAATCACCTCGGGGACAGTATCTCCAAAAATACTAAAAATTTTTCTTGACAAATGGGGCGGAAGTGGATATAATAAGGAAGCTGATTTCGGCGGTGCCGAAATCCTTTGACCACACATGGCGGCGTAACTCAGTTGGTAGAGTAGCCGGTTCATACCCGGTATGTCACCTGTTCGAATCAGGTCGCCGCTACCAGGCCCGTTGGTCAAGCGGTTAAGACACCGCCCTTTCACGGCGGTAACATGGGTTCGATTCCCG
>JAFTHT010000043.1 GCA_017457285.1 Oscillospiraceae bacterium | reverse complement strand
TCGAGCGGGCGGTGGATATTTTGTCGCAAATTGAAGTCACGAAAACACCAGGAATACTGGATGTATTTCGGTGTTTTCGGGGCGAAAAGTTGCGGCAAAAGATACGCCGCTTCGCCGAAAAGGAGTTTTTAGAGGTCCCCTGCTGTTTTACGCCATATTCATCGACGCGGTGACGGTTTGGAGGGCATTGCCCTGGCCATCATAAATCACGCAAAAAACACGGGTGCCGCTTTTGCTGCTGTCCATGGTGAGACGGTAGGTATTGGTGGTACAGCTGCTGTCCTCCATGAATGCGGTAGTGCCCGGGGCAGCGCAGTACCAGGTGTAGGTCAGGTCCTCGCCGCTGGCCTGCACGGTAACCGCCGCCTCCTCCCCTGCCGCCACGGTAACATCGGCAGGCTGAGAAAGGATACGAAGGGTCTTGCATTCGCTAATGACAACCGTATCCGATTCGACAGAATAGCCGTCCTTGTCGGTAACCACGCAGTAGACCCGGCGGCCATTGCGGGCTTCGGTCATAGGCACATAGTAGCCCTTGCCGGTAAAGGTCGTAGTCAGCGAAAATTCATCGCTCCCCGCATCGGCGAAGTACCAGGCATAGGTCAGGCCCTCGCCCTTGGCCAACAGCGTCACCTTGGCCAGCTGGCCCATCTCTACTGCCACGCTGACGGGCTGCTGGGTGATGACCACCGGAGGCTCCTTGCTCAGGGTCACAGTAGCACTGCGAACCTGATTGCCATACTGGTCGGTAATGACGCAGTAAATCCGGCGGCCGTCCCGGACATCGTTCATGGTCACATAGTAGCTCTCAGTGGAGAAGGTATGGGTCCTTAGGAACTGGGTGCTGCCGGCATTGGCATAGTACCATTTATATGTCAGGCCATCGCCGTCGGCCACCACCGTGACCCTGGCCTCCTCCCCTGCCGGCACCATGACGCTGGTGGGCTGTTGGATGATTTTCACCGGCTCCGGCTTGCTGAGGGTGACTGTTTCGGTCTGGATACGACTGCCATACTTATCCGTTATGACGCAGTAAACCCGGCGACCATCCCGGACGCTGTTCATGGGAACATAGTAACTGTTGCCGGTGAAGGTGTCGGTCTTTTCAAAAGTATCGGAGCCCTTATCGGCGAAGTACCAGGCGTAGCGCAGGCCGTCACCGGTGGCGGACACCGTTACCTTCGCCAGCTTCCCGGCGGGAGCTTCCACGCTGACCGGCTGTTTCAGAATCTCCAGCTTCCGCTTCATGGTCAGCGTCATGGTATCGCTGACCACCTGATTGCCGTACTTATCGGTGATAACGCAGTAAATCCGGCGGCCATTGCGGGCATTATTCATGGTCACATAGTAGCTGCCGGTTGTAAAAGTATTGGTCTTTACGAACTGGTTACTGCCGGCGTTGGCATAGTACCATTCATAGACCAAATCCTGGCCCACGGCGGTAATGGTCACCCGGGCCGTCTGGCCCTCGGGTACGAAGACATTGGCGGATTGGCCGCTGATATAGGGCACGTCCCGGCTTACCCGGAAATTCACCGCGCCAGCTCCAGCACTCTTGAGCCGCAGGTAATAGGTCTTGCCCCCGGTCAGCTCGGTGGTGACCAGGAAGTTATCCCCGGGACCGGCGTTGTTATTGTAGGCAACCTGCTCGCCGTTTTCATCAAAAATCCACAGCCTGGTATCCAAATCACCGCTGCTTTCAAAGGTGAACAGACCGGACCGGGCCGGCACGAACCGATAGGCCTGATGGCCCTCAGGGAATGCGATGGAGGCGGTGAAGCTGCTGTCCGTCAGATTCTGGGGCAGCTCCTTCGCGGCCTTCCAAATGGCAAAGAGATCCACCGCCTGATTCGTCAGATAAGCGGTGCCGGGAAGGTACTCCGGCGCTGTGGCATAGGGGCGGGTGGCCCAGCCCAGGAAGGTGTAGCCAAGGCGGATGGGAACCCCATCCGAAAGAGTCAGGCCCACACCATTGACCTTGATCTGTCCGTCGGGAACATCGGTGCCCCCGTTTCCGTTATAGGTAATGGCATAGCTTTGGGTTCCCACAGTCACATCCACCAGCAGGGTGTCCAACACATCGCCGGTCTGGGAATCGGAGGCGGTGATGGTCACCTGGGTGGTACCGGGTCTGTTGGCGGTAACGGTCAGGGGATATTTCCCGTTTTCCATATCCCCCCAGGAAAGGCTCACATTGCTGTTGCTGCGGCTCCAGCTAAGGCTCACAGGGTCCGCATAATCGCCGCTGGTCCAGAACTGCATAACGCTGCTCTGGAGGCCATCCATAGCCAACGCCAGGGTTCTGCCGGTGCCACGAATGGTCACGGGGCTATTGGGCTCCAAATATTTCATAGAAGCGTAGCCGGTGATGCCATTATAGGTGACGTGTGCCCAGTCGGTATCGTCCTCGCCGGTGGCTCTGGTCACATAAACCTCAGCGCCGGGCGGGATGGTGCCAACGGAGCCATACTCGGTGCCATGGCCGCTGCGAATAGTCAGATTACTGCTGGAGGTAGTGCAAGTATAGGTTCCGGCGAAGGAAACGGAGCAGCCGCAATCCTGTGCGACGGTTTTTTCTTTGATATACCAATAGGCCGTGACGTTCTCCAACACGCCGGACTGGGAGCCATAGGACTTGCCCAGCCAGGATTCCGCCAGCGTGATTCGCTTGCCGGAATAATTTTCGATGGTTTCCGCGCAATAGAAGGTATCGCCCACATAATCAATCAGGTAGACCGCATGGGGCAGATTGCCGCAATACAGCACAATGCCATCGGTGTAAGTATCCAGCAGCTTTTTCAGCCCCTCAACGGTGACGCCGGAGATGAGGGTATTTCCAACGGTCATGCTGGTATTACCCAGAGTATATGTAAAATTCCAATAAAGTCCCGCGCCCTCCAGCCAGGCCACAGGACGGATGCCGTTTTCGGTGATTTGATTCCAGTCCTGGTTGCCGCTGTAATACATACAGCCCCGGAGCATCATGGCGGCGGAGCAGAGGGTACAGGTGCCCCGCCGGGTCTGGGTCAGGTAAAAATCCGACGGAAAGTCATCCGATGCCTGCACCGCAACCAGCGGAACGCAGGTGCTGAGGCAGACCAGGACCAATAACAAACTGATAATTCGTTTCGTGCGCTTCATGAAATCCTCCCCTTGTCGAGTAAAAGCCGATACTGTCGAATATATTATATCGTCTGGCCTATTCCAAAGTCAAGAGGTATTCCAGATTTACATAATATTGCCACTGACTGTTTACGCGAAAAAGCGGCTGCCGAAGCAGCCGCTTTTTGATATCAAAGCACTTTAGACAGGAATTCCTTAAGCCGGGGATGCTGAGGCTGGTTGAAAATCTGCCCCGGGGTGCCCTGCTCTACAATCTGGCCCTCGTCCATGAAGAGGACACGGTCGCTGACCTCCCGGGCGAAGCCCATTTCATGGGTCACCACCACCATGGTCATGCCCTCAGCAGCCAGTTCCTTCATGACGGACAGCACCTCACCGACCATCTCAGGGTCCAGCGCGGAGGTGGGCTCGTCGAAGAGGATAACCTTGGGATTCATCGCCAGGGCCCGGACAATGGCAATCCGCTGCTTCTGGCCGCCGGAAAGCTGGCTGGGATAGGCATCCGCCTTATCCTCCAGACCCACCCGGCGCAGCAACTGCATGGCCTTCTCGTCCGCCTCCGCCTGGGTCAGCAGCTTGGTGCGGACCGGGGCCAGGGTGATGTTTTTCTTGATGGTCATGTTAGGGAAAAGATTAAAATGCTGGAACACCATGCCCATCTGCTGGCGAACCTGGTCAATCGCCGTCTTGGGGTTCGTGGTTTCCACACCGTTGAAGGTGATGGTGCCGGAGGTGGGGTACTCCATCAAATTCAGGCACCGCAGAAAAGTGGATTTGCCGGAGCCGGAGGGCCCGATGATAACCACCTTCTCGCCGGGAGCGATATGTTCGGAAATATCCTTCAAAACCAGATGATTTCCGAAGGATTTATTCAAATTTTTAACGTCGATCACTTTGACGCAGCCTCCTTTCAAGCAGACCCTGGAGCCAGGTAAAGATCAGCACCAGCACCAGATAGATGACCGCGGAGCCAACCAGCGGGAACATCTGCTCATAGGTCCGGTTGGCGATGGCCCGGGCCGCATAAACCAGCTCCTTGCCACCGATGGTGTAGATGAGGGCCGTATCCTTCAGCAGCGTGATGAACTCGTTGCCGAGGGAGGGCAGAATCGATTTGAATGCCTGAGGAACCACCACAAACCGCATGGAATCGATGTAATTCATGCCAAGGCTGCGGCTGGCCTCCATCTGGCCCGGATCCAGGGACATCAGGCCGCCCCGAATAATTTCCGCCACATAAGCACCGGAATTGATGCCCAGGGTCAGGATACCGATGGCAGTATAGCTCCGGCTGCTGCTGAAGATGACAAAGCCCATAATCAGCAGCTGCACCAGCATGGGGGTACCACGGATAACGGTGATGTACACTTTGCAGATGCCATTAACGAAGCCCAGAATCACATTCTTTCTGCCCGGCCGCTGCTGGTCATGGGCCGTACGGATGATGGCAACCAGCACACCCAGAACCACACCGATAACCAGGGCCAGAGCGGTGACCATCAGGGTGGAACCAACGCCGGACAGATACTGCTTCCAGCGGTTCCGGGCGATGAAGGCCCGGTGGAATTTGCCCCAAAAGCCATCGCCATAGTCCTTCTCAGGCTCCGCGTTGATGTACGCATCGACAATTTCGGCCACGGTGCCGTTGTCAATCAGCTTTTTGAGGACCTCATTGACCTTATCCCGCAGCTCTGTTTTGTTCTTCGCAAAGCCAATGGCGTACTGCTCTGTTTTGTACTCTGTTTCCAGAATTTTCAGGCCCTTGTTATCCTTCACAAAGGTCTGGGCAGGCGCATTGTCAACAACTACGCAGTCAATCTGGCCATTTTTCAGGGCCTGAATGGCGGTAATGCCATTATCATAGCCGATGACATTGCTAACCTCCCCGTAATCATCCTCACAGTAGATGTTGCCGGTGGTGCCGATTTGGGTGCCGATTGACTTTCCCGGCAGATCCTCTTTGCTGCGGATTTCAGAGTCCTCCGTCACGATGATGACCTGAACCGCCGTTGCGTAGGGAATGGAGAAAATCATCTCCTTCTCCCGCTCCTCGTTGACGGTGACGCCGGCCATGACCATATCGCTCTTGCCACTTTTGGCAGCCTCCAGGGCGGCGGCGAATTCCAAATCATCGATGACCAGTTCCATCCCCAGCTCGTCGGCAATGGCGTAGGCAATTTCCACATCGATGCCGATGTAGTTACCCTCATCATCGGTCATTTCATAGGGCGGAAATCCGGCGCTGGTGGACATAATCAGCTTTTCCTTGCCGGATTGCTCGGGCTTCGAGCATCCAACCAAAACGCCCAGCAGCAAAATGCAGGTGAGCGCAAGAACAACAATCCTCTTCATGCAAGACCGCTCCTTTTCCAAATATTCTATCAAATTGGTATTATACAGTAGTTTCTAACAAAGGTCAATTGCCATTCTCCATTTTCCAAGACTTTTCCGAAGAATTTCCCGCATATTTGCATATAAATTCCGTATGCTTTGAATATTCCAAGCATCCATCAGGCATTATCTTCCGTTGACTTTCTTCCCGTTTCGTTGTATAATAATGAATAATTTATGAACGGGAAGTGATGCGACGTGAAAATTGATATCAAGCACAAAAGCTACGACGAGGTGCAGGCTCTGCCCCGGCCCAAGCGGAAAACCCCCAAAAAGGTGGGGCTGTTTTGGCGGTGCCTGATTCGGCTGCTGACCATCTTTGGTATGATGGGCACCCGGTTCAAGTTTGAAAGCCAGGGGCTGGAAAAGCTGAAAAAGGAGCCCTGCCTGATTCTGATGAACCACTCCTGCTTCCTGGATATGCAGATTGCCTACCGGATTCTGTTCCCCAAGCATTTCTGCATCGTCAGCACCACCGACTCCTTCGTGGGCTTCGGCGGGCTGATGGGGTGGCTGATGCGAACCATCGGCTGCATCCCCACCCAGAAATTCGTCACGGATCTGAACCTGATTCAGGATATGAACTACGCTTTCAAAACGCTCAAAACCAGCGTGCTGATGTATCCCGAGGCCGGCTACTCCCTGGACGGCACCGCCACCTCCCTGCCCCGGAAAATGGGCGTCTTGCTGAAAAAATTTGATGTGCCTGTGATTATGATTGAATCCTTCGGCGCATTCTCCCGGAATCCCCTGTACAATGAGCTGCAGGTGCGGAAAAAGGTCCAGGTCACAGCAAAGGCCCGGTGCCTGTTCACCTGGGAGCAAATTCACGAGAAAACCGTCCGGGAACTGAGCGACGAGCTGGATGCTGCCTTTGGCTTTGACCATTTCAAATGGCAGGCGGAGCAGGGGCTGGAAATCACCGAGCCCTTCCGGGCCGACGGCCTGCACCGGATTCTATACCAATGCCCCCACTGCGGTGCCGAGGGTCAAATGGAAGGCAAGGGCATCCACCTGACCTGCGGCAGCTGCGGCAAGCGCTACGAGCTGACCCCCCTGGGGCATCTGAAAGCCCTGACGGGAGAAACGGAATTTTCTCACATTCCCGACTGGTTCCGCTGGCAGCGGCAGCAGGTGCGCCAGCAGATCCTGGAGGGCAGCTACCGGATGGAAGCGGATGTAAAAATCGGTATGCTGATTGATTACAAGGCGCTGTACATGGTGGGCGAAGGCAAGCTGATTCACGACCTAAACGGCATCACCCTCACCGGCTGCGACGGAAAACTCACATATACCCACAAGCCTCTGAATTCCTACAACCTGAACGCCGATTATTACTGGTATGAGATTGGCGATATCATCAGCATCGGCGATAAGGACGGCCTGTTCTACTGCTTCCCCAAGGATGCCACCTCTGTGGCCAAGGCCCGGCTGGCCACGGAGGAGATGTACAAGCTCTATAAATCCCGGCAACTCACTGTTCCGGTATGATAATTCCCTGCGAACAAAACAATATCCCCTGCACGTTTTTGGTGCAGGGGATGTTCTTATTCCATCACGTGTTCCAATCCCATTTGCAGGATGGTGCGAACGTGGTCGTCGGCCAGGGAGTAGAGGATATTTTTTCCCTCCCGGCGGTATTTGATCAGGTGCATCTGTTTCAGGATTCGCAGTTGGTGGGAGATGGCGCTTTGGCTCAGCTCCACCCCCTGGGCGATATCGCCCACGCACCGCTCCCCTTCCTGCAGAAGCGACAGAATATGCACCCGGGTGGGGTCGCCAAAGGCCTTGAACAGTTCGGCAATTTGCTCCAGAACTTCTCTTTCGGGAATCAATTCCATCGGGCGCACTTCCTTTCCTTAGTTGGTTTCCATCATCTCCCGGAAGAAGGTCCAGACCTCCTCCTCGGTGTCGAAATTGCAGCAATACATCTGGTTGGCCATGGCGCCGGACAGGGCGTCGGGAATCCGGCCCCACATTTTCATGCTGGAGCCGTATTTTTCCATGACGGCGTTATCGTCCAGCTTATAATTTCTGCCGTCCCGGCGGCCGATGAAGGCGCAGTTGTGGTGGGGCCGATCCATGGGCAGGGTGTTCTTGTCGAAGGCAATCATATCCGCCCAGATTTTGTAGACATCCGTTTCGTGGGCGAAGTTGTACATATCCGGGGTATAGCCGCCGGAGGGGCGCATATTGACCTCCAGGCCGATGATATCGCCCTTGCGGCCCAGGCCCTGCTGGTCCTCGTTCAGGACGAAATACTCCAGATGGACGAACCGGCTGCGGACACCGAAGGCCTTGACGGTACGCAGGCCCGCGTCCCGCACCTCCCAGGGCAGCTCCTTGACGATGAAATAAGGAGATTCGCCCTGGTTGTTCACCACGTCCATCAGGGACACCGGGGTGATATTGCCGGCCTCGAAAACCGGATTGCCCTTGGAATCGATGATGGCATCGTAGGTGCGGACGTAGCCGTTGACGAACTCCTCCATGATGTACACCTGGTCATCCATGTGGTCGATGAAGAAGTGTAGCTCATCATCATTGCGCAGCCGGTAGGTCTGGCTGGCGCCCACGCCGTTGTCGGGCTTGACCACCACGGGATAGCCCACCATGTGGGCGAAATCCGCCGCGTCATCGTAGCCCTTCACCAGATGGTAGCGGGCGGTGGGGATGCCGGCCTTGGCGTAGTATTCCTTCATGGCGGACTTGCGCTTGATGTAGTCGATCTGGTGGCTCTTGAAGCCGGTGGTGATGTTAAATTCGGTACGCAGCTTGGCGTCCCGCTCCAGCCAGTATTCGTTGTTGCTCTCCAGCCAGTCGATTTTTCCGTATTTATAGGTAAAGAAGGCCACGGCCTTGAATACCTCGGCGTAATTTTCCAGATTGCCCACCTTGTAATACTCATGGAGGGATTCCCGCAAATCCTGGGTCAGCTCATCGTAGGGGCAGTCGCCGATGCCCAGCACCCGCAGACCGTTATTCTTCAGTTCCGCACAGAATTTCCAGTAATTCGTGGGAAAGTTCGGGGAAATAAATATAAAATTCTTCATTTTTCTACTCCTCTATCAATACAGAAACCGGGGTGCGTAATGCTCCACCATTCTGAACCACCAGGGCCAGTCGTGGTTCACATCGTAGCCCCAGTAATCCACCTGGGCCCGGATGCCCTTGCTCCGCAGCACATCCTCCAGCCACCGGGTGCTGCCCAGCAACTCTTCCTCCCAGGCCCCCTGCCCGACCACAATCAGAATCTGGCGGTCGTTGTACATCCCCTTGTAGTAATGGTCGTCGGGGAGGTTCCGCAGATATTCCACCGGGGTATTGCGGTATAGAATCTCGTCCATGTAATCGCCGAAGAACAGCTTGGAATCATAGAGGCCGGAAATGGCGAACACCGCGTTGAACAGGTCGGGGCGGCGGAAGAAGAAATTCGCCGCATGCATGGCGCCCAGGGAGCAGCCGAAGGTCATAATGCCCTGGTCATAGCCGTTGCGCTCGCCGCTGAGGTGGCGGATGTAGGGCACCAGCTCCTCCATCACATAGTTGTACCACCGCTCGTGCTGCTCGATGCGCCAGCGGCAGTCTCCCTGGCTGGCGTAGGTTTCATTGTCGATGCAATCGATGGAATAGACCGTGCAGCGGCCTTCCTCGATCCAGCTGGCCCAGTGGTCCACCATGTGGAAGTTTTCAAAATCGTAAAAACGGCCCCCTTGACAGGGAATGAACATGACGGGCCGGCCGCTGTGGCCATAGACCTTGAATTCCATATCCCGGCCCAAATGGCTGGACCAGTGCTTAAAGTAACGAATTTCCATAAATCCTCCTTACAGCCCCAGACATTCCATGAAAATGGGAATCTGCTGCTCCCAGGAGGCCTCGCTGTGGGTGCCGCCGGGGACAATCCGGAAGGCCAGATTCACCCGCTTGGTCAGCAGCAGATGGCAGGTGGAAATCAGAGACTCGGCATTGGCGGCATGGTTGAACATTTCCAGGGAACCATAGTCCAGGTAAATGCAGGTATCATTTTTAATCTTGGCCCGGGCCACCATTTCCAGCACCGGACCGGGAGCCACCCACAGGCTGGGAGACAGGCAGGCCGCCCGCTGGAACACGTGGTTGAACACCGCCGCCCCGTACAGGGCCATCAGGCCGCCCATGGAGGAACCGGCGATGATGGTATTCATCCGGTCCGGCAGGGTGCGGTAGGTAGCATCGATGTAGGGTTTCAGGGTCTTGACCAGCCAGTTCATGTACACGCCGCCCTTGCCCTTGACCTTGCCCATAGTGGCGTTTTCGTAGGTCATGGGGGAATATTCGATGATGCGGCCGTTGCCCTCGTGGTTGCACTCCACGCCGACAATAATCAGCTCCTTGCCGGACTCCTGCATGAATTTATTCATGCCCCAGGACTTGCCGAAGGTAGCATCCTCGTCAAAGAAAACGTTGTGCCCGTCGAACATATACATGACGGGATAGCGCTTGTCCTTCTCCTTGTCGTAGGAATCGGGCAGATAAATATAGGCGCAACGGGTTTTCTCGCCGGTGAGCTTGGGGATGGTGACGTTCCATTTGATGACCATAGGGGTTCCTCCGCATAGTATTGGCATTGTATATAGTATAATTCGGTTTTTGTGGAATGTCAACGTTTTGCGTTACGAAATTGCATATAGGGGAGCCTTATTTTTCAGCAACTTGAACAGATGCCCCCACGTGGTCTGGTGTGGTAAACGATTGTTTAGCGCACGAATCTACCGTTCTGTCATCCTGAGCGAGCGTCAGCGAGTCGAAGGATCTACGCACTACATTACCCTGAACCATATCGATTGTGCGTAGATCCTTCGACTCCGCTTCGCTTCGCTCAGGATGACACACATCTTACATTTACTCCGCTAAATAATCATTTTCCGCAGAATGTGAAAACACCAGAGAGGGCAAGCGCCCTCCCTGGTGGTGTTTTTTTAATCAGCCTCCAAATCCCCTTCCAGGGTTCCAACGGTCACATGGTAGGTTTCTCCGGAAACCAGCTCCGGGCTACTGAAAATGATGACCGAGAAGGGCAGCTCCGGCGTATAGCGCATCAGCTCCTTGCCGCTGCTGTCCGCCACGGTGATTTTGACGCCGGTGGACTGACCCACGCCCACGCTCACCGCCAGGACGCCCTGCTCATTGGCGCTGAAGGTCTGGGCCATGCCGGAGGCTCCGGTGCCGATGAAGGTACCGCCGGTTATCGAAGCGTAGGAGTCGTAGTCCAGGGTTGCGGTATCACCGCTGTTGGGGCCGCAGACGATGGTGTTTCCGCCCTTGATTTCCAGATAGCCGTTGGCATCGATGCCATCGCCGGAGGCCTGCACGTTCAGCTCGCCCCCTTCGATGAGGATGCTGCCATTGGAGCTGCCGCCCATACCACCCATACCGCCGGGGCCACCCATGCCGCCGGGACCGAACATCTGGTCCCGGCCTCCGGTGCCGCTGGAATCGGTGCCACCGGCGGCATTCAGGCCGTCATCGGTGGCCACCAGTTTGATATCTCCGCCGGTGATGTGGATATGCAGGGCTTCCAGCCCCTCGTAGCTTTGGGTGATGTTGATGGTACCACCCGAAACGGTCAACGTTTCCTCTGCATGGATGCCGTCGTCGCCGGAGGCGATTTGGAAGGTTCCCCCATTGATGACGGCGGAGGTATTGGCGTGAAGCCCGTCGTCGGCGGAATCGATGGTGATCGTGCCGCCGTTGACCAGCAGCTCCGTGCCGGATTTCAGGCCCTTCATGCTGGTGCTGGCTTCGTCAGTTGCAGCGGCTTCCTCCACAGAGCGGCCCCCGGGGCGCATACCGCCGGGTCTTCCGCCGCCGCCCATCATATCACCCCAGCCACCGGAGCTGTGACTTTCGCCGTTTTCATAGCCGCCGCCTGCCAGGATTTCCACCGTACCAGCCTCCACTTGCAGGAAGCTCCCCCCATCGATGCCATCACCCTCTGCTTCGATATTCAGCTTACCGCCGGAGATATAAACGAAGCCCAGGGCCGCATCATCGGAATTTTCCGCGTGAATGCCGTCCTTGCCGGTGTCGATGGTCATTTCAGCATCCCGGAACCGGACGGAATCATTGGCATCCAGGCCATGGGAGGCGGATTGAATGGTATAGGTGCCACCGGTGAACACCAAGTCGTCCTTGCAGACGATGCCATGGCCCGCCGGAGAAGAAACCGCCAGACTGCCGGTACCATTGAAGGTCAAATCCTGCTTGGAAAACACGGCGCCATCGATGTTGCTGTCGTCGATGGCGGTGAAGGTGCCGCCGTTGGTCAGAGAATTTTCGCCCACCAGGGTGACAAACACCTTGTCCGCCTCCTTCACATACAGGGCGGCGGAAGTGCTGCTGGTAATGTGCGCCCCATCCAGCACCAGCTGGGGCTTGTCAGTATCCCGGGACTGGACGATGACCATGCCGTCATTCAGAGTTCCCCGGAGAATATAGGTGCCGTCGCCGGTAATCAGCACCTTGCTGCCCTCCACCGTCACAAAGGCGGAATCACAGCTGGCACTGTCACCATTGAGGGTGATGACAATACTTTCCCCTTCGGAATAATCCGGACTGCTGTCCCGTTCGGTGAACATTTCGCTGTCCGTCTGGGCAAAATCCAGCGACACCGAAGGGGCAGAGCTGTCCCCGGGATTACTGGGATTCGTCTGCTCCGGCTCCAGCACCTGGCAGCCGCTGAGCAGCAGTCCCAGCGTCACCACGGTTGCAAGTATTTTTTTCACATCCACTCACTCCTTCATTTTTTACACCATTATAATCGATTATTCTGAAAACACTCTGAACATGGATATTCTTTTCCCGGTTCTCTTTTCCCATCCCGCGCCATAGGATGTTCCATACATTTGGATTTGAGGTGGTACTATGGAACATATGACGAATATCGTTACCCTACGGGGAGAGCTGGCAGGGCTGCCGGCCTTTTCCCACGAAAACCATGGCCGGCGATTTTTCCGTTTTACATTGGATGTGAAGCGGCTGTCCGGGGCGGTGGATCACCTGCCGGTGGTGGCAGAACAGCGACTGCTGGAGCAAATCGACCTCAGCGGCGGAGAAATGCTGGCTGTAACGGGTCAAATCCGTTCCCACAATATTCGGACGGACGGTGTGCGGCGGCTGCTGATTTTCGTTTTCGCTACCACCATTGTGGCAGAGGACGGCGATCCCCTGAACGACGTATTGCTGGAAGGCCCCCTGTGCCGGGAGCCTACCTACCGCCACACGCCCCTGGGCCGTGAAATCTGCGACGTGATGCTGGCTGTCCCCCGGGCATTCCATCGGGCGGACTACCTGCCCTGCATCCTCTGGGGCCGCACCGCCCAGGAGGTGGCAGCCTGTCACACCCGTGACAAAATCCGCATCTGCGGCCGACTCCAAAGCAGGAGCTACACCAAGCTCACCGACGAGGGTCCTCAGGAGCGCATCGCCTACGAAATTTCCGCTCTGAATGCGGATATTTTGGACATGGAAAGAGAATAATCTTCCCTTTCGCCAAAAACTGTGATACAATGGCGCAAAAGGAGGCGGTTCGATGAAAGAGAAGGTTTCCGCCATTATCGATATCCTGAAAAACCGTTATGCCGATGCCCCCTGTGCGCTCCATTACAGCAAGGACTATGAGCTGATGATTGCCGTCCGGCTGTCGGCCCAATGCACCGATGCCCGGGTGAATCTGGTGACCCCTGGGCTCTTCGCCGCTTATCCAA
This sequence comes from Oscillospiraceae bacterium, assembly GCA_017457285.1. Classification (GTDB taxonomy): domain Bacteria; phylum Bacillota; class Clostridia; order Oscillospirales; family Oscillospiraceae; genus Faecousia. The sequence goes on along the minus strand of JAFTHT010000043.1, from coordinate 6,254 downwards.
CTCTGGAGGCCATGGCGAACGCTGAAATTTCCGATGTGGAACATCATGTCCATTCCTGCGGATTTTATAAGCACAAGGCCAGGGACATCGTTCTGGCCTGCCAGATGCTGCTGTCGGACTACAATGGGAAGGTCCCCGGCACCATGTCAGAGCTGCTGCGGCTTCCCGGCGTGGGGCGCAAAACCGCCAATTTGCTGCTGGGCGATCTTTACGGAACCCCCGGCAGCGTGGTTTGCGACACCCATTGTATCCGCATCTGCGGCCGGCTTGGGCTGTCCCAGGGAAAAGACCCGGAGAAGGTCGAAACACAGCTTCGGGCCATCCTTCCGCCGGAGGAAAGCAGCGATTTCTGCCACCGCATCGTCCTCTTCGGCCGGGATTGCTGCACCGCCAGAAACCCCAAATGCGCCGAATGTCCCCTGACGATGTTTTGCAGGGAATTTTCAGCTTGATAAAGAAAACCACGAAACGAGGAACAACTATGGAACGACTGCAAGGCCGCCCCGCTGACTGTACCGGGCGGTTAGAGAAGGAAATTCGTGTTTATGATTTACTGGACAGCCTGGCTGTCACCTACCAGCGAATCGACCACGAAGCTGCCATGACCATGGAGGCCTGCGCCGCCATTGACCAAGCCCTGGGCGCCGCCATTTGCAAAAATCTGTTGCTGTGCAACCGGCAATGTACCGATTTTTATCTGCTGCTACTGCCCGGCGACAAGCCCTTCAAGACCAGCATCCTGTCCAAGCAGATTGGCTCCTCCCGGCTGTCCTTCGCCGGGGCGGACTATATGGAGGAATTTTTGGACATCACCCCCGGCTCCCTGAGCATTCTTGGCCTGATGAACGACAAGCATCTGCGGGTACGGCTGTTGATTGACGAGGACGTTCTGAACAGTGAGTTCATTGGATGCCATCCTTGTATCAACACCTCCAGCCTTCGGCTGCGGACCGCCGACCTGATGGAGCGCATCATCCCCGCCATGGGCCACCCGGTGACCATGGTGAATCTGCCGAAGGAGATTCTATGACCATCGAAATCACCGATTTTTCCGCACCGGAGCTGGATGTTTATGCCCGGCTGACGGAAGCCCAGCTGCTCAACCGCTTTGAGCCAGCCAAGGGTATGTTCATCGCAGAGAGTCCCAAAGTCATCCAGCGGGCGCTGGATGGGGGCTGCCAGCCGGTTTCCCTGCTGATGGAGCGAAAGGATATCGACCATGCCGCCAAAGAGGTCATCGAACGCTGCGGTGATATTCCCGTTTACACCGCCGACCGGGATGTGCTGACCCAACTGACTGGATTTCAATTGACCCGTGGCGTGCTATGCGCCATGCGGCGGCCCCCTCTGAAGACCATCGAGGAAGTGGTTGCCGGGGCCAGGCGGATTGTTATTTTGGAGAATGTGATGAATCCCACCAATGTGGGGGCTATTTTTCGGTCTGCCGCCGCTCTGGGCATGGATGCGGTGCTGCTGACCCCCGGCTGTTCCGACCCCCTGTACCGCCGCAGCGCCCGGGTGAGCATGGGCACCGTATTCCAGATTCCCTGGACCTTCATTGGTGATTCCGTGGGCGATTGGCCGGAGCCGGGAATGTCCAGACTCCGGAAGCTGGGGTTTAAGACCGCCGCCATGGCGTTGCGGGATGATTCCTTCTCCATCGACGCTCCCGAGTTGGCTGCGGCGGAACGCCTGGCCATCATTCTGGGCAGCGAAGGCGATGGGCTCACCGACAGCACCATCGCCGACTGCGATTATACCGTTAAAATTCCTATGTACCATGGCGTGGACAGCCTGAATGTGGCTGCCGCAAGCGCCGTGGCATTCTGGGAGCTGCGTTCCAAATGAAAACTGCGCACAGCTTTATGATATGATCCCCCTAAAGTAGACCACGAAAATATCCAAAGCCTATTTTAGGGGGATCATATCATAAAGCTGTGCGCGTTTTTTATTTCAGTTGGTCCAGCGTATTTTCATCCATCACGATTTCGACCTCTTTTTTCACTCTGGCCGAGCCAAATCCCTTGAACACCCGGTGGAGCCAGCAGAACGGATACAGAATCTTCCACTTTTTCAAAACCGGATACCGCAAATACATATTCTTTTTACCGGGAAACAGACGCCGCAGGCAATATTTCAGCTTGTAAAAGCGCGAATTATCACGGTAAAAGAATCTGACACGATTCCGCATCCAATTATTCATGGTTCCATGGACCCTGGAGCGGAAAATGTAACGCTCCATATCGCTGTATTTGCCGCTGCTCTCCCCTAACGCAAACCAGCGCTCCGCCAGAGCAGACAGCTCCGCAACAAATTTCTCAACCTTCGCCGCCCGAAAAAACGAATTCACATATTGTTTGTCAATCCGCTCCCCGTAATTCAGGTTCAGAAAATAGGCATCCAGCACCCTGCGGATACCGCAGCCGCCACCGAAATAATGCTTTGCGATATGGAGTATATTATAGATGTAAAATTCGTTGATGCTGTACTCCCCCGTTTCATCCACCGAAGAAAAGGGCGGACGCATAACGCAGTGGTACCTTGAGGACCGGTGAAAATAATCCGTATGGATTTCCACATTGATATTGGGCGGACGAAAGGCGAAAATATCCACACCCGCAACGCCCTTGCACTGATACCCCAGGCGCTCCAGCATCCGGCCGGCCTTTGGAAGGTTTTCCGAATCAATGATAAAATCAATATCCGACATAGTGCGAAATTCAGGCTGGGGATAGAGCTTCTTGATCCAGGTCCCCTGAATTTCCAGGCAGCGAATATTGGCATTCTGAAATTCCTCCACGATTTCATCCCGGGAATAGCTTTGGTTGAAATCCCTGACCACTGTCCGGTGGCAGCAATCCTCCCACTGGCGGTAAAGCTGTTCATCCGGTTTTTTCTTCAGCTTTTTGACGCTGTAAAAAGCAATATTGGCCACATCATGGTCCGCGCCGCACTGAAACACCGATTCGAAAGACATCCCCGCGGGGATTTCCCGGGGCTGCTCATCGCCCAGGGCACACTTAATCAGGTGAATCAGGTATGCGTATTCGTCCAGCAACTCAGTCATCCAGCAGCTCGCCTTCCCGCAGGGTGTTCAAAAAGCTCAGGACCGCTGGTTTTGCCGTTTCTTCGGTGATGCCGAATTCCGCAGCAAACCTGGACATCAGCGCCTCCTGAGAAATTGGGCCCTCCTGCAGTTGTTTGAAAATCCATTCGCCGCTTTGATTCAGCCGAATCATGCCGTTGAACCGATTATTGTCCATCCCCACAGCCACCGCCACGGGCTTTCCGCCGACGTTCCGAACAACAAATTTATATCTAAGTTTCATCTGAATCTCTCCTATGGATTGCATGGTGGACTGGGTGCATAGAATGAATACATGCCGGAACCAGCATTGCTGAACCCGGCATGTATTCATGATTCGCCTCAGTTCACGGGAACGGGAGGCAGTTCATCAGGGTCAAGGCTGCTGGTGGTAATGATATCCTCCGCCTCAAAGAGAGACACTTCCATCTCAGCCTCGGTATAAAACGTCTTCATATGTTCATCTCCTTGTTGGGAACCAGCTTTGTTCCGCCTACTGTTGTCGACTTATTTAATGTAGACGGGGGGAAGTTCATCCTCGTCCAGCTCGTCATCGATGCTGCTGGTGGTGATGATATCCGCACAGCCAAAACGGATAATATCGATTTCAGGCTCCCACTCAAATTTATGCATGATTCTGTCCTCCTTACAGTTGTTCTTTCGCTGCCTGGTGTTGCAGGGCAGCTATCAGGTACTTCCTTATCTACTTGCAGGTATCATGATGTGTTGCGCTGAGAAGTGATTCAATGATTGCTCATCGCACTCCAGCTCCTTAGAATCCTTCATTCAATATTATATCGCATCATCGTCCTAATTGCAAGAGCTTTTGCACAAAAAATCTTTTTCTATCAACTTAAATATTATCATTATCCCCACCAAAACCTCTGAAAAAGCAAAATCGACAAACCTCTACGGAGATTTGTCGATTTTTGGCACACCCGAGAGGATTCGAACCTCCGACCTGCCGCTTAGGAGGCGGCCGCTCTATCCTGCTGAGCTACGGATGCATAATGGTCATATTGTAGCCGAAAAATTCTTTGCTGTCAAGAAAGGTTGGCATATATTTTCCCCCGGAGGCATAGACTGTCAGGAAGTACGCGAAATGGGGTGAGGATATGGACGACCGGGATGTGGATGATCTGATTTTTGAGGGCGAGCAGTGGCGACCCAGCGACAGATAGTCAAAGATGGCATCGCCCCTTCACTGATATGGACGGGATAATATGGTGAATGTGTCATGATTATTCGATATTTTTCGATTGACGAGGGTTAATCTTTTGTTTAGCGGCGTAACAGATAATGAAAACCTCTGTGGGGGCGGGTCAAGACCCTCCCCTACAGAAAGTTCTTTCATAACAATGACAGTATTATCTTGGGGTGCTAAACAATAATTTTTCTCTCCAAAATAATTTCTCTTTACACAGGCCCAAAAATGGGATATAATATATCGGAATGTTTAAGATTATGGAGAGAACTGCCATGAATATTGAATTTGACAGCTACAAACAGAAGCTCAACGACTGCAAGCCCGCTCTGGAGGGGCTGGCGGAGTCGCTGAATATTGCCGGTTTGCGGGACGAGCTGGAGCGGCTCCATGCCATGCAGGAGGCCCCCGGCTTCTGGGATGATCCGGAAAAGAGCCAGAAAATCGTCATGAAAACCAAGCAGGCCGAAAATAAAATCGAACGCTACGAAAACATGACCGGCTCCTGGGATGATTTGATGACCATTTGCGAAATGGCCGCCGAAGAGGATGACGACTCCATGCTGGACGAGCTGAAGGAGGGCTTTGCCACCCTGGCTGCCGAGATGGAATCCTGCCGTCTGGAAACCCTGCTGACCGGTAAATACGATAAGAACAACGCCATGATGAGCTTCCAGGCCGGTGCAGGCGGCACCGAGGCCCAGGACTGGGCCTCCATGCTCTACCGGATGTACACCCGCTGGGCTGAGCGCCACGGCTTTACCTACAAAATCCTGGACTATCAGGAGGGCGACGAGGCCGGCCTGAAGTCTGCCTCCATCATGATTGAGGGCGAAAATGCCTACGGCTTCCTGAAGGGCGAAAGCGGTGTCCACCGCCTGGTCCGGGTGTCCCCCTTCGATGCCAACGCCCGCCGCCAGACCTCCTTCTCCGCCATCGAGGTCATCCCTGAGATTGAGGATGACTCCGAGGACTTTGAGATTCGTCCCGAGGATTACGAAATGCAGGTCTTCCGCTCCTCCGGCGCCGGCGGTCAGCATATCAACAAGACTTCCTCCGCCGTCCGTCTGATCCACAAGGCCACCGGCATTGTGGTATCCTGCCAGACCGAGCGGAGCCAGTTCCAGAACAAGGAAACCTGTCTGCGGATGCTTCGCAGCAAGCTGGTGGAGATTCGGGAGCGGGAGCACCTGGCCACCATCGCCGATATCAAGGGCGTTCAGCAGAAAATCGAATGGGGCAGCCAGATTCGTAACTATGTGTTCATGCCCTACACTCTGGTCAAGGACACCCGCACCGGCTGCGAGACCAGCAACGTCAACGCCGTTATGGATGGCGCCCTGGACCCCTTCATCGAAAGCTACCTGAATTGCCTGGCCACCGGCAATTGGGTGCAAAAATAATAAAAATAATACTTGAAATCCGCAAAAAGCTGTGGTATGATAGTACGGCTATATGTGAAATTACTCTTTAAGAGTGCTATCTTGAATGCCGTAGTTGGCGGAGGGAGGTAAAAGAAATGTTGCAGACTATTCTGACTGTTCTGGAGGTCATCGCCAGCGTCGCCCTGATTGTGGTCGTTCTGCTGCAGTCCGGCAAGGAGGCTGGCCTGTCCGGCGCCATCTCCGGCAACACCGATACTTACATGGGTAAGGGCAAGACCGGTTCTCTGGACAAGAAGCTGGCTTCCATCACCAAGTGGGTCGCTCTGGTTTGGGTCCTGCTGGCCCTGTCCCTGCATCTGGTGTAAAATCGCATTGCTTCGAGGCAGAGGTTTTCCTCTGCCTCGTTTGCATTTGGGATATGTTTTAATATGATAAGGAATGTAAATGATTGTTTAGCGGCCTGGCTATGCACCAGCACCTTGGCCCCCTCATTTATGAGGGGGCTGGCACGGCGCAAGCCGTGACTGGGGGAGCATGCGTTAGAATGTTATGATTTTGTGTACGTTTTCGGCGAATTCGT
>JAFTHT010000042.1 GCA_017457285.1 Oscillospiraceae bacterium | reverse complement strand
GCCCATATACTCATCGGGAACGGTGACGGCAACCTTCATGATGGGCTCCAACACGGCGGGGTTGGCCTTCCGGCAGGCTTCCTTGAACGCCATAGAACCGGCGATCTTAAATGCCATTTCGGAGGAGTCGACCTCGTGATAGGAACCGTCGAACAGGGTGACCTTCACGTCCACCACGGGGTAACCGGCCATAACACCGGCCTCCATGGCGCCCTGAATACCGGCATCGACCGCAGGGATATACTCCTTGGGGATCGCACCGCCGACGACAGCGTTGATGAACTCGTAACCCTTGCCGGGCTCGTTGGGCTCGACACGAATCTTGACGTGACCGTACTGGCCCTTACCGCCGGACTGACGGGCATACTTGGTATCCTGCTCCACGCTCTTGCGGATGGTCTCCTTATAGGAAACCTGGGGAGCGCCGACATTAGCCTCGACCTTGAACTCACGGAGCAGACGGTCCACGATGATCTCCAGATGGAGCTCACCCATACCGGCGATGATGGTCTGACCGGTTTCCTTGTTGGTGTAGGTCCGGAAGGTGGGATCCTCTTCAGCCAGCTTGGCCAAAGCAATGCCCATCTTTTCCTGACCGGCCTTGGTCTTGGGCTCGATGGCGACCTCGATAACAGGCTCGGGGAAGACCATGGACTCCAGAATGATGGGATGATCCTCATCACAGAAGGTATCACCGGTGGTGGTGTTCTTCACGCCGACCACGGCAGCGATATCACCGGCGTAAACCACGTCGATATCCTCCCGGTGGTTGGAGTGCATCTGCAGAATACGGCCCATGCGCTCCTTGGTGCCCTTGGTGCAGTTCAGGATGGTAGTACCCTTCTCCAGCACGCCGGAGTACACACGGAAGTAGCACAGCTTACCAACATAGGGGTCGGTAGCGATCTTGAAAGCCAGAGCGGAGAAGGGAGCCTCGTCGGAAGCGGGACGGAAGTCCTCTTCCTCGGTCTCGGGGTTGATGCCCTTGATGCCCTTCTTGTCCAGGGGGCTGGGCATATAGTCAACCACCGCGTCCAGCACCTGCTGCACGCCCTTGTTCTTGTAGGAAGTGCCGCAGACCACGGGAACCATCTCGTTGGCAATGGTAGCCTTACGGATGACGGCCTTGATCATGTCAACGGGCACATCCTCGCCTTCCAGATACATCATAGCGATGTCGTCGTCGAAGACAGAGATGGCATCCATCAGCTTCTCGTGGTACTCGTTGGCGATGTCAACCATGTCGGCGGGAATCTCTTCCTCGCGGACATCCTTGCCCAGGTCATCATAGAAGACGTTGGCCTTCATCTCGACCAGGTCGATATTGCCCTTGAACCAGGACTCGGAACCGATGGGCAGCTGAATCGCCACAGCGTTGCACTTCAGACGCTCGTCGATCATGGTCAGGACGCGGAAGAAGTCCGCACCCAGGATGTCCATCTTGTTGACGTAAATCATACGGGGGACCTTGTACTCGTCGGCCTGACGCCAAACGGTCTCGGTCTGGGGCTCGACGCCGCCCTTGGCGCACAGAACGGTAACAGCACCGTCCAGAACACGCAGGGAACGCTCGACCTCAACGGTGAAGTCGACGTGGCCGGGGGTGTCGATGATGTTCAGCCGGCAACCCTTCCAGAAGCAAGTGGTAGCGGCGGAAGTGATGGTAATACCACGCTCCTGCTCCTGAGCCATCCAGTCCATGGTGGCAGAGCCATCGTGAGTCTCACCGATCTTGTAGTTCTTACCGGTGTAGAACAGGATACGCTCGGAGGTGGTGGTCTTACCGGCATCAATGTGAGCCATGATGCCAAAGTTTCTGGTATTCTCCAGAGAATACTGTCTAGGCATAAAGAATCTCCTTTATTACCAACGGAAATGAGCGAAAGCCTTGTTGGCTTCGGCCATCTTGTGGACGTCCTCGCGCTTCTTCACAGCGGAGCCGGTGTTGTTGGCGGCATCCATAATCTCAGCGGCCAGGCGCTCTCTCATGGTGTTCTCGCTGCGGTTGCGGCTGTACAGAGTCAGCCAGCGCAGACCCAGGGTCTGACGGCGGTCGGCACGGACTTCGATGGGCACCTGGTAGGTAGCGCCACCAACACGGCGAGCCTTCAGCTCGACGGCAGGCATGATATTTTCCATGGCCTGCTGGAAGACTTCCAGACCGTTCTTGCCGGTCTTGTTCTCGACGATCTCAAAAGCGCCATAAACGACCTTCTGGGCAACACCCTTCTTGCCGTCCAGCATGACGCTGTTCACGAGCTTGGTAACCAGAACGGAGTTATACTGAGGATCCGGCAGGACCTCTCTCTTGGGAACATTACCTCTTCTGGGCACTTTGCTTCCCTCCTTCATAATATAATGATTTCATCGGTACTCGAAAGTGTGACTTTCGTTGTGCCTGGCCAGAGGTTCTATATAAAAAACCATCATGGCAAGGCGTAGCCTTGCGAAAGGCTTGGAATAAAGTCAAGTTTGATTGGACGGCGAAGGATTACTTCTTCTTGCCGGCCTTGGGACGCTTCGCACCGTACTTGGAGCGGGACTGCATCCGGTTCTGCACGCCCTGGGTATCCAGAGTGCCGCGGATGATGTGGTAACGGACACCGGGCAGGTCCTTGACACGACCGCCGCGGATCAGAACCACGGAGTGCTCCTGCAGGTTGTGACCAACACCGGGGATATAAGCGGAAACTTCCATACCATTGGTCAGACGCACACGGGCGATCTTACGCAGAGCGGAGTTAGGCTTCTTGGGGGTGGTGGTACGAACGGCAGTGCAGACGCCACGCTTCTGGGGGGAAGGCAGAGTAGTAGCCTTGTTCTCCAGAGTGTTCAGACCTCTCTGCAGAGCAGGAGCGGTGGACTTGTAGGTGACCTGCTTACGGCCGCTCTTAACGAGCTGGTTAAAAGTAGGCATTTCATTTCTCCTTTCTTCAGTTCTCGCCTTTCGGCGGGTATATCTTAACGGGTAAACCGCAAAGATCAGTCGATGGCGGCAGCTGCCGCGGCGCCCACTTCGATGCCGCAGGCGCGCCCCAGCTCGCCCATGGTGGCGATCCAGGTGTAGGATACCATATTCTCTTTGCACCGCGCCTCAATGGGAGCGGTGATGGCAGGATCCGCATCCTCCGCCAAAAATACGAAGGTAGCCTTGCCGTTTTGAAGGGCTTTGCGGAGCTGTTTGGCCCCCACAACGAGCTTCTTTCCGGCCAATTCTGCCAAATTCCCGCATTGGGGGATTCTACAATCTTTTTTAGTGTCCATACAAAAATGTATTATACTCATTTTTCCGAAAAAGTCAACAAATTTTTGCGAAAAATTTCAGCAATTTTGCTGGAAGGACATCCGTCCATAAAGAAGAAAATCTTTGGTCGGGATTTCATCAAATTCATCCACCTCTCCCCTATCCGCAAATGCAATGGCCGCCACGAAAGTGGCGGCCAGTTGATTTTATTCAGCCATCTGCTCGACGTAATCCTCGGTCAGGCGGCTCTCGGGGGTGATACCGGGTTTGAAATCCCGGTAGGCCATCAGGCCGGAGCCTGCGGGGATCAGCTTACCGATGATGACATTCTCCTTCAAACCAACAAGGTGGTCCACCTTACCCTTGATAGCGGCATCGGTCAGGACCTTGGTGGTCTCCTGGAAGGAAGCGGCGGACAGGAAGGAATCGGTGGCCAGAGAGGCCTTGGTGATACCCAGCAGCACCGCGGAGGCGGTGGCCAGACGCAGCTCGTCCTCGCCGGCATCAATCCGGGCCTGGACGGCGGCATTGGCATCCTCGAACTCGAAGGTATCGATGACGGTACCGGTGAGCAGGCAGGAATCGCCGGGGTCTTCCACCCGAACCTTCCGCATCATCTGGCGGATGATGACTTCGATGTGCTTATCGTTGATTTCAACGCCCTGCTGGCGGTACACCGCCTGGACGGACTGGACCAGGTAATCCTGGACAGCCTCAACGCCGGAAATCCGCAGCACATCCTGGGGATACAGGGCACCGTCGGTGATGGGCTCGCCCTTGAGGACCTTCTTGCCGTGCTGGACCTTCAGGCCCACGGAGTAAGGCACCTGGTAAATCTTCACCTCGCCGTCGTCGGCGGTGACGGTGATGTTACGCAGGGCGGTACGATGGGTATCGTCAATGGACACGGTACCGGTGATTTCGGAAATCTGCGCCATCTTCTTGGGACGGCGGGACTCGAACAGCTCTTCAACTCTGGGCAGACCCTGGGTGATATCGTCACCCGCAACGCCGCCGGAGTGGAAGGTACGCATGGTCAGCTGGGTACCGGGCTCACCGATGGACTGGGCGGCAATGATGCCGACGGCCTCGCCCAGGTCCACTTCCTTGGAGGTGGCCAGGTTCATGCCGTAGCACTTGGCGCAAACACCGCTTCTGGCGCGGCAGCCCAGGATGGTGCGGATATAAATCTTCTCGATACCGGCCTTCTCGAACTTGCCGGCATCCTCGGGCATCATCATGACGTCCTTGGAGTGGAGCAGCTCGCCGGTTTCGGGATGCAGCACATCGTTGACGGGGTAACGGCCACGGATACGGTTGCCGAAGGAATCCACCACATCGCCGTTCTTGTCGTAGACAGCGCCCACCCAAATACCGTTGGACGTGCCGCAGTTGTGCTCCCGGATGATAACATCCTGGGAAACATCGACCATTCGGCGGGTCAGGTAACCGGAGTCGGCGGTACGCAGAGCCGTATCGGTCATGCCCTTACGGGCGCCTCTGGAGGAGATGAAGTACTCCAGAACAGACAGACCTTCACGGAAGTTCGCCTTAACGGGAATCTCGATGGTACGGCCGGCGGTATCGGCCATCAGGCCACGCATACCGGCCAGCTGACGGATCTGAGCCATGCTACCACGGGCGCCGGAGTCGGCCATCATGTAGATGGGGTTGAACTGATCCAGGTTGCCCTGCAGAGCGCCGGTGACATCAGCGGTGGTCTTTTCCCACTGCTGAACCACCAGGCGATAACGCTCATCGTTGGTGATCAGACCCTGGCGGTAGTAGTTTTCGATCTCAACAACCTTACCCTCGGCCTGCTTGACCAGCTCGTACTTAATGGCGGGAACCACCATGTCCGCAATGGACACGGAGATAGCGCCCTTGGTGGAGTACTTGTAGCCCAGAGCCTTGATGCGGTCCAGCATCTCGGTGGCGATGGTGAAGCCGTGGACACGGATACACTTGTCGATGATCTTGCCCAGGGCCTTCTTGCCAACCAGGAAGTCCACTTCCAGGTCGAAGGCATGATCGGGATTGGTGCGATCCACGAAGCCCAGGTCCTGGGGGATGGGCTCGTTGTAAATCAGGCGGCCCACAGTGGCATTGACCAGCTTATAGACCATCTGACCATCGATTTCCTTGCCCATCCGAACCAGAATGGGGGCATGGAGACCCACATTGCCATCGGCATAGGCGGCGATGGCCTCGTCCACGCTGGAGTAGGCATGGCGGGGCTTGAAGGTGGCCTCGGCCTTACCCTCGGCCTTCAGCTCCTTGTTGACAGCCAGGAACTCGTCGGCATCCACAATCTCGTTGGCGCTCCAATTGGAATCGCCGGGATTGGCAATGACCACCTCTTCGGCGCCCTTCTCGGCCTTGCCCAGACGGGTATAGGTCAGGTAGTAGGCACCGAGGATCATATCCTGGGTGGGAACGGTAACAGGCTTGCCGTCCTGAGGACGGAGCAGGTTATTGGCGGACAGCATCAGCATCCGGGCTTCCGCCTGGGCCTCTGCGGACAGGGGCACGTGAATAGCCATCTGGTCGCCGTCGAAGTCGGCGTTAAATGCGGTACAGCAAAGAGGATGCAGCTTCAGGGCACGGCCTTCCACCAGGATGGGCTCGAAGGCCTGGATACCCAGACGGTGCAGGGTAGGCGCACGGTTCAGCATGACCGGGCGGTCCTTGATGATCTCGTCCAGCGCATCCCAAACCTCGGTCTTGCCCTTGTCGATCATCTTCTTGGCGGACTTAATATTGTTGGCCAGACCGTCGGAGACCAGCTTCTTCATAACGAAGGGCCGGAACAGCTCGATGGCCATTTCCTTGGGCACGCCGCACTGGTACAGCTTCAGCTCAGGACCGACAACGATAACGGAACGGCCAGAATAGTCAACACGCTTACCCAGCAGATTCTGACGGAACCGGCCCTGCTTACCCTTGAGCATATCGCTCAGGGACTTCAGCGCCCGGTTGTTGGCGCCGGTGACGGCACGGCCACGACGGCCATTGTCGATCAGGGCGTCCACAGCCTCCTGCAGCATCCGCTTTTCGTTGCGGATGATGATGTCGGGGGCATGGAGCTGGATCAGCCGCTTCAGACGGTTGTTCCGGTTGATGACACGGCGGTACAGGTCATTCAGGTCGGAGGTGGCGAAACGACCGCCGTCCAGCTGAATCATGGGACGGATTTCGGGAGGAATGACGGGCAGCACATCCATGACCATCCAGCTGGGCTTGTTGCCGGATTCACGGAAGGCTTCCACCACCTCCAGCCGCTTCACAAGCCGCAGCTTCTTCTGGGAGGAAGCGGTCTTCAGCTCTTCACGGAGCTGCTCGGACAGCTGATCCAGATCGATCTGCTCCAGCAGCTTCTTGACGGCCTCGGCACCCATACCGGCCTGGAAATCGTCCTCGTACTTTTCCCGCATATCCCGGTATTCCTTCTCGGTGAGGACCTGATTCAGACTCAGAGGCGCATCGCCGGGATCGGTGACGATATAGGCGGCAAAGTACAGCACCTTCTCCAGAATCTTGGGGCTGATGTCCAGAATCAGACCCATCCGGGATGGGATGCCCTTGAAATACCAGATGTGGCTGCAAGGAGCGGCCAGCTCGATGTGGCCCATGCGCTCCCGGCGAACCTTGGCCTTGGTCACCTCGACGCCGCAGCGGTCGCAGACCTTGCCCTTGAACTTGATTTTCTTATACTTACCGCAGTGGCACTCCCAATCCTTGGTGGGTCCAAAGATCTTTTCGCAGTACAGGCCGTCCCGCTCGGGCTTCAGGGTGCGGTAGTTGATGGTCTCCGGCTTCTTGACCTCGCCGTAGGACCACTGCCGGATCATCTCCGGCGATGCGATTCCAATTTTAATTGCATCAAAGGTGGCATCTGCCATATAAAACGCCTCCTTAATATTCGTCGTCGGCATCGCCGTCGGCGGCGCCGAATACATCCATGATATCCTCAGGGCTGTCCTCGTCGATCACGAAGCCGGAATCCAGCACCTCGTCAGCAGAGCCAACAACCAGCTCCTCCTCGTGGTCGGCGGTGTAGACGATCTCATCATCCTCGTCCTCGTCCTTCAGCTCGATCTCATTACCCTCTTCATCCAGCACACGGATATCCAGGCACAGAGCCTGCAGCTCCTTGACCAGAACCTTGAAGGATTCGGGCACGCCGGGCTTGGGAATATTGGCACCCTTGACGATGGCCTCGTAGGTCTTGACACGGCCGTTGACATCGTCGGACTTGACCGTCAGAATCTCCTGCAGGGTATAGGCGGCGCCGTAAGCTTCCAGCGCCCAGACCTCCATTTCGCCGAAACGCTGACCGCCGAACTGGGCCTTGCCGCCCAGAGGCTGCTGGGTGACCAGAGCATAGGGGCCGGTGGAACGGGCGTGAATCTTATCATCGACCAGATGGTGGAGCTTCAGATAGTAGGGATAGCCAACGGTGACCAGGTTATCGAAGGGTTCGCCGGTACGGCCATCGTACAGAATGGTCTTGCCATCCTCCCGCAGACCGGCCAACTTCAGGGTCTCCCGGATGTCCTTCTCGTTGGCGCCATCAAAGACGGGGGTGGCAACGTGCCAGCCCAGAGCCTTGGCGGCGTAGCCCAGGTGGACCTCCAGAACCTGACCGATGTTCATACGGGAAGGCACGCCCAGGGGGTTCAGAACCACATCCAGGGGGGTGCCGTCGGGCAGGAAGGGCATATCTTCCTCGGGCAGAACACGGGAAACGACGCCCTTGTTACCGTGACGACCGGCCATCTTATCGCCCACGGAGATTTTTCTCTTCTGGGCGATATAGACGCAGACGGACTTGGTAACACCGGGAGCCAGTTCATCGCTGTTCTCCTTGGTAAAGACCTTCACATCCACGACGATGCCGCTTTCGCCATGAGGCACCTTCAGGGAGGTGTCACGGACTTCACGGGCCTTTTCGCCGAAGATGGCACGGAGCAGACGCTCCTCAGGGGTCAGCTCGGTCTCGCCCTTGGGGGTGACCTTACCGACCAGGTAATCGCCGGAATGGACCTCGGCACCGATTCGGATGATGCCGTTCTCGTCCAGGTCCTTCAGGGTATCCTCGCCCACGTTGGGGATATCACGGGTGATTTCCTCGGGGCCCAGCTTGGTGTCCCGGGCTTCAGTCTCGTGCTCCTCGATGTGGATGGAGGTGAACACGTCCTCACGGACCAGACGCTCGTTCAGCAGAATGGCGTCCTCGTAGTTGTAGCCTTCCCAGGTGACGAAGCCAATCAGCACGTTCTTACCCAGGGCCACCTCACCGCCGGAGCAGCTGGGGCCGTCGGCAATGATCTGCTCGGTATCCACCCGCTCCCCTACCACGACGATGGGGCGCTGGTTGACGCAGGTGCCGGCGTTGGAGCGGGCGAACTTGGTCAGCTTATGGTCCACGATTTCGCCATCATCGTAGCGAACCACGATATCGGTGGCGGAAACGGAGCTGACCACACCGGGGCCCTTGGCCTTGATACAGACCTCGGAGTCCACAGCGGCCTTATGCTCGATGCCGGTAGCAACGACAGGAGGCTCAGTGGTCAGCAGCGGAACGGCCTGACGCTGCATGTTGGCGCCCATCAGGGCACGGTTGGCGTCGTCGTTCTGCAGGAAGGGAATGAAGGAGGTAGCAATGGAAATCATCATCCGGGGAGAAACGTCGATATAATCGATGACGTTGCGGTCCACCTCGATAATCTCGTTGCGGTGACGGCAGGTGATACGGGCATTGGCCAGGCAGCCATTCTCGTCCAGAGGCTCGTTGGCCTGACCGATGTAGAAATCATCCTCCACGTCGGCGGTCATGTACTCGACGATATCGGTGACATGGCCGGTGGCCTTGTCCACCTTCCGGTAGGGGGCCTCCACGAAGCCGTACTCATTGATCTTGGCAAAGGTAGCCAGATAGTTAATCAGGCCGATGTTGGGACCTTCGGGGGTCTCGATGGGGCACATACGGCCATAGTGGGTATAGTGAATATCACGAACGTCAAAGGACGCACGCTCACGGCTCAGACCGCCGGGGCCCAGAGCGGACAGACGGCGCTTGTGGGTCAGCTCGGCCAGAGGGTTATTCTGGTCCATGAACTGGCTCAGGGGGCTGGAGCCGAAGAACTCCTTGATAACAGCGGTAACAGGCCGGATGTTGATCAGGCTCTGGGGGGTAACAGCATCCAGATCCTGGACAGTCATCCGCTCCCGGATCACCCGGTCCAGACGGCTGAAGCCGATGCGGAACTGGTTCTGCAGCAGCTCGCCCACGCAGCGCAGGCGGCGGTTGCCCAGATGGTCGATATCGTCGGCGGTGCCGATGCCCATGGCCACGCAGTTCAGGTAGTTGATGGAGGCCATGATATCATCCACAATGATGTGCTTGGGAATCAGATCGTCCATCCGCTCAGCGATGGCGTCCTCCCAGTTGATGCCCTCGGTCTCCAGCAGTTCCTTCAGGACGGAGAAGCGGACCTTCTCACGGATGCCGAAGTCCTTGGGATCGAAGTCAACGAAATTCGCCATGTTGACCATGCCGTTGGAGAAAATCTTCACCAGCTGGTCGCCGACCTTCACAACAGCCTCGTTGACACCCTTATCGGACAGGCTGTGGGCCATGTCACGGGTAATGATGTCGCCGGGCATGACCAGGATTTCGCCGGTCATGGGATCAGCGATGGGCTCAGCAGCCTCCTGACCGGACAGGCGGCTCCAGATGTCCATCTTCTTATTGAATTTATAGCGGCCGACCTTGCTCACGTCGTAGCGGTGCGCGTCGAACAGCAGGCCCTCCAGATGGGCGATAGCAGTCTCCACCGTGGGAGGCTCACCGGGACGAAGCCGGCGGTAGATCTCAAGCAAAGACTCCTCGCGGGTCTTGCAGGGATCCTTCTCCAGAGAGGCCATGATCCGCTCATCCTCACCGAACATGGCCTTGATCTGCTCATCAGTGCTGACGCCCATGGCACGAATCAGGCTGGTGACAGGCAGCTTACGGTTCTTGTCGATACGGACCCAGAATACATTGTTATTATCGGTTTCGTACTCCAGCCAGGCACCACGGTAAGGGATAACGGTAGCGGAATAGGTATGCTGATCCGCCTTGTCCACCTCGTGACCGTAGTACATACCGGGAGAACGGACGATCTGGGAGACGATAACACGCTCCGCACCGTTGATGACGAAGGTACCGCCATTGGTCATGATGGGGAAATCTCCCATAAAGATTTCCTGCTCCTTGATCTCGTCGGTCTCGGTGTTGCGCAGACGCACCCGAACCTTGATGGGACGGGCGTAGGTCGCATCCCGCTCCTTGCACTCCTCGATGGTGTACTTGGGAGGCTCGTTCATGGAGAAATCCAGGAAGCTAAGCTCCAGTTTACCGGAGAAGTCGGTGATGGTGCCAACATCCTTGAAAACTTCCCGCAGGCCCTCGTCCAGGAACCACTGGTAAGAATCCTTCTGGATTTTGAGCATATTGGGGATCTCCAGGATCTCCTCATACTTCGCGTAGGACTTACGCGTGGTCTTGCCGAACTTTACGTCCTTGACCATAGCCATCTGATTCATCACAGCCTTTCTTTCGAATTTGTGTGTTGCTTAAATAATGATACGCACGGGCCAGTTGTCTAAAACAGATAACTTTCTGCTTGACAGAATGGCCAACCTGTGGTACAATGCCCATACAAGGAAAGATTCGCCCGAAGGCCATACTCCCCACAGTATGGAAGACTATTTTACACCATTGACGTTGATTTGTCAATGGATTTTTTTGTTCTGGGGCAAAAAATCTTTCTCCCCCCTCTCTAAAAAAACGCCCCCTGATGTTGGTCTTACATCAGGGGGCGTCATTGGTCGGTAGAGGATTACAGTTTGCTGTACTCTTCCGCAAAATTGTTGGTCTGAACAGTGAACAAATAAGTAGAGGTGGTATAGTCAGCGAAAACAATATAGAAGCTTACTTCTTCGCCGCTCTTGAGGGCGTTAAGAACCTTGCTCCGGTAGCTGCTATCCACAAAAAGCCGGTCACCGCCAGCGTACATTGTGCCAGTCATCTCATATTTCGTTCCGTTGGACAACTTCATCGTGATTTCATATTCATCGGAATATCTAGAGGAAGCATTCTTGACCTGATAGCTGCCATACTCATAAAGGAAGAAAGCAATATCCTCCTCATCTGCCAGCACGGTAACGTACAGCCTGGAATTCGTTGTGGCGCTATTGCTGAAGGTACCTACGAAGTAGCTCCCGTTGGCAACATATCCATCATTCGTGGGCTGCTGGAATTCATCCACATAGTAATAAAGCTCCCAACTGCCAAAGGACAGGCCGCAACGATCACAGGTTCCGGTGGTAGTCGTATGCCCCAGAGCCTCTATCTCCGTTTGTTCCACCAGCGTTTCACCGCAAACGCTGCATTCCTTGCCTTCGGTCTTACCGGCAGTGGTGCAGGTGGCAGCCTGGGCGGACAGTACCGCTTCGGTGTGGCCGGTAGCGGGAATTTCATTTTGAGCAACCAGGATTTCACCGCAAGTGGCGCATTCCTTGCCTTCGGTCTTGCCGGCAGCGGTACAGGTAGCGTCCAAACCCTGAATCACCTTTTCCACATGCTCACACTTCGCCTCAGTAGTGGTCTCCCCCGCCGATTCCGCATCCTTGTCGCCGGAACCCTCTCCGCAAGCAGACAGTGCAAATACGGTCACCAGAGCCATTGCGGACAAAAGCAGTTTACGAATTGATTTTTCCATACTAATTCTCCTTTTCTAATAGTATTGCCATTAGTATTATAACAGCGTTGCTTTGTGTTTGTCAAGTATGCTTTTAGATAAACTAATAGCAAAGGACGGTGATTCTACTATGCGAATCAAAAAACAAATCAACATCGAAATCGGAGAACGTATCAAACAAGCGAGGGAAGCAGCGCATCTGACACAGGAGGTTTTTGCAGAACGAATCGAGGTTTCGCCTCAGTATGTTTCCGACCTGGAGCGTGGCGTGGTGGGTGGTTCCATTCCTACGATAAAACGTATTTGCATGGTGCTGGGAATCACGGCGGATTACGTCCTCTTCGGCGCAAAAGAAACGAAGTCTTTATCATTGATCGAAGACAAAATCCAGAAATTGACACAGCTGCAAACACGTTGCCTGATAAACATGATCGATCAATTCATCGCCGCCGTGAACGAGGATTCTCAATCCCCCGAATGACTCTCCTCTCTTACCAGCCAAAACAGAAAAGCTGTTGCGAAACTTGCGTTTCGCAACAGCTTTTTAGGTTATTTACAGATTATAATACTTATCAAACTCCGCAGGATGAGGAATGGCAGCCAGCTGGCGGCACTCCTCACGCTTGGACTTGATGAAGTTCTTCAGCAGCTCCTCGGGGAATACGCCGCCGGCGGTCAGGTAGTCGTGGTCGGCTTCCAGGGCATCCAGAGCCTCGTCCAGAGAGGTGGGCAGATGATGCAGCTTGGCCTTCTCCTCGTCGGACAGGTGGTACAGGTTCACATCGTAGGGGCCCCAACCGTTGGCATGGGGATCGATCTTGTTCTTCACACCGTCCAGACCGGCCATCAGGATGGCGGCATAGCAGAAGTAGGGGTTGCAGGTGGCATCGGGATTCCGCAGCTCAAAGCGGCGCTTGTTGGGGCTCTTGGCGTAAGCAGGGATCCGAATGACCGCAGAGCGGTTGGAAGTGGCATAGCCCACGGTGACGGGAGCCTCGAAGCCGGGCACCAGACGCTTGAAGGAGTTGGTGCTGGGATTGGTCAGGGCGCACAGGGATGCGATGTGCTTCAGCAGGCCACCCATGAAATAGTGGGCAGTCTCGCTCAGGTGGGCATAGCCGTTGTCATCGGAGAAAACGGGCTGGCCATCCTTCATCAGCAGCATATGCACGTGCATACCGGAGCCAGCCTCGCCGTAGATGGGCTTGGGCATGAAGGTGGCGGACTTGCCATACTTCAGGGCGGTATTGTGGATGATATACTTGATCATCATGGTCGCATCGGCCATGTGGACCACCTCGCCCAGCTGGGGCTCGATCTCGAACTGGCCGGAGGCCGCCACCTCAGGGTGGTGGTAATTGATGTCGATGCCCATTTCCTTCATCAGCATGCACATCTCGCTGCGGCACTCGTAGGAGGTATCGAAGGGCTTGGCAATGTGGTAGTTCTTCTGCTTGGGCACCACAACGCCCTTGCCTTCCACGGCGCTGTTCCAATAGGACTGCTGGGCATCCACGCCGGCGCTGATTTCCCGGCCACTGACTTCCCAGCCCACCTGGTCGAACAGGTAGAACTCAAACTCAGGCAGGATCAGCATGGTATCCGCCACGCCCTCGTCCTTCATCCGCTGAACGGCAGCCCGGATGATGTTCCGGGGGTACTGGGCCAGGGGCCGGTTCTCGGGGCTGTCGATGATCATGGCGTTGCCGGTCATGGACAGGGTTGGAATGGAGCAGAAGGGGTCGATGACGGCGGTGTCGGGGTCGGGGATGAAGACCATGTCACTCTTCTCCACCACGGCATAGCCATAGTTGGAAGCATCGAAACCGATGCCGCTCTTCATGGTGTCCTCAGAGAAATTCTCCGCGGGAATGGTGACGTGACGGTACTGGCCGTTGATATCCACCATCTTGAAGTCCACCATCTTGATGCCGTTCTCCTGAATCAGGGAAAGGACATCGGAAATTGTCTTTGCCATTTTAATACACCTCTATATTGAAATTATTCGGATTCTTTTACAATGACGTAGCCATCCACCAGGTTGGCGCTTTCCAGAGTACCGATGATCTCCACCTGACGCTCCATCAGGTCGGTAAGAATAACCTTCCCCTCCCGGCATTCAATGGCCATAACGTTTTTCATCACGACGGAGGCAGGCTCCATCACATTTTTATAAACAGTAGACAGGCACATGGCAGCCTCACTTTACGTCCATGGCCGCCATCACGGCGGACAGCCGCAGGTTGCCCTTCTCGAAGTCGGACACCGCTGCCATAATCTGCTCGTAGGCCCCCTGCCCTGCCACCTGCTGGGCCTTGGCCGCCAGCTCCGCCAATTCTCTGGCATGAGCCGCGTTATGACCCACCATATACTTCATCAGCGCCACCAGCTCCTCCTGGGGGGTATGCTCACACTGGCTCTGGCAGCCGGAGCAGGCACCGGCGCAGTGGTTGTGGTCGTGGGCGTGGCCCTCGCCATGGAGATGGTCGTGGTCATGGGGGTGGGCATGATCGTGGCTATGGGCATGGGAATGCTCATGGCTGTGGGTCACGCCGTCGTGGGTATGCTCATGGGTATGGGTATGGCTGTGCTCATGGTCATGAGCGCCGCCAAGATGGTCATGGTGCAAATGCATAACGGTTCTCCTTTGCTTTTTTCCTACATTATAATATCCAATACGCCAGTTGTCAAAACTTTTATTCATTACGGATCACACTCTTGGATAAATTATCGTTTCGTAAACAATAACTTCCCCCTTATCCCCCGTGGGGGCTTGCGAAAAAAAACAAAATAAGGTATGATAAGGCAAATGTCTTCCGGAGGTAACCCTATGTCCGAGCAACACGACCACGCCTATCTGCACGCCCATGGCATTGCCCATTCCCACGGCCATGTCCACGAAAATCAAAAAGCCGTCGTCAACCGTCTGGCCCGGGCCATCGGGCATCTGGAAAAGGTGAAACGGATGGTGGAGGACGGGGTGGACTGCTCCGAGGTACTGATTCAGCTGGCAGCGGTGCGTTCCGCCCTGGATAACACCGGCAAGGTGATCCTGAAAGACCACATCCACCACTGTATGGTAGACGCAGTAGCCGCCGGGGACCAAGACGCCATCGACGATCTGTGCCAGGCCATCGATAAATTCATGAAATAAGGAGGGGCGACGCCCCTCCTTTTCCTATACAAATCACGCTTCGTTTCTGATGATCAGTTCCAGTCTGTCTCCATCTACCCAGATAAACTCTCCGATATTCTTTTTGCACTCAATACTTACCAAGCAACGCAGCACTGTTTCTCCGTTTTCCAGAATGGTGACCTGGAATGGATCAAGCTCATATTCAATGCTGTCATATTGATCCTTCACCGGGGCATACAAAGCATCCAGTTTGGCATGCACCGCCGCAGTAGCCTTATCTTGTTCAAACGCAATCGGCAAATCGGACGGGATTCTGTCCAGCATGATCGAATTGAAGAAAGATAGTTCTCCGCTTTCCAGAACAACTATCTGTGCCAAATCCATTGTTTCAAATTCCCCAATATACTTTCGAAACGTAAATTCGTACTTACTAAATTTTTCCCAGTATTTCACTTCCAATTGGTACTGATCCACATCAATTCTGTCAGAAAGGAAGTCCTTGGCGATTTGCAGACACTCCTCCTGGGTCAGCTTATTTCCATTATTGGAAGAGGTCTCCCAGTAACACATGGTCAAATTACCGTCTTCATCCACCCGAAATTTTCCCTGTGCAGAATTATAATTGAATTCATTATAGCTGCGCAGCCCATATCGTTCTGTACCGCAGAAGGTCCCTTTTCTTTGTTGTCCTTTGATGATCACAGTTTTAGACTCGGGAATATCCTTCTCATCGACATCGCCACGCCGGGTATCAAATTCACGAGTGAGTCTCACACCGGAAATAGAATCCGAGAAATCACAGGTCATCACCGCATATGAAATATCAGACCTTGCCTCGTTATAGCTGGATGCCAAACACAAGGTAGCAGGATTGGTCTCATTGTTACCAGACTCCAAAAATCCGTCTGCTTGGCTACACCCACTCAGCAGCAAAGCTGCCGTTAGCAGAAAGCACACCAAAATCTTATTCTTTTTCATCATACACTACTCCTTTCAAAAAATCAGATGAGATCGGCTAATGTCAGTGTTCCATTGCCCGCAATTACTACGAACTCAAACCCCAAATTAGGATCATCCTTATAGCATTGGCTGGATGCCTGCTCTGCAGAGTCCTCGACAGTCGCTCCCGAAAGAAGCCGCTCGTAGAATACCGTCGTCCAGGTATTTGCATGATTGCACATTATTTCGTTTTCAAATCCTATTGCGACCTTAGCACCGTGTTCCACTATTTCACTAGGAAGATTGTTGGCCCCTGTGCCACCCCGGCCAGTACAGCAAGCAATGAAAAGCGCCAATCCCAAATTACTATAATCATCACCATCAACGATTGCCGAGTTATCGTTATCCAATTCCGGATATGCATTACTCCAAAACAATTCTTCATCATCATCTAATAAAATAAATGTTACGGCCACTTGATCCACATCGCTAAACATTATAAACCCCCCATGGCTTCTACTTGTAAAAACATTTGCCGAAAGTAAATCAGATTTACAAGTCTGTGCGCTGATTGCTCCTGTGCGAAGTTTTGCACGGCTAACTGGGTATTGGGAATTGATATCATCCATTACCCCTTCCAATGCGCTTGCGTGGTCGTGGCCGGAATTTGTGACTCCGTACAGCATGAAATCTTTATTTACGTTTATGGTATAAGTTTGCGAATAAGAAACACCGTTGTATATCTGGCTTGCGGAAATCGTGGCCTGACCAGGGGACACACCTGTTACCGCGCCCGTTACCGCATCGACCGTGGCAACCGCTGTATTATTGGAGCTCCATCGGATATCCTGATAAATGGTATATTTCGAGACAAACGTTGCCATAAGATTCAAATCATCCAAAGCAACCGTCTCCCCCTGGTAGACATAACGCACAGCGCTAATTGCCGGAAGCCCCAGCTTAGTATTAATCAGCAGAACCTGATTGCTTAACGAAGAATACCACTCAAAAGTCCAACAATATTGGGGAGATGCGGAGCTTGTTATCACACTCGTTCCTGGAGAAAGCGCTCCATCGGCAGGTTTCATTGTGTAGTACGAAGTACCAACATACTGCAGCATGAAGCTATTGGACGAGCGGGCAATTCCCCACCGCCTGTTCAACGGCACACTATCACCGGAGACTGTGGTGCTAAGGGATGCCACAGTCACTCGATTGTCGGTAACATTTAGCACAAAATCAGGTCGATATACCGAGCGAATAACATAGGAATGTTCTCCAATGTGTTCAATTCTCCAAAGCTGGCGAAGCCGTGCCGGTCCGTTGGATTTTTTCTCATGGAGGGTTACGAAGCTCCCCTCCAGCATACCTCCATCTACGGTAAGGTAGAGGCCGTTACTTCCGTAGCCGATAAAATACACTCCATTAGTAACCGAAACATACACCGTGCAGGTATCATATTCACCCGTATTCAACGTTGCAGTAATAGTAGCTACACCAGAACGAATACCAGTAATATTACAGGATGTGGAGGACGCTACAGCAACAGTAGCGATGCTAGCATCGGATGAACTCCATGTAATTCACTATCAGAGGAAGCTACACTGGCGGTAAGCGTCGCCAAATAATTAGGTGCAACATTCACCGTATCCTTGTCAATCAAAATGCTCGCACTATCCGAAGCCTTTGCCGTCGTTGGAACGATTACCACGAGCAAAATAACAGACACTACCAACAATGCCATCTTATGAATCGATTTATTCAACGTTATCCCCTCCCATAATAAATTACAAGTTTACGGATTCATTCGAATCTAAGCCTCCCCCCTCAAAAACAGAATAGTTTGGACTTTGCTCCTGTTTGCCTCTATTATGCAGCGAATCCCTTAATTTGTAAACAGAAAGTTTTCCATATTTTTCAACTTTTGTTTGACAACTCATTGGATTCCGTGCTGATTTTCAGAGAAGAACCCTGGCGATCCACTAACAAGCGGCACTGGACATCCGCAAAACCGCCCTTCCGCATTCCATGCGAAAGGGCGGTTTTGAAATTAACGAATGGGGACTTCTAAAAACTGATTTTCGAGGGGGCGGTGGATATTTTGTCCCAATTTGAAGTCACGAAAACACCAGGAATACTGGATGTATTTCGGTGTTTTCGGGGCGAAAAGTTGCGGCAAAAAATACGCCGCTTCGCCGAAAAGGAGTTTTTAGAGGTACCCGAATGGCAAATGCAAAAATTACTCTTCCCGCAACTCTGCCTGTCGGCATTCCACCTGGCGGACAAAGAGCTTCTGCGGATCCGGCTTGCGGATTTGGAAATAGATCAGCAGACTCACCGCAACGACGCAGCTCAATGCCGCCAGCATCTGGCTGACCCGGAAGGGTCCCCACCAGAGGCTGTCCGTCCGCAGGCCCTCGATAAAGGCCCGGCCCAGGCCATACCAGGCAACATAGCACAGGGCAATCTGACCATCGTATTTGCGGTGCTTAACCAGCAAATGTAACAGCCAAAAGCCGCAGAAATTCCAGGCCGATTCATACAAAAAGGTGGGATGGTGGTACTCCACCAGGCCAGTACTTTCGTTCAACAGTCCCATGCGAAGGAAGCTGTCCGTCAAGGCGCCAAAGGCCTCCCGATTGAAGAAATTACCCCAACGGCCGATGACCTGCCCAATCAGGAAACCGATGGATGTGATATCCAGCACCGCGAACAGGTTCACCTTATCCTTCTTCACCCTGGCATAGACGATGATGCCAATGGCCGCACCGATAACGCCGCCGTAAATGGCAAGTCCGCCCTCCCAGACCTTGAATACATCCAGCAAATTGTTTTTATAGGCTCCCCACTCAAAAATGCAGTAGTACAACCGGGCGCAAACAATTGCGAAGGGCACGATGCACAGAACGCCATCCAGCAAATCGTCCTCCTGAAGCCCAAAGGTTTTGCAGCGCTTGCAGCCGTAGGTCACCGCCAGCATCAGGCCCACCGCAATCAGCAGGCCATACCAATGGATTTCAAAAGGGCCGATAGAAATGCCCCGGCTGGGATTCAGCTCGATTCCCAACGAGGGAAAGGATATTTCGGAATAATAATTCATGTAAGTCCCCCCTAAACCAGCGGCTCGATAACAGACAAGCTGCACCGCTCCCGTTGTACGACTTCCTTCAAAAAATCCCGGATTTCCCCGGTGGTGACAGTTTCATACACCGCCGGGAAATCGAAATAGTCGAATTTCGAAAAATAGTAGGCACACAGCCGGAAACAGGTGGAATCGAAGCTGTCCAAGTCCCGAATCCGGCGACCCAGGGCGCTGCGGACCATCCGGCGGAAAGCCGCCTCCTCTACCCCATCAGCAGCAATGACCGCCGCCTGAGCCAGGATCGCATCCCGGACGGCCCGTGGATTATGGCTGTCGCCGCCGCAGGTGAGCATGGCGCAGCCATCCACCGTTTCAAAACCGCCGCCGAAGGACTGGTCGATAAGCCCATCCTCATAAAGCCGCAGATACAGCGGGGAGCTTTCCCCGAACAGAGCCTCCGCCGCCAAATCTCCGATTACCTCCTGGCGAACGGCGTCCGGTCCGGTGCCAATGGGCCGGCACTTGAAGCCAAGCTGAAAAGTGGGCATAGCCACCTCCATTTTGCGGCTCTGCTCCGCAATGGGGCAGGTCAGATTCTCCGCAGAGATAGGACATTTCTTCGCCACAGGCCGCTGTTCCTGGCCTAAAATTTCCTCTGCCATGGCCGCAACCCGGTCCGGATTCACATCGCCCACCACGCACAGCACCATGTTCCCCGGCGTATAGAACGCCCGGTGGCAAAGATGAAGATTTTTCGGCGTAATTTGGCGAATGGTTTCAGTGGTGCCCAAAATAGGGGTGCGGATATCATGCTTTTGGTACATCCCCTCCATGAGCTGCTCGAAAATCACGGAATCCGGTGCATCCAGATTCATGCCGATTTCCTGGTCGATAATGCCCCGCTCCTTGTCCACACTTTCCTCCGTAAAGTAGGGCGTGGACACAAATTCCAGCAGCAGCTTCAGGCTCTGCTCAAAATGCTCCGTGCAGGAAAAATAGTAGGCGGTCATATCGTAGCTGGTAAAAGCATTTACATTGGCCCCCAGCTCCGCCAGCTCGGCAGTCACATCCCGGCCGGGAAGGTCGAACATTTTATGTTCCAAATAATGGGCAATTCCCGCAGGAACAGTAAATTCCTCACCTTCCAGCTGAAATTTCCGGTGGATGGAGCCAAAATCCGTGACAAAATAGGCCATCTTTCGGGTAAAACCCGGCCGTGGAGCAACCAACACCGTCAGACCATTGGGGAGGACCCGGCGGTACAGCTTCTCGCCCAACCGGGGGTAGTTCATCTCAGTCATGCGTCAATTCCTTTCAGGAAGTAGGTAGTGTGCAGCGTTACGCTGGCGGCTGCCGCCATGACATCCTCGGATGTCACCGCCTCCACGGCCCGGCGGTAGTCGTCCACCGTCAGGGGCAAGCCGCCAATGGCGGCGGTAGTTTCGTAGCCCTCGATGGAACCAGGGGAATCGTGGACCCCCCGAAGTCCGGAGAGGATTGCCTCCTTGGCAGAGCGCAGCTCCTCGGCGGTGATATCCCCTGCCCGGCAGGCATCCAATTGGGCCAGAATTTCGCTTCTGACCACCGATTCCTTCTCCGCATCGATGCCGGCAGACACGGTCATGATGCCCTTGCTGCCATAATAGCCGGAGCCTATGGAATAGCAAAGGCTCATTTTTTCCCGGACGTTCATGAACAGCTTGCTGGTCATACCCGCGCCGAACAGGGTGTTCAGCACCTGCATGGCGGCAAACCGGGAATCCCGGTTGGTGATTGGCGTTACGAAGCCCATCACCAGCTTGGCCTGGGTGATTTCCATAGTCTGCACATGGTCGCCGCCACCCCCATCCCGGAAAGGACTCTGCTCCGGCAGGAACACCGGCTGCCGATGGATTTTTTCAAAAATAGGCCGCAGCCACTGGGCCAGCTTCTCCGGTTTACCAGTGCCTACATAAAAAATCTCAACCGGACTTTCCCGGAGGATTTTCCGGTAATGGGCCCACAGGGTTGGGGCATCGATGGCCTCCACCTGCTCCACCTCTCCCAACCGCGGGATGCCGAAGCTGTCGGCAGCACACATTTTTTTCAGCATCTGAGCCGCGGCGTAAGCCCGCTTATCATTGCGCTCCGATTCGATGGTCGCAATCAGATTTCGCTTTTCACTTTGGACGAAATGATTGAAAAAAACACCATTTTCCAACAGTGGGTTCAATAAAAGTTCCTCTAAAAATCCGACCATCGGCGCAAGAACCTGATCCCCGGACAGGGCAAACCGGTCCTCAATAAAGCTGCAATGCAGGCCTATTGTCTGATAATCGCCAATGCGGCGAACCAAAGCCCCAACCGAGGCACCATAAAGGTCATCAAGATGCAGCGTAATGGAACGCAGGTCCGGCCGTTTTTCCGTGCCCCGAAGCAGCACTGCCGGAATCAGGGCATTCATCGCCGCCTCCTCCCGGGCCATGGGCCGCAGGAATTGGAAACTCAGGCAGCCCTGTTTGAATCGCTCCGCTGGAAAGCACCGCAATTGAACGCCGGGCATAAGCTGGATGGTTTGAATCATGGACAATCTCCTTCAATCACGAATAGAGCTATTATATACTACAAATCCCAAAATAGAAAGCCCAGAAATAAAAATTCACAAATTATCCCGTTGCACTTTCCTCCGGAATGGGGTAGAATGGTGGTATTGTTGATAAGCAAAATGATTGTTTAGAATAGGAAGCATCCCTTGCCCCCCTCATTTATGAGGGGGGTGGCCGAGCGAAGCAAAGGTCGGGGGGAGTTCGAAATATTGTGAATTGTATACTCCCCCCGCCCCTTCGGGGCACCCCCCTCATAAATGAGGGGGGCAAGAAGTGCTATCGTAAACAATCATTTACCATCCCATTCGAGGAGGACCGTGCCATGGCTTGGCTTGAAATAACGATTAACACCACCCCTGAGAATATTGATTTTGTGACCACCAATCTCACCGCCGGTGGCTTTCCGGATTTGGTTATCGAGGACCAGGGGGAATTTGAAACTTTTTTAGAAGAAAACCGTGAATATTGGGACTATATTGACGAAGAACTCCAAGAAAAGCTCCAGGGATTATCCCGGGTAAAGCTGTACCTGGAGGATACCGACACCGCTGGCATGGAGCGGCTTAACGGCCTCATCCAGCGGCTGGGGCTCAGCATGACCACCGCCCCCCTGCCCGATGTGGATTACGAAGAAAGCTGGAAGGACAGCTACCCGCCCCAACCCATTGGTCAAAAGCTCATTGTCCTGCCCTACTGGCTGGCGGATTCTGACGCCGATGGACGGGAGAAGGTCATTCTCGACCCGGGCCTGACCTTTGGCACCGGTGCCCACCCCTCCACCCAGATGGTCATGGAAACCATGGAGGAGCTGGTGACCCCCGGAAGTGTTTGTCTGGATTTAGGCAGCGGCAGCGGCATTTTGTCCATTGCCGCCCTGCGGCTGGGGGCAAAAAGCGCCGTTGGCGTGGATATCGACCCCAAAGCCGAGGATATCGCCCGGGAAAACGCCGCCTACAACGGCTTCGCGGCACCGGAATTCACCGCCCTCACCGGCAACGTCACCGCCGACGTTCCCCTGATGGAAGCCCTCTCTCAGAAGGAGTATGACATTGTTTTGGTGAACATCGTGGCCGATGTCATCATTGGTCTTTCCCCCATTCTGCCCAATTTCCTCACCGCCAAAAGCAAGCTGATTTGCTCCGGCATCCTGGACACCCGGCTGGAGGATGTGACTGCCGCCCTCACCGCCGCCGGTCTGAACGTCACCCACATTCGCCAAAAGGAAGACTGGCGCTGCGTCACCGCGGAAAGGAGATGCCTATGATTTTTTCCTACCGCACCCGACTGCGGATTCGCCGGACTTTGACTACCCTCGTGATTTTGCTGCTGCTGTGCGCCATTGCATTGGTCTGCTGGTTCATTTGGGTGGGGCGGTTCATCATTTACGACCGCACAGAGGGCGCACGGCTGGATTTCAGCCTGGGCCCCATCCCCGAGGGACTCCCGGCGGAAAAGCCCGTGCAGCGGGAGCCCGTCAAGATTCTCTACGAAGAGCCGGATATCGAAGTGGATATTCCCATAGAAGAAGAGCCGGAGGACACCGGCATCCGGGGCTATTATGTGGATTTTGAGGACCTGAAATCCGATATCCCCGCCGTGAAAGCCAAATTGCAAACCCTTCCCGCCGGGACGGCGGTGCTGCTGGATTTGAAAAACATCAAGGGTCACTTCCACTATTCCACCGATTTAGGCAAAAATTCCACGGACGTGGACATCGCCCAGATGGACGACCTGATTCGCTGGCTCTGCGGCAGTGACCTGTACGCCATCGCCCGGGTTCCCGCCCTGCGGGACTGGCAGTACGGACTGGACCATGTGCCGGACGGCCTGCCAAAGGTAGGGGCCAACGGCTCCCTGTGGTGGGATGAGGCGTACTGCTACTGGCTGGACCCCACCTCCGAGGGCACCCTAGACTATCTGACCTCAGTTGCGCTGGAGCTGCGAATGATTGGCTTCGATGAAGTGGTGTACACCGAATTCTGCTTCCCCGACACCAACGAAATCATCTTTGAAGGCGATAAGGCCCAGGCTTTGGCAGAGGCCGCCGCTCATCTGGTCAAAAAATGCGCCAACAACCGGTTCTGCGTTTCCTTCACCGGCATGGATGGCAGTTTTGCCCTGCCCAACGGCAACAGCCGGCTGTATTTGGACAATGTCGCCGCAGCGCAAATCCTGGATGTACTGGACCAGGTAACCTTCAGCGACCCGGAGCTGCATCTGCTGTTCCTGACCACCGTCAACGACACCCGTTTCGACGAATACTGCGTCCTGCGGCCGCTGGATAACGCGCTATAAAACGTCCGCCCCTCCAAATCGGAGGGGCGGTTGATTTTACAGGGACGAATAGCCATGGGAATTGACCAAGGCATCGATTTTTCTGCCTGCCTTGCAGTAGGGGCAGTCCTTATAGTCGTAGCTGGCGTAATCCGGGAAGTCCTTCAGACTGTAAACCGAGCGAACAGGATAACCGTTGAGCTCATCTATAGCGCGGTACAGGGCTGCAACGCCCACAACCTCGCCACCGTAGTAGCCGATGGCTTCAATGCCCTTGCCGGCGGTGTAACCGGTCGTGCAGGAGGCCATCAGAATCAGCACATGCTTGCCCCGGATCATGGTTTGAATATTCTCCCGGAAGATCATCTGGGAGTTGGAATTATACTCCGGCTCCACTACATAAATGGTATTGTGGGTATTGATGCTGCGGAAACCGCTCTTGGTCAGCTCATCCGCCAGGCAGGCACCAATGACGGTGGTGCCATCCAGGCACAGAATGGTATCCACAGGGGTATTATTCACAAAATTCGCCACCAGCTGCTTGGCAACCGCCTTCGCCTCGTTGTAGCGGGTCTTGGGATAGGTGATGTCGATGTAATAGTTGATATGGCTGTGGTTGGTGGCAAAATGGCCGAAGGCAAAGCGCAGAGGGACATTGCCATGCCGGACAGGCAGATGGGTAAGCTCAATCATGGGGCATTCCTCCGTATTTGTAGTGTAAAAAGAAAAGGCGTTTTTGGCTCCGGCTGCAGCGTTTTCGCCGGATGCTCCAAAAACGCTTTTTTTCATTATACCCCAGAAAGGCCCTACATTTCAAGAAAAATCCATCCGGCGAGGTGTCCAAAATATCGGCGCGGGATTTGTGTAAAATGCCCCAAGCGAATCAAAGCATCTCTGTCAGGCCCCGCAGCGTGGCCTCCTCCGCCAAAAATTGCGCTGCAATGATGTCGCAGATTTTCTTTTCGGAAATCAGCCGGTGAATCTGCTCGAAGGTAGCCCATTGAGCGGCATCGGTTTCGCCGGGAAGCAGGACGATTTGCTCCAGGGACACCTCCCGCTTCAGGCAGTAATGGTCGAAAAAAGTGTTTTTATCCCGGACCGTCCGCAGAAGCTGAAATTCAGCCGGTTCTGCCCGGATGCCGGTTTCCTCAAACAGCTCCCGCTGGATAGCGGTGAGGCTGTCCTCCCCTGCCTTGGCGGCGCCACCGGAATTTTCCCAGGTCCCGGCAAAGGTCTTCCCCGGCGCCCGGCGGGTCAGGAGAATGTTCCCCTTCCCGTCATAAACCCAAACACAGACAACCAGGCCGTACTCCCCTTCCCCCCAGGCTGTGCCCCGCAGATGCACCCGCCCGGTCAGATTTCGCCCGCTGTCGTAAATATCATTCCATTCCATTCCTATCACCTCTTGCGTTTCTATGATATGATTCTAGCATAGAATTTGATGTTAGGCAACCATTCTAAAAAGAGGTTTCCCGGGTATAATGACATGGGTAATCAAAAAACCGCTGCCTAAGCAGCGGTTTTTTGATTAGAGAAGATATCATTGAGCGGAAATCGTCACGGTATCAGTGGTCACGGTGTTACCATACTGGTCGGTGATGACGCAGTAAATCTGGCGGCCATTGCGGGCAGCGGTCATGGAGACAACGTAGCAATTCGTAGTAAAGGAAGTGGTCAGCTTGAATTCCTCCTCGCCGGCGTTGGCATAGTACCACCGGTAGGTCAGGCCATCGCCCCGAACGCCCACCGTTACCTTTGCGTAATCGCCCATAGACACGGCGACCGACTGAGGCTGTCTGGTAATCTCCAGAGGCGTATACATTCCCAGAGTCACAATTTCGGAGGTGACGGAATTACCATAGCGGTCCGTGATGACACAATAAACCTGGCGGCCGTTACGGGCAGCATTCATCGGAACGCAGTAGCTTTTGCCGGTGAAGGTGTTGGTCTTAATAAAGCCATCCTCATTGGCACCGGCAAAATACCACTCGTAACGCAAGTCATCGCCCTTGGCCATGACCGTAACCGTGGCCAGCTTGCCCGCCGGGACCACCACGCTGACGGGCTGCTGCGTGATTTCCAGAGGGGTATATCTGCTCAGGGTCACAATGTCGGTGGTGACGGAGTTGCCGTACCGGTCCGTAATGACGCAGTAAACCTGGCGGCCGTCACGGGCTGCATTCATGGGAGTATAATAGCTTTTGCCGGTAAAGGTGTTGGTCTTGGCAAAGTTATCCTCGTTGGCAGCAGCAAAATACCAGGCGTACCGCAGGCCATCGCCTCTGGCGGTGACCGTCACCTTGGCCATCTCGCCGGATGCCACAACCACGCTGACCGGCTGCTGGATGATTTCCAGAGGGGTGTACATACTCAGGGTCACGGTGTCGGTGGTGACGGAATTGCCAAACTGGTCCGTCACGACGCAGTAGACCCGGCGGCCGTCACGGGCATTGTTCATGGGAGTCGTATACTTGTTGCCGGTAAAGGTGCTGGTCAGGGCAAACTGCTCCGACCCCTTATTGGCAAAGTACCACTTGTAGGTCAGGCCCACGCCGTAGGCCTTGAAAGTGACCTTGGCCATCTCGCCGGAGGCGGCGGTGACATCCGTGGGCTGCTGCAGAATCCGCAGGGTGCAGTCCATGGACAAGGTAACCGTATCGGAGGTCAGGCTGTTGCCGTACTGGTCGGTGATGACGCAGTAGACCCGACGGCCAGCCCGGGTGCTGTTCATGGAAACATAGTAGGCATTGCCGGAGAACGCGTTGGTCTTTTGGAAGGTTTCCACGCCCTCATTGGCATAGTACCATTGATAGGTCAGGCCCTCGCCGGTAGCCTCCACGGTGACCTTCGCCTGCTGGCCAATCAGAGCCATCACGTCCTGGGGCTGGGCCGTAATTTCCATCTGCAAATCGCCGCAGTTCAGGCAAACACCCTCGCTGAAGCTATGGCCGGTGGCAGGAATGACCAGGCTCTTGGAGGCGATATTGAACTTGCCCGCGGCATCGGTGAAGTAGCAGTCGCAGCCGCCGCAATACCAGTATTCAAGCATACCGTCCTGGTCACAGGATACTGCCTGGGCCTGGTGATGGGTCAGCGTTTCGGGTGCGGGAACCACCAGGCTCTTGGAGGCAATGTTGAATTTACCTGCGGAATCGGTAAAATAGCAATCGCAGCCGGCGCAATACCAGTACTCGGCCATGCCATTGGTGTGGCAAACGGCCTCCACAGGCGCAGTATATTGCAGCGTATTGGCAGAAGCGATAACCAGGCTCTGATATGCAACCTGGTTCTCACCGGCGGAATCCGCAAAATAGCTGTTGCAGGCGTCGCAGTACCAGTACTCGGCCATGCCATTGCTGTGGCAGCCCACCGAAACCGCTGCGTTGTAGGTCAAATTGTGGGCGGCAGCCACAGGGGTATCCTGGTAGCTGTAGCCGCAGACGGAGCAGGTATGGGTGGTATAGCCATCCACCGTGCAGGTGGGCGGGGTGACCACATCCGAAATGGTATGGGCTACAGCCTCGCCGCAGGAGGTGCAGGCACCGGTCTGATCATGACTGGGATGCTGGCAGGGTGCCGGCTCGTAGGTACTCCAGGTATTGCCGGCATAGTTGTAGCAATCCTTGCCATCGGTGGGCAGCACCAAATCATCGGTCTGGGTGCCGCTGTTATTATGGAAAATCACATTGGCGGCCTCGGCGGAGATGGTGTAGCAGTAGAGATTTTCCACGCCCTCCACCTTGGTCATGGCAGCGCCGGGCCAGGCGCCCACATAATTGGTGGTGGCCCCATTGGTCGTGGTCCAGGCATAGATGTAAGGCTGACTCCAACCGGCGGTATTCTGGAAGTAAACCACCCGGGTGGTGACCTCAGGCTCCTCCGGCTCCACCGCGCCGCAGGCGCAAAGGCCGTTCACATAGTTATGGCCCACGTTGGCCCCGCACTCGGTGCAGTTGCCGTCGGTGCCATGGCTGGGATGGCCGCAAACGGTCACATCCCCTTCATAGTAGACCCAGTTTCCGGATGCATCGTACATATTCAGGCTCATATCCGGCAGCGTCAGGTCGTCGGTCTGGCTGGAGCCATCGTTGAAGATGACATTCACAGCCTCGATGGGCAGAATGTAGTAGTAGATATTGCTGGTGCCATCCAGCAGGCTCATGGCGGTGCCGGGCCAGGCACCCACAACCGCACCGTCATCATTCCAGGCGTAAATGTTTACTTTGCTCCAGTTTTTGGAGGAATTATCAAAATAAACCACCCGATGGGTAATGACTTCCTGGGTCACATAGTCGCCGGTAACGGTGACCTCGCCGGTGGCGGAATCGTAGGTCACCGTCACATCGCAGTCAGCGGAAACACCGAAATTCACAGCAGGTGTCTGGCTGGTGCTGCTGATGGATGTACCCTTGACGAAAATCTCATAGTCCTCCCCTGCCGGCACGGCGGCGAAGGTCTTGGTGTAGATACCATCGGTTTCGGACATCACCTTGTCGGTGTAACCGGTCAGTCCCTCAACGGTATAGGTCCAGCTTTCAACACCGGTGGCAATAATCTCAAAGTCATCGGTGATATTGGAGGACATCAGCATCAGGAAGCCGTTGGAGTAGCTGTACTTGCTGGAGTACAGAATCTTGCCGCCCATCATAATGCGAATGGTTTCAGGGGCGGCGTAGCCCTCCTCAGGAATCAGGTTGACAAAGAGGCTGAAGCCCTTCTGCAAGGTGGTGGAAGTATTGGAGCTGGTCAGGCCGGTCAGCTTATAGGTCACGTTGAAAACCCGGGCTCCGGGGGATTCCTGAGCCACAGCCACATAACCCTTGACCTTCTTGGTGGTATCGGTCAGCTCGATTTGGGCGCCGGCATCGTCATAAAGATTGTAGCCGGTCTCCAAAATATCGGGCAGATAAATATCCAGGCCGGTATTGTAAGCAGCAGACATTTTCAGACCGTTGGTATAAATGCCGCCCTTAATCGTGCAGAAGCTGTCGCCATTGTTGAAACGGATGCCGTAGTTGTCGCAGAACTTCCACAGACCACCATTGACGGTGATATTGCCGCCGTTCAAATAAATCAGGTAGGCGATGCCGCTGGTGGTGCTGAAAGTACCGCCGTTGACGATGGTCTCGCCGCCGGACATATCCAGTCCCTCCATATTGCCGCCGTTGACAGTCAGGGTGCCGCCGTTGATGGAAATATCCTCATCGGTGGTCACATCGTTAATAATCATGGTGCCGTCGTCAATGGACAAGGCGCACTGGCCCCCATCACAGATGACGCCATCAATAATAGCACTGCCGCTGGCCACATGGACACCGGCATTGAAAATGCTGGAGCCATTGGGGGTCAGGGTGCCGGTCTTGGCAGCGCTGGTGTCGGTGACAGTCAGGGTGCCGCCGTTGACGTACAGCACATGGTTATTTTCCCCATAGACATAGTTCGCCAGCCGGAAACCGGCCAAGTCAATGGTCACGGTGCCGCTGGTGATGCTGACGGGAGCCTCCAGCTCCACATCTGCCAAAATGGTTACCGTACCGTTCCCCGCCGCCGCGGCATCCACGGCAGCCTGAACCGTATCATAGCCGGTGGTCACGCCATTGACGGTGGCGCTGGCAACGTTGGCGCTGGCCAGCGCAATAACCGGAATCAGGCCCAGAACCATCAGCCCCACCAGAATCAGGCAAATAATTCGTATCGTTTTCTTGTTCATTGTGTACCTCCTATTATTTTTTTGATAGGACCATTATACAACATTTTTTTCATTTGTCCATCATCATAGTGAAGGCCAGGATAAAAATTTAATAAGTTTACTATCATTCCCTCTCATTTCATCCAAGAATGCGCCCCCCGCTTCGACCCGGCAGGAATAAGCAACATCGCCGCAAAATGCGTGAACATACGCATTTTGCGGCGATATTTTGGGTAGGTATTATGCCCAAGGATCCTTCTGCGCAGGCAGCCGGATGTCCGACAGGCACTGAATATCGTTCAGGAACCACTGCCCCGTAGAGGGCTTTTTGCGGAGCTTGATGCCCCGGGGATTATCGGCACCGCCGCTGCGGACGTAAAGGGTAGCCCAGTTTTCATTGTCGAAGGAATAAGGATTCTCCTCTACGGCTATAGTATAGGGCGCGGTGGGTTGGTAGCCGTTCTGAGGCGTGGCCCCCTGGAAATAGGAACGGGGGATGTAAAATTTGTCCGTAAGGCGCTCCTTGATGAACTGCTTTTCGAAGGGGCTGACCTCAGCGGGGCCCTTCAGGAAATTCAGCATGGCAATGGTGGCATCCGGGTCCTGCTCATAGTGGCACAGCACAGCCAGGGTCAGCGCCGTTGTCTTGAAGGCGGAATCCAGAGAAGCCTCCGGCAGTGCCTGCAACTCTGCCACAGAGGTAGGCAAAGTCTTGAATGTAAACTTTTCCGTATGATTTCTGCCCTTTCCGACGGTTTTCACCGCATCATTCACAACTTTAGAAGTTTCTCTTCTCAAAAAAACCTTCAGGGAATCAAACAAACTCATAATCGTTCCTCCTTATTTTTCGATTTTCCGGAATCTGTAGGTCATAAACACCAAATCGCCGTTTTCGTCGCTGGCCTGGGACATTTCGCCCATGCCCCAATCGACCCAAAGCGCGCCATCCCGCTCTTCCCATGTCTTGGGGTCGTCAGTCATCATGCCATCATAGAGCTTAATTGCGCCGGCTTTCACCGCTTCGTCAACCTCTGCCTGGGACACACCTTCGGGCAGCGGCATCAGCAGATACAGCAGGCCCCCTTCCTGAACGGCGATCTGCATACCAATCATTTTCTTTCTTTCCTGCAGCTCGTCATCCACCGCTTCCGGGTCCGATTCATCCACATAGGGCATAGGCGCCTTCAGCAGCTCTTCCCCTACATAAAACACCAGTTCATCATCGTCGTTAATCATTCCGGCGCTGTAAAACGCCCATTTTCCAATAAAACTCATGGTGATTTTTCCTTTCAGTTAAATCATATTCAGTGTCACCGTAACCGTTTGGACAACACTTCCATATTTATCCGTGATGACGCAGTAGACCTGCCGTCCGGCCCGGCTGCTGTTCATCTGGACGGAATATACATTACCGGTAAAGCTGGCCGTATAGCTGAACTTGGTTTCGCCCTTGTTCTTATAGTACCACTTGTAGGTCAGCCCCTCGCCGGTGGCCTTCACGGTAACGGTGGCGGTCTTGCCGTTGGCAACCGTCACGCTTTGGGGCTGGGTGGTGATGGTCACACCACTCATGTTCAGGGTGACGGTATTACTGGTCACCTTGTTACCGTACTTGTCGGTAATGACGCAGTAGACCTGCCGTCCGGCACGGCTGGCATTCATCTGCGCAGTGTAGGTATCACCCTTAAAGGTATTGGTCAGGATG
>JAFTHT010000041.1 GCA_017457285.1 Oscillospiraceae bacterium | reverse complement strand
GTCGCCCATGTTCTTGGCGGGGATACCGTTGGTGTGAACCATGTATTCGCCGCCGCCGGAAACGTAACCGGGGATAACGTCAACGGCATTTTCATGGGTGCCGTCGGCCAGCTTCTCGGTGAAGGTCACCAGACCCATTTCAACAACGGAAGATGCATCGTCAACAGTATAGTAAATGTTGTAGAAGATCTCATCCTCAAAGGACAGGCTGGTACCGGTGACGGTCATGGTGGGGGATATGACGGAGCCGCCAGGGATTTTGTAAATGGAAATGTCTTTTTGGGTGTTTTCGGCTGCGTAGCAGGAAAACAGGCCGGAGGTGGAATTATAGCGCAGGGTGTTGCGGGTATAGGTGCCATTGGCGGTGATGGCTGCCAGACCGGAGCTGATTTGAATCGTCCAGGAGCCGTTATCGGAAAGGGAAGTGGCGGTTTTTAGGTTGTTGGCAGAGGAGGATGCGGCGTAGAGATATTGGGCATCTCCTACCTGGAAACCAAAGGTGCCGGTTTGGGCGCCTGCTTCCAGGGTGATAATCTGGGTGTCGGCGGTGTAGGTAATGGTAGTGCCATCTTCACTTTTGGTGATGGCGGATTGGCCACGGTTGTTGGTTTTTTGCTCTGTACTCATGGCGAAATCGTAATCAGCAGCCACAATTATCACCTGGTCACCGGCGGAAAGCGCAGACGCATCCGTCACAAGGGTGGCGGTGTTGGCGCTGATTTCCGGGGCTTCGGTGTCGGGAGTAATTTTGTAGATGCAAATATCTTTTTGAGAATTTGTTGCGGAATAGCAGGAAAACAGGCTGGAAGTTGCGTTGTAGCGCATGACATTGCGGGAATATGTACCGCTGGCGGTGATGGAAGCCAAGCCGCTTTCGATTTGGATGGCCCAAGCGCTGTTATCCGAGGGGGTATCGGTGATTTTCAGATAGTTGGAGGAAGAGGAGGCGGCATAGAGGTATTGGGCATTACCCACCTGAAAAGCGAAGGTGCCGTCAACGGTGCCGGATTCAAGGGTGATAATTTGGGTGTCCGCGCCGAAGGTGACGGAGCCGTCTGCGTTGCGGGTGATGGCGGCCTGACCGCGGTTTCCTGTGTTCTGCGTGGTGCTCAGGGCGTAATCGTAGCCGGAGGCCACCAGGATGATTTGGTCGCCAACGGCCAGTGATGTGGCATCAGTGACAAGCTGGGCGGTTTGGCCGGTGGCTGTGGTGGTGTCAGAGGGAGAAACGAAATCGCTGGGTATCTCACTACCGAAAAGCAGCCAGGCATATTCCGGGTAGTCCACAAACACGTTCCGTGTGCCGGTGATGGATTGAACAGCGTCGTTATGTCCCATCTCCCAGGTGTCAACAGGGTCCTCTTCAATCCAGCGTAGCAGAATGTCAAGATTTTCGATAACACCATCCACGCCCCACATATTGGCGGTATTGCCCCAACGGACATACATATACAGCAGCGTCCGGGCGCAGTCGCCCCTGACGGAAACGCCGGGGTCGTAATAATCTTCACCTTCACCGTAGGCGGTGTTGTTGCGGGAACTGTTTTCGCTGGGATTGGCAGGGCGCAGCTGCATGATGTCGCCCTTGTCGGTGCTGGCGGTGCCAATGCATTTGCTCTGGGGCCAGACGTGTTCCTGGTTATAGGAAACACCGCCGTCCCAGGCGCCGGCTACAAGTTCGCCCCGGTAGAGGGTGGAAACAGTGCTGATATCGCCCAGCATACAGTCAGTATACTGATAGAGCTTTTTGCAATCCAGAGCGCTGGTGCCACCGTATTTGGTGAAGGTGGTATGGTTTGCTACCATCATGGATTGCAGAGCGGTGTAAAGCGCGCTGTCCGGGGCGTCGGTGGAGGAGGTGCCGCCATCCAGGGCGGACAGGGTATCGTATGTATAGTCGCCGGTATAGTAGGCATTGGCATAGGTGGTCAGGAAGGTACAGTCCTCACCCCGGGCTCCCCAGTTTGTTACATACCCATCGACGATGTTATAGACCACATCGGCGGCGCTGGTATAGCCGGAGGCGGTGGTTACAATGTCTGTTTCGGATGGGACGGCGATAACCGCCGGGACGCAGGGAAGCAGCAAGCTGAGCAGAAGCAGCAGGCTGATGATGCGATAGGTGACTTTTTTCATAGGAATCCCCCTGTTCGGTGTGATATATTCATTATAAATCGAAATGAGGGGAATTACAAGAAAAAAAGACCGGATGTACCGGTCCTTTTTTGGGGTCAGATATTTGCGATGGCTTTAAGCTGGTCGGCCAGGTCGATTTCTTCCCAGGGGCGGTCGGCTACGCCGAAGTGGCCCATGGCGGCGGTGGGGGCATAGATGGGGCGGCGCAGGTTCAGCTTGCGGATGATGCCGCCGGGGGTCAGGTCGCAGGTCTTACGAAGAAGCTCGGTCATCTTTTCATCGGAAATGACGCCGGTGCCGTAGCTGTCAACCCGGACAGAAACGGGCTCCGCGACGCCGATGGCGTAGGCCAGCTGAACCTGAACCTGAGAGGCCAGGCCGGCGGCTACCAGGTTTTTGGCCATGTAGCGGGCCATGTAGGCGGCGGAACGGTCCACCTTGGTGGGGTCCTTACCGGAGAAGGCACCGCCGCCGTGGGAGAAGTAGCCGCCGTAGGTATCCACGATGATCTTCCGGCCGGTCAGACCGGTGTCGCCGTTGGGACCGCCGATGACAAAGTTACCGGTGGGGTTGATGTGGATGTTGGGAACATCGGCAATGTTGAAGCCGTAATTCTCCAGGACAGGGGCGATGACACCCTGGCGGATATATTTACGCAGCTCTTCAATGGCGAAATCCGCGCTGTGCATGACGGAAACCACCACGGTGTCGATGCCGGTGACATTGCCTCTTTCATCGTATTCCACAGAAACCTGGGTCTTACCGTCGGCACGGAGCAAGTCATTGCTATGGATGCAGTCGGTGAGGCGGTTGCACAGGGCACGGGCCAGAGCCACGGGCAGGGGCATCAGCTCGGGGGTCTGGGTGCAGGCACCGCCAAACATCATGCCCTGGTCGCCGGCACCGCCCACTTCGTCGTTGGTGCCCAGCGCGATATCGGCGGACTGGGTGTGGATGCGGCACTGGATTTCCACGGTATCCGCATCGAAACCGTCGCCAGGGTAGATGTAACCAATTTTTCGGATGGCTTCCCGGGCAACGGCGGGGTAATCTACTACTGCTTTGGTGGTGATCTCACCGCAAATCAGGCAGAAGTTGGTGGTGACCATGGTTTCACAGGCCACACGGGAGCCGGGGTCTTGGGCCAGACATGCGTCCAGAATGGCATCGGAGATGGAGTCGGCGACCTTGTCGGGGTGGCCGTTGGTGACGCATTCGGAGGTGAAAAGTCTTTTTTCCATTTGATAATTCCTTTCTATATTTCATAAGGTATGAAAAATCGCACACCGAAGATTCGATGTGCGTGTTATCGAATCCTCATCTTT
Organism: Oscillospiraceae bacterium; assembly: GCA_017457285.1. Lineage (GTDB taxonomy): Bacteria > Bacillota > Clostridia > Oscillospirales > Oscillospiraceae > Faecousia. The sequence goes on along the minus strand of JAFTHT010000041.1, from coordinate 11,447 downwards.
CGTCTGCCGCCGGATTTGGCACCTTGACTTAACAGGTTGCCGGGTTTCATCGGGCCGTTCCCTCCACCGCTCTTGATAAGGCTGTATGCAATTTCACAGTATATTTTACTCATTTATCCCCGAAAGTCAAGACATTTTTCGACTTTTATTTGGAGAAAATGTTCACAATTATGATATAGACTTTTCGGGCCTTTGCTGGTAGAATGTAATAAAGAAATTTTTAGGAGATGAAACTTTTGGGTAAAATTCGCAATCGGTTTGAGCGGTTTTGCTTTCGGAACCGCAATAAGGGTATTCCCAATCTGATGCTCTATCTGAGCCTTGGGGCGGGGCTGGTGTATTTGATGAGCTATTTCGCCCAGAACTACGTCCTGTATTACTATCTTTGCTTCAATAAGACGCTGATATTGCAGGGGCAGGTGTGGCGGCTGTTTACCTATCCGCTGACCTATGGCATTGGGCAGCCTCATATGATGCTGGTGGCAATTTCCCTTCTGTGCTACTATTCCCTAGGCCGGGCGATGGAGAATTTGTGGGGTACCTTCCGGTTTAATCTGTATTATCTGTCCGGTATGCTGATGATGGACATTTATTGCATGATTTTTGGCGGTATGGCGGATGTGAACTATTTGAATCTGAGCTTATTCCTGGGGTACGCGACATTGTATCCCCATGCTCAGTTCCTGCTGCTGTTTATTATTCCGGTAAAGGCCTGGATTTTTGCGGTGCTGGATTTGGTGCTGGTGGTCTATGGTCTGGTTGCGTATCCATTCCCGGCGAATCTGTTTTCGGTGATTTCCCTGGCGAATTATTTCCTGTTCTTCGGCAAGGATGTGCTGAATCTGATTCCGCTGAGTTGGAGGGGGAATGGGTCCCGCCTGGGCCGGAAAAAGAAAAAGAGCGGTACGGCGAAAACCATTCCGTTCCCCTCGGCGGGCTCCTGTCAGGCCAGCACGGCTTCGGTGAAGGCACCCTACACTCACCGCTGTACGGTTTGCGGCCGGACGGATGTGTCCAATCCGGAGCTGGAGTTCCGCTATTGCTCTCGGTGCAATGGCTACTATTGCTACTGCCAGGAGCACATCAGCAATCATGTGCATATTCAGTAAATGGTATGGGCCGCTGCATTTTGCAGCGGCCCAGATTCATTATTCAACAGTAACGGATTTGGCCAGGTTTCTCGGCTTATCCACATCACAGCCCCGGTACAGAGCCACGTAATAGCTGAACAGCTGCAGCGGGATGATGCTCAGGCTGGGCTGGAGCAGCGGGTGGATTTTGGGGATGGCGATGGTGCTGTCGGCAATGGCGGCGGCATTCTCCTCCAGCTCCTCCAGGGTCACACACAGCACATCGGCACCACGGGCCTTGACTTCCTTGATGTTGGCCATGGTCTTATCGAACAGGGGCTCGATGGTGGCCAGGGCGACCACCAGAGTGCCGTCCTCAATCAGGGAGATGGGGCCGTGCTTCAGCTCACCGGCGGGGTAGGCCTCGCTGTGGAGGTAGGCGATTTCCTTCAGCTTCAGGCTGCCCTCCAGGCAGATGCCGCTGTCGATGTTGCGGCCAATGTAGAAGGCATCGTGGTGAGCATGGTAGCGGCTGGCCAGGTACTGGCATTTTTCCAGCGCCTTGGGGCTCAGGAGCCGGTCCATATCGTAGGGCAGCTGCTCCAATCCCTCTACAAGAGACAGGTATTCACCGGTGGACATGGTGCCCAGGGTCTTTGCCATCTGCATGGCCAGCAGGTAGACGACGCTCAGCTGGGTAGAGAAGGCCTTGGTGGTGGCGACGGCGATTTCGGGACCGGCCCAGGTGTAGATGACCTGATCGGCGGCCTTGGCAATAGCGGAGCCAACCACATTGACGATGGCCAGGGTCTGGGCGCCGCGGCGCTTGGCCTCCCGCAGGGCTGCCAGGGTATCAGCGGTTTCGCCGGACTGGCTGACGAAAATTACCAGATTTCGTTCATCCACCACCGGGTCGCAGTAGCGGAACTCGGAGGCCATCATGGCTTCGGTGGGGATGCGGCAGGTTTTTTCAATGATGTATTTGGCCAGAACGGACACATAGTAAGCGGAGCCGCAGGCAACCAGATAGATTTTCCGCAGATTCTTCAGGTATTCGGCAGACAGCTCGATGCCGTCCAGATTTACCTGGCCGTCCCGCAGCCGGGGGCTGATGGTATCCCGGAGGGCCTTGGGCTGCTCGAAAATCTCTTTGATCATGAAGTGGTCGTAGCCGCCACGCTCCGCGGCGGACATTTCCCAGGTGATTTTTTCCTGCTTCTTTTCCACAATTTCGCCGGTGGAATCGTAGAAAACAACATTTTCAGCGTCAAAAACAGCCATATCGCCGTCTTCCAGATAAGCCACAGTCTGGGTGTATTTCAGAATAGCAGGAACGTCGGAGGCAACAAAATGCTCACCCTCGCCAAAGCCGAAAATCAGGGGAGAGTCCTTTTTTACGGCCACGATGGTGCCGGGCATATCCTGGCACAGGATGCCCAGGGCGAAGCTGCCCTCCAGCCGCATGACGGTTTCCCGGACGGCGGTGACGAAATCGCCGTGCTTTTCGTAGTAGTAGCCCACCATGTTGGCGACGACCTCCGTGTCGGTTTCGGACTGGAAGGTTGCGCCCTTACGCAGCATCTTGGCCCGGAGCCGGGCTTCGTTTTCGATGATGCCGTTGTGGACCACGGCGATTTTTCCGGTCCAGGACAGGTGGGGGTGACTGTTGATATCAGAGGGCGCACCATGGGTGGCCCAGCGGGTGTGGCCGATGCCGACGGTGCCGGGCAGGGCAGAGCCACCCTCCAGCCGGTCCCGCAGGACGCTGAGCCGGCCCTTGGCCTTCACGGCGTTGAGCCCGCCATCGTTATGCACACAAACGCCGGCGGAGTCATAGCCCCGGTACTCCAGCTTCTCCAAACCGTTTAACAAAACAGGCGCGGCCTGACGGCTGCCTGCGTATCCAACAATGCCACACATTGTGATTTCCTCCTAAAAATGACACATGATGTTGTGGTATCCCACAACGTTTTGTATTATACAACTTTTTTGGTGCATTTTTCAACTGTTATTTTGCAAAAATAATGACCAATGATGCTTTTTGTGCATCATTGGTCAAAAAGGGACGAATAGCTGTTTTGTAAATCAAGAAAATTGTGCAAATCGCCAGTTGTGACAGATTCGGCCCCCATATTTTGCAGTAATTCCATCGCGGGGCTTCGGTCATCATAGCAATAAACCGGGCTCCAGCCGAAGCGAAGGTTCTTTACGGTGCCGTCCCAGGTGCCGCCCTGCTGGTAGGCGCATTGGGCCACAAAGGTTCGCAGGCCCATGCAATGGATGATCCTGTTCCGGCTCAGGGCGCGGATGGGAGAGAAGGGGAGGTCGAAGCTGTCTTCACTGATATATAGCTTATGGGGTGTGGGATTGTGGCGTTCCAGCTCGTCGGCTACGACCGCAATGACCTGCCCGCCGGCAGCCAGGCAGCTTTCCTGAGCGGCCTTATCCGCCCCCCGGGCATTGCCGGAAACCAGGACGAAGCCTTGCTTTGCGGCCTGACGGCCGACTTCTTTGGCAAATTCCAGGTTGCTGCCGCAGATATCCCGGCTGCCCACCAGCGCCACCGCCGGGAGGGCGAGCAGCGCCAGATCCCCCCTGGCCCAGATGCAACCCGGGGCGTCGTCCCCCAGACGGTTCCGGACGGCCATGGGATAATGGTCGCTGAGGCGGCTGAGGGGGATGCAATTTGCCCGGCACCCCCGGTGGAGGTAATGGTCCAGCAGCGCGTCATCGTTTAATAAGGAAAGGATTTTTTGGGCCTGCTCCCGGCTGATGCCGATGGAAATCAGGTCGGTTTCAGTCAAATCCCGGTTTTGTGCCGGTGGTTCCATATTCCGCGTCCGCTGGGCCAGGGTGCGAAGCTGCGGCACCGTCAGCGGGCGGCGGTTTGGGTCCCCAAGCTGGCTGGACAGCAGCAGGAAGCCCCGCTCCCGGGCCGTCAACGGAAGCGCCTCTTGGGCGGGGTGGGGGCCTTGACGATTTCTTCGGTCAGGGTGCCGTCCTCGCCCAAAATCATGGGTTTGATGATGTAGTTGGAGAATTTCGCGATTTCGTCCAGTTTCGCTTTTTCGGGGAAGTTGCCGATGATGCTCCAGGCGATGCCCTTGCGCTTGGCCCGGCCGGTACGGCCGATGCGGTGGACGTAGTATTCGTTTTCATCGGGCACATCGAAATTGATGACGCAGTCCACATCGTCCACATCGATGCCCCGGGAGGCTACGTCCGTTGCAATCAGGACAGCTAGCTTTCCGTCCCGGTAGTGCTGCATGGTCTTTTCCCGCTGACTCTGGCGGATATCGCCGTGGATGCATTCGCAGTCCAGGCCCGCCCGGTGGAGCTCGTCAGACAGTCGCTGGCACATATGCTTGGTGTTGCAGAAAATCATCACCCGTTCATAGCCCTGGGTGCGAATCAGGCGGAGGGTGGTTTCGGCCTTTTGCAGGGGGGAGACGGTCATGCAGTATTGGTCGATGTCGGGCCGGTCCTCCTGCTTGGGTTCCACGGTGATCTCCACCTCGTCCCGCTGGTACATCCAGCTGACCGTCATGACCTCCTGGGAGATGGTGGCAGAGAAGAGTCCCAGATTTTTGCGGTTTTTCACCTTTTCGATGATTCGGGTCACATCCTTGAAGAAGCCCATGTCCAGCATCCGGTCGGCTTCGTCCAGCACCACGGTCTGAATTTTGTCCAGACGGATGGTTTTGCGATTGTAGTGATCCATCAAACGGCCGGGGGTAGCAACCACGATTTGGGGCTTGCGCTCCAGCTGCTTGATTTGACCGCCGATACCGGCACCGCCGTAGAGGACCGCCACCCGAATACCGTTATAATAAGTAAGCAGCCCCCGCAGCTCGTCGCCAATTTGAATGGCCAGCTCCCGGGTGGGTGCCAGAATCAAACCCTGAACGGCTTCGTTTTCCGCATCGATATGCTCGATCATGGGGATGCCGAAGGCGAAGGTTTTGCCGGTACCGGTGGGGGCCTTGGCGATCACATCCCGCCATTGCATAAAGTGGGGGATGGCTTCCGCCTGAATGGTGGTGGGCCAGCCGTAGCCCTTTTTCTCAAGAGCCTTCAGCATGGCCTCGCTGAGGCCAAGGTCAGCGAAGGTGATATTGTTTATGTCCATTTCATTCGTCCTTTATAATTTGGTGTTTTCTATTATTCTAACAGTTTTTTGAGAAAATGCAACCATATAAAATTGATGGTCGTTTGATGTAAGTGGTTGTTTACGATAGCACTTCTTGCCCCCCTCATTTATGAGGGGGGGCAAGGGGTGCTTCCTATTCTAAACAATCATTCTCCGCCCCGTTGCAAAATGGGAAGAATGTGGTATAATACGATTATTGAATGCAAGGAGGAATTTCTATGCTGGATTTTGTTCGGATTGCCTGCGCGGTGCCTGCTGTGAAGGTGGGAGATGTGAAGAAAAATGCCGCGGATATTTGCGGTTTTATCGAGAAGGCGGATTTGCAGAAGGTTGACATCCTGCTGTTTCCGGAGCTGGCTCTGACCGGGTATTCTTGTGGGGATTTGTTCTTCCAGGATGCGCTGCATCACGCGGTAAAGGATGGCCTGCGGCAGATTTGCCGGTGCTCCGGGGAGCATCCTGATATGGCGGTGGTGGTAGGCTTGCCCGTTAGCGTCGGCGGTAAACTGCTGAATTGCGCTGCCCTGATCGCCAGAGGAGAGGTTGCGGGAATTGTGCCCAAGGTGCATATTCCCGGCAATGAAAAACGGTGGTTTTCCTCCGGCGCCGAGCTGGAGAATCTTTGGCTGGAGCCTGGCCAGATCGGCCTGACGGCAAGTGAGGACTACTGGGGGATTCCCGTCTGTGCGAAGCAGCTTTTCAGACTGGCAGGGGATACCGTGGTGGGCATTGAGATCTGCGAAGATTTGATGACGCCGATGGCTGTTTCCTCTTCGCTGTCTGTGGCCGGGGCTGAGGTGATTCTGAATCTTGCCGCTTCCAACGAAGTCGCGGGAAAGCACAGATTCCGTCGGGATTTAGTAAAGTATCAGTCCGCGTCAAGCAGCTGCGTGTATGCCTTTTGCTCTGCCGGATATACAGAGTCCACTGCAGATCTGGTTTACTCCGGCCACAGCATGATTGGAGAAAACGGCAGTATTTTGGCGGAAAGCGAAAATGGTATCCTGTCGGATTATATGTTGGTGCAGGATTGTGATCTGGGCCGGGTGCGGGCTGATCGCAGAAGAAGGCAGTATTTTGGTGTTGCCGGTGACGGGAAGGAATACAAGATTAACGAACCCTATGGCGATGCCCTTCGCTCCGACGGCTCACTGTATCCGCTGCGGAAGCTCCCCTTTGTGCCGTCTAACAAGGCGGAGCGGGATGCGCGGTGTCTGGAAATTTTTAATATCCAGGTTGCCGGGCTGAAGCAGCGGCTGAATACCATCCGTGCCAATGCAGTGCTGGGTATTTCCGGTGGACTGGATTCCACTCTGGCGCTGCTGGTGGCGGTGGAGGCGATGCGGCAGCTGGGCAGACCCTTGACCGATGTGTACGGCGTGACCATGCCCTGTTTCGGCACTTCTGACCGAACCTACAATAATTCCTGGGAGCTGATGAAAAAGCTGGGCATTTCCAGCAAGGAGATATCCATTAAGAATGCGGTGACGCTGCATTTTGCCGATATCGGCCATGATATCAACGTTCACAACGGCACCTACGAAAATTCCCAGGCCCGGGAGCGGACCCAGATTTTGATGGATTATGCCAGTGTGGTCGGCGGCATCGTGGTGGGCACCGGTGACCTCAGCGAGCTGGCCCTGGGCTGGTGTACCTACAACGGCGACCACATGAGTATGTACGGCGTCAACGGCTCCATCCCAAAGACCCTGATCCGCTGGATGATCGAGGCCATTGCCCAACTGCCGGATTTTGTGGCGGCGAAGGATGTGCTGATGGACATTCTGGACACGCCCATCAGCCCGGAGCTGCTGCCCCCGGATGCCCAGGGCAAGATTGCCCAAAAGACCGAGGATTTGGTGGGTCCTTATGCGCTGCATGATTTCTTCCTGTACTACGCCCTGCGCTACGGCTTTACGCCGACGAAGATTTATACCCTGGCCTGCCGGGCTTTTGAGGGGGATTTTGACGGGGAAACCATTAAAAAATGGCTGAAAAACTTCTACCGTCGGTTCTTTACCCAGCAATTCAAGCGCAATTGCCAGCCCGACGGCGTGAAGGTGGGCTCCGTTGGCCTTGGCCCCCGGGGCGACTGGCAGATGCCCAGCGACGCCGCCGCAAGAATTTGGCTGGACGAGGCGGAGGAATTGTAAGTTCCAATAGATGATCGTAGGGGCCGATGCCCACATCGGCCCTCTGCGAAGTGGTTTTTGTTGCTGTTGTAAGATTTTACAAAATAAATGTGACAAGATGTAAATAATTAGTGACAAAACGGTTACAATGTGCTATAATACCTCCCGATATAGAAATAGGAGGTCGGTTTGTGTGTCTTTTTGGCAAAATGTGCTGCGTATTCTGGACGCGGATATGACGGAGCCGCAGCCTTATGGTGCATTTCATTTGATTGTTTTTGCTCTTTCCATTGCAATCGGTATTGGTCTTGGCCTTTGGCATAAGAAAAACGGCACGCCGGAGCGGGTTCGGCATATTGTTCTTGGAACATCCGTGCTAGTGATCCTGCTGGAGGTTTATAAGCTCATCAATTTTAGCTTTTCCTACGAAAACGGCATCACCTTCGATTTTGCATGGGACGCATTCCCTTGGCAGTTTTGTTCCACGCCGATGTATGTGGGGCTGTTGGCGGGCCTGACCCGGAAAGGGAAGCTTCACGAAAGCCTCTGCGCCTATCTTGCCACTTATGCCCTGTTTGCGGGATTGATCGTGATGATTATTCCGACCTCCATTTTCATCGAAACCATCGGCATTAACATTCAGACTTCTATTTGCCACGGTTCTATGATCTCCATTGCTATATATTTAATGTATAGCGGCTATGTGAAGGTGGAGAACAAGACCATTTTGAAGGCCATCCCGGTTTTTGCGGTGGCAATTCTGGTTGCTATGATTCTCAATGAGGTGGGGCATATGACAGGCCTGACGGAGGAGCATTACTTTAATATGTTCTACTTCAGCCGCCACGAGGACCCCCATCTGCCGATTTATTCTCTGGTGCAGCCTCTGGTGCCATATCCCGTGAGCCTGATCATTTATATTGGCGGCTTCACCCTGGCGGCATACCTGATGCTGGTCGGCGCCATGGGTATCCGCAAGCTATCCGCCCTTCCGAAGCATAAAACGGCTATTGTGAAATAAGATTATAAGGAACCTCCCGAAACAGGAGGTTCCTTTTTGCTGATGTGGTAAATGATTGTTTAGCGGAGGAAGCATTGCACCAAAATAAACGCATGTCATTGCGAACCAGTCCGCAGACTGGTGTGGCAATCCCCTCCTGTTATGCACAAAAGTGTTGTTTTTTGATACCTGGGAGCAACCCTCAGGAGATTGCCACGGCCCTTCGGGCCTCGCAATGACATCCCAACTCGATACGCCAAACAATCCTTTACAGCAATATGGGCTGCAATTGCCGTCCTTCCAGGGCGGCTTCCAGTGCAGGGAGGATTTTTGTGAAGTCTGCTACCATGGAGGTGGGCTTTTTCACCGGATCGTCCTGACCGAAGGGGACGAAGAAATAGTTTTTCCTTGCCAGCAGTCTGCCGATATTTTCCGCCGCACCGGCCAGGGCATCATTGGTGGAAACCGCTACCAGCACAGGCCGCCCGTTGCGCAGATGGCTTTTTGCCGCCATCGTCACCGGCCCATCGGCAATGCCGTGAGCCAGTTTTGCCAATGTATTGCCGGTGCAGGGAGCGATCACCAGAATATCCAGCAGCTTCTGGGGCCCGATGGGCTCCACCTGGGGGACGGTGTGCAGCGGTTTTCTGCCGCAGATATCGGTGGCTCGGGCAATGTTTTGGGCGGCGGTTCCAAACCGGCTGTCCATGGTATAAGAGGAATATGAAAAAATGGGAGTCACAGTGTGAATGCTTGCCACCTGGTCCATGGCCCGAAAAACCTTATCAAAGGTGCAAAAAGAACCGCACAGGGCGAAGCCTACGTTCATGATGTTCCCTCCTTTTGGGCACAAAGCCGCAGGACTGTCCGGGCAATCAGTTTCCCGGAGCTTTCCGGTGCGCATTTTGCCGGAAGCCCTCTGGCGGCGATGACATCGCTTCCCGCAATGCCTGGCCGGGAGGCCAAATCGATCTTCAAACAGTCTCCCCGGCAGTATTCCACCTGATCGGCGGACAAAACAGGGTAGGGGACGGTGTTAAAAATGACCCGATAACGCTTCAAAAGAAAGCTCAGCTTTTCGGGATTCTCCGCCTCCATCCCCAGGGCGGCAATCATGGCCCGGTCCCGCTCCTTCCGGGCGGCGACGGAAACTTCTGCGCCGCAGTTTTTCAAAAGCCGGGCCAGACATTTTCCGATGCGCCCCCAACCCATTACCAGCACCGGACAGTCGTCCCAGGTGACAGGCAGAGCGCTCCCGGCCATGGACATGGCGCATTGGGCCGTAATCTGGGCGTTGGCAGCTAAGTACCCTTCGTCCCGCAGCAGATCCATACAGCGGTATCCGGCCAGCTCCGGTCTGTCCAGAAAGCCGCCCAATACGGCCACATCCAGTGATAATTTTTTTAATATCTCGCTGACATCCTCCCGGCAGGGGACAGGCAGCAGCAGATGGGTTACGGCTTTCGTGGGCTTTTGGGCGAAGGTTATGCCCCGTGTTTTCAGCTCCTTTACAGCGATGTCCAAAGCCGGGGAGCTACCGGCGACGTAGAATATCCGCTCATTCATCGTCATCACCTCTTCACGCCAGAATATGTTGGAGGATGCGCGGTGGTGCTTGATTTTTCAGCGGGATTCTGTATAATAAGTGTAAGAGGTGATGCTGATGCAACGACTTGGATTTATTCACGATATGATGGACGTGAAGGTGCTGATTTTATATGTCACCGCCCGTTCTCAGTTTCCGATGACGATTCAGCAAATTTATGAGGTCAGCTTTCAGGACGATTGCCTGAGCTATTTTGATGTATGCACCGCCATTCCCGAGATGGTCAAATCCGGCCATCTGCAGGAAGTGGAGGGGGAGAAATATGTGATTACTGAAAAGGGCCGCCACGATGGGGATTTGACGGCGGAATCCATTGCCTACTCCGTCAAACAGCGGGCGGAAAACGCCGTGGCCCAGTTCAACCGGCAGATTCGCCGCTCCAGCATTGTGGATGTGGCGGTGACACCCCGGGATTCCGGCGATTATTCCGTGACCCTGGTCCTGAAGGACGGTTTGGGAGAGTTAATGAAGCTGGAACTCATGGCCCCGGATCAACGGCAGGCCAACCGGCTCAGTCAGCTCATGGAAAAGAAGGCAGAAGAGGTCTATGATCTGGTCATGGCCGACCTTTTGGACGAAGAAGATTTCTAAACCCCTTGTCGGAATCCTCAAATCGTGGTATAGTAATAATGAGCCGGAATACCGGCAAACACGAAAGGAGTGCCGCATATGAAATTCCAGTACAGTGAGAAAAAAGTGAAACTTCCGGGCAATGTCCATGCTTATGCCGAGAAAAAGGTCATGAAGCTGGCCCGTTATTTTGAGGAGGATGCCGAGGCACTTGTCGTCTTCTCTGTTGAAAAGAACCGGAACAATGTGGAGCTGACCGTTCGCGGTGCCGGCACCTGGTTCCGTGCCCATGAAAGCACTTCCGATATGTTCGCCTCCATTGATGCCGCAGTCGGCACCATCGAGGGGCAGATTCGTAAGAATAAGACCCGCCTGGCCCGCCGCCTGCGGCAGGATGCTTTCTCCCGCACCGTGGAGGAAACCTCCTTCGCGCCGGAGGAGAGCGAAGAGGATCTGAGCATCGTCCGTGTCAAGCAGTTCCATATGCAGCCCATGCGCCGGGAAGAGGCGGTCCTGCAGATGAACCTGCTGGGCCACAGCTTCTTCGCCTTCCGGGATGCCGATGCCAACGATGCCTTCGCGGTGGTTTATAAGCGGGGCGACGGCGGTTATGGCCTGATTGTGGATGTTGAATAACCTGAAAAACGGGGCCTCGAAAGAGGCCCCAAATTTTTTGTCAAAATGTAAAAATAATGCTTGACAATTTGTGAAACATGACGTATAATGCGTTCTGTTGCGAGGCGCTCCGATGCGAGCGGTCAAGACATAGCACAAAAATAAATTTGAAAAGAATCGAAAAAAGTTCTTGACAAATGAAAAGTTCTGTGCTAGAATATGCAAGCTGTCCGGCGAGCGGATAGCAGCTGTACCTTGTAAATTGAATAACGCAAAGACGAAATGAACACCTTGGACAATTTAT